>JAYKHF010000045.1:0-68144 GCA_035285305.1 Leptolyngbya sp.
CTCACCCTCAAACCCTCACCCTCAAGAACCATGTGCCTAGGTATTCCCGGACAAATTCAATCCATCAGCGACCCCGTCAACCAACTCGCCATTGTGGATATCAGTGGTGTGCGGCGTCCGGTCAATATTGCCTGCATTGTGGATGACGATCATCCCCTCGAAAGCTGCGTGGGGGAATGGGTACTGGTGCATGTCGGTTTTGCCCTCAACCGCATCGACCCCGACGAAGCCGCCGCCACCCTCGCCCTCCTCGATCAACTCGCAGAATGGGATACCCAGGCGTTGACCATCGCGCCCCTGTGACCAGTTGCCTGGATGGGCGCGATCCCAGGCGTCTAGGCCTATCCATCCCAATGGTTCGACCTTTGGCGAATATTGAATCCTCGGGAGACCGGCTATGGTAGCGGCAGCGTGAGGAGAGGGGTAGCGTTTCAACATGCCGAGAGCATTTCACGAGACCGCACCAGCGGCCCACGTGGGGCGGGGATGGGCGTTCCCGGTGCGGACGACGGTACAGGGGGGCTTTTCCCTGAGTGCAGGGGAACAAAACCTGATGGAGTCGATTCGGCTGCTGTTGCAGACGCGGATTGGGGAGCGGGTCTATCGGCCTGAGTATGGCTGTCGGCTAGCGGAGATGACCTTTGCCCCGATGAATACCGACACGCTGTTGCTGATTCGGCTCCATGTGCAGGAGGCCCTGGATCGGTGGGAGCCGCGCATTGTGCTGGAACAGGTCTTGGCGGAACCCGATTTAGAAAACGGACGGGTGAACATTGTGATTCTCTACCAGGCCAAGGAGACCCACCAGCGCCGCAGCCTGGTCTATCCCTTTTATTTGATGCCGCCAGAATAGCGAGGGATTCCCATGGAGTTTAATTTTTTGCCCCAACTCCCGAAGTCCAACCTGGATGACCGGGCCTACCAAGACTTGGTGGATGAGTGCCTGCTGCGCATTCCCCGCTATTGCCCCGAGTGGACAAACTACAACCCCAGCGATCCTGGGGTGACGATGGTGGAATTGTTTGCTTGGTTAACCGATCAGATGTTGATGCGGTTTAACCAGGTGCCCCGCCGGAACTATGTGGCCTTTTTGGAGATGCTGGGGGTGCGGCTTCAGCCTCCGGCCCCGGCCCACACCGAGGTGACGTTCTATTTGGCGGCCAGCTTGCCCCAGGTTTACCACATTCCGGCGGGGGTGGAGGTGGCCACGGAACGCACGGAAACCGACGAGGCCGTCATTTTCAGCACCGACCGCCCCCTGGCCATTGGGTTGCCGGAAATTGCGCACCTGCTGACCGCCGACCGGGATGACCTCCAGCCCAGCCTGTTGACCAACCCCTTTGCGAATTTGTGGACCAGGCAGTCGGACGGGCGCTGGGAGGGGCGCGAGCAGAACATTTTCAACGAGCAACCCCGCCCCGGCAACAGTTTCTACCTGGTGCTGGATGGGGCACAACCCACCGAGGGCAACGTTTTGGCCCTGACGCTGTCTGGCGAAGCGGCCACCTCCACGGGCATCAACCCCGACCATCCGCCCCGCCGCTGGGAAGCCTGGAATGGCCAGCAGTGGGTGCCGATTTTGCTGGCGGAAGGGGACGACCACACCCGTGGCTTCAGCTTCCACGAACTGGGGGGCGGCAACGCCCTCCACACCGCCGATGTGGTGTTGCACCTGCCCCAGCAATTCCCGGTGGCTCAGTTTGGGGCCTATCAAGGCCGCTGGCTACGCTGCCTGTGTACCGATTCGGAGGCCTACCAAAGCCGCTATAGCCGTTCCCCTCGGCTGGTGGGGGTGGCGGTGCGGGCCATCGGTGGCACCATCGATGCCAGCCAGTGCCAAACCATCCATGAGGAACTGCTGGGGGAAAGTGATGGCCAGCCCGGGCAGATGGTTCAACTTCAGGGGCCGCCCGTGCTGCCCCGCCAACCGGGGGAACAACTGCTGGTGCTGCCCCCCGATGGCCTACCCCAGCTTTGGCAGGAGGTGAGCGACTTCGCCGACTCTGGCCCCAACGACTATCACTACGTCCTAGATTCGGTGACTGGGCGGTTGCAGTTTGGCCCGCTGATTCGCGAGCCCAGCCAGCTTCAGGCCATCACCTACGAACGATCTCGCCACCAAACCCGCGAAACCGCCCAGACGACGGCCCAAACCCCGCCCCAGGCCAGTACCCTAGATCGTCAGTATGGCGCAGTGCCCCCCCGGGGGGCGGTGTTCAAAATGGTCTCCTACCGCACCGGCGGCGGCAGACGGGGGAATGTGCAGCGCCACACCCTGCGGGTGGTCAAAACCGCCGTGCCCTATGTGGCCCAAGTGACGAACCATATCCCCGCCCGCCACGGGGCCGATGCGGAATGCCTAGAAGACGCCGTGCTGCGGGTGCCGCGTCTCCTGCGAACCCGGGATCGAGCCGTGACCCCGGAGGATTTTGAAGCCCTGACCCAACAAGCTGGCCAGGGATCGGTGGCCCGCACCCTCTGCCCGCCCAGCACCACCCCTGGCTTGGTGGATGTCCTCGTGGTGCCCCAGGCCAACACTGAGGGCATTGATCGGGAGGTGGGGTTGCACCCCGACGCCCTCGCCCTCACCCTGCCCCTGCGCCAGCAAATCTTGGCCTACCTGGACGAACGCCGACTGCTGGGCGTTCAAGTGGCCCTGCGGGAACCCGACTATGTGGGGGTGGCGGTGCAGATCGAAGTGGGCCTTGCCCCAGAACACAGGAATCCCCAGGCCCAAACCCAAACCCTCCACCGCCTGCGCAGTGCCCTCTATCGCTTCCTCAACCCGCTGACGGGCGGCCCCAACGGCAACGGCTGGCCCTTTGGTGCGCCGCTCTATCCCTCCGATATCATTAGCCTGGTGCAGAGCCATGAGGGCGTTCGCTACCTGGGAACCGTGCTGCTGTTTGAAATTCGGCGCGACGGCGACCAGTGGACGCGCACCCTGGCCCCCAACAACAGGATTGACCCCGGCCCCCAGGGGCTAATTTGTTCCTGGGCCGACACCGCCCTCCGCGCTACCCACATTATTAGCCTCCTATGATGCCCAGCTTGCTCCTACCCCATCTCGCCCTGTTCCCCCGATGACCCAAGCCCGATCCACCACCGACATCAGCCTGGTCCTGACGCCGATGCAGGTGCCTGAGGCGATGCCGAGCGGGGGAGAATTGGCCCAGGGGTTAACGGCTCCTCGGTCTCGGGAAAGCCTTGCTCCAAGCCTGCCAAGCCTGGTGATCTATCCCGGTGAATCGAGCGAACTGGTGATTCAAGTCCAGAACCAAAGCCGCCAGCCCCTTCAACTTCAGTACCAGGTACAGGGGGATTTTCCGGCGGATTGGTGCCAATTTCGGGCCGAGGGGTCTGAGGTGCGACCGGGGCAAACCCTAGAGGCGGTGCTCTATTTCCATCTGCCCGCCGATTATTTAGAGCAGGCCTACCCCGCCGACCAACTGCCCCTCCGGCTCGATTACCGAGGCCGTCTGACGGTGCTCAGCCTCAACCCCAGCACCGGCGGACGCACCTTAGAACATCGGGACTTTCAGGTGTATCTACGCCCGCGCAGCCTCTATTTAGACTTTTTGCCCGACCTGTACCGGGACCTTGACTTTGTGGGCCGCTTCTTGAAGATCTTTGAACAAACCTTCGAGCCAGCGGTGAACAGCCTGGATAGCCTCTGGGCCTACCTGGATCCCCTCACAGCCCCCCAGGCCCTGCTGCCGTTTTTGACCCACTGGGTGGGCTGGAACTTCGATGTTCCCCTCGATCCTCGCCGCCAGCGGTTTTTGATTCGCCATGCCCTGCAAATCTACCGCTGGCGCGGAACCCGACGCGGCCTCCGGTTTTACCTCCACCTGGCCACCGGGCTCCCCCTAGACGATCACCTGACGGCGGAATCCGCCAAGCACATCGGCATCCATGAAAGCTTCAGCCAGGGGCTGATCCTCGGTGAGGCTTGCCTGGGGGAAGACGCTAGCCTCGGCGGTGGCCAGCCCTTCCATTTTGCGATTCACCTGCGCCCCGATCCCCATCACACCATCGAGGTTGCCCTGGTTCACCAGATCATTCGCCAGGAAAAACCCGCCTTCTGCACCTACGATCTGATCATCGAGCCCCCGCCCTAGACCTTGGGTTCGATGGAAAAATCCGCCCCGCCCATGCCTCCTCCTGGGGGCGGGCGGGGAGACCCCGCCCCTACCCGCCCCACCCCCTACCCGTCCGACTCCCGACTCCCGACCCCCGACCCCCGACCCCCCATGCTTCCCCCACCCCCCCGCCATCCCCTCCAACGCCTCCAAGTCAGCGATGGCTTACTGGTGACCGCCGAACGGTGGCAGGTTGCCCACCAGTACCATCGGCAGCGGCAGAATTTACATTTCCAGGCCTTTCACCAGGGGGGGGTGGTCAGCGGGTTGGGGGTGTGCCCGACGGTGGCTCCGGCCCAGGTGGCGAATGCCTATCGAGATGGGCGCTGGTTGCAGGTGCAGCCCGGGGTGGCCATGGATGCCCAGGGGAACCCGATTGTGGTGCCCCATCCGGTCACCTATCGCATCGCCGCCCAGCCGACGACGGATCCGCTACTGGTCTATCTGGTGCTGAAGTTTGTGGATCCTGACCAGTTGGAGGCCCGGGAGGGAACCCATGTGGTGCAGGAAACCTTCCGGCTGGAGGAAAAAAACTCGCCGCCTGGGGAGGGCGAAATTGAGCTGTGTCGCCTGGTGCTGCTGCCGGGGGATGCCCCGATTACCCTGCCCCAGAATGGATTTAACCCCGCTGCCAACGAGTTGGACTGGCGCTATCGTCCCCTGGCCCAGGCCCGACCCCAGGGCCTGCTCACCCTGGGCTACCTCACCCTCACCGCCCAAACCAAGGCGGCGTTAGAGGTGGCGCTTCAGGGCTTGGTGACGGCCCTGCCGGGGCTCTATCCCACCCTGGGGGGATCGGTGCATCCGGTGCCCCTGGGATTGCGCCAGGGATTAGCGCTGACGGCGGCGGATATCCACCATTACGACCTGCTGCACTTGACCTATGCCGAGGCCCAGGGGTTGGATGAGGAGGAGATCGACCTGCTCCGTGCCTACGAACAGGGGGGCGGGACGCTCTTGGTGGAAGTGCCCACCACCGAGACCGCCCTCACGGAAATCGTTCAGATCTGGGCGGATGTCATGAAGGTGTTGTCGGCCTCGTCCACGGTGGTCGATGCGGCGATGTTTGCCACCCTGTGCAACGAGGAGGCTGAGCTAGAACGCTGCCTTGCCCTAGAACTGGCCCAGCACCTGCCCGCCCTAGCCGTCTGGGCTAGGCCCTCCCCGCCGCCTGCCCAGCCCGATCCCGTGAACCCAGCGGCAGAACACCCCCCTGATTGGCCCCTGGCGGGACGCCTGACGCCCCATCATCCCCTGCGACAGCAGCCCTTTACCTTTAGCCAAAACCTGGTGATTCACCAGCAGCCCCTCGCCCTGTTTAACTGGGGTGGGGTGGTGGTGGTGGTGGGTGATTTGACCGGACTATGGGGTGGCCCCAAAACTCAGTTTATGCCCCGCGACAGCCTACGCAATGCGCAAGAACTGGGGATAAACCTGTTGCATCTGGCTTGGCAACGCCGTCAATGGGCCATGGCGATGGTGCCAGACACGACCGCCGCCGCCGCCTCGGTCTCTTCCCTAGACACCATCTACGATCGCCTCGGCTAAGCCCTAGGCTGGTTATTCCGTCCCCGGTGAATTTCTCTATGGCTCCACTGCTCACCACTCAGATTACGCCCCTGGTGCTGTACTTCAAGCCGGGGCAGACGCCACCTAGCTTTTCGGTGCAGGTGGTCAACCAGAGCGATAGCTTTGCCACCTTTCAGCTTGAGGTCTTGGCGGCGGGGGTAGAGGCCGAGGCCGGTCGAACCTGGTATCAGCAAGCGCCCGATGTATCGGCCAAAATTCCGCCGGGAGACCGCACAGAATTTTGGGTGACGGTGCTGGATGTACCGCCGGTGCGGGGTGGCTTTGTGGGGTCGATGACCCTGACGGTGCGGGTGTTTTCCGTGGAACTGCGCCAGGAGGATCGCCAGGTGTTGAACCTGGTGATTGAGGGCAGCGGCATTATTCCGCCCCAGATCGACATTTTGACCCCCCAATTGGTGGCGGTGCCCCAGGCGCGGCTGGAGATCCCCGTGCGGCTGTATAACCCCAACCGCAGCACCCTGCGGATCAACCTAGCGGTGCAGGGATTGCCCCCCGAATGGCTCACGGATGGCCAGGAGCGTCGCCTGGAGGTGCCCGCCCAGGGGGAGGTCATGACCACCTTTTTAGGCCAGATTGGATCGCCCCTGGATGCCCCCAGCCAGGTTTACCCCTTTGACCTAGAGGCCCGTGTCACCGCCCTCGTCAGCCAACGGATCTCCAGTCAGATCACGGTGTTGCCAGCGGGGGCCGTGACGGTGAACCTCACTACCCCCGTGGTGCACTATCCACCGCCCAAGCCGCTCCGCCGTGACCCCCAGGCCCGTGGGGCCGAGGGCCAACCCCCGGAGGAATCTTGGCTGAGCCTACCGATGGCGGCGATGGCGGTGTTCCAGGGGCAGAGCCCATCGGATTCATCCCCATCGGCCCCCGCCCGCTCCGCCGTGACCCCCGGATCCAAAACGGCGGTGATTGGCCTGACGTTCCACAATCAAAGCAACCTCGTCCAGACGCTTACCCCCGTGGTGGAACGCATCCACCTCGGCTGGTTTGAGGAGGATGAGACCCAAATTCGCCCCCTAGGGGCGGGGGATCGGGTGATCCTGCCCGAAGAACCGCTGTCCTTACCCATCGGGGCCGTGCTGCCGATCACCCTTCCGGTGGCGGTGGCTCGGCCCTGGCTGGGCTGGACGCGCACCCACCTGTTGCGGCTGTCGGCCCAGCGTCCTGATACCCAAATTCCCCTAGAGCCTGCCTACCACACCGTCACGGTACGCGCCCGCCCCCGGTTGCCCTGGGCGCTCCAACTGTTGGGCCTAGGAGGGCTGTTGGCCCTGGCGGTGCTGTTGCCGCTCACGCCCCCCAGCCATCGAGGCCCCGTCAATATGGTGCGTTTCGATGGCCGTGCCTCGGAAGTCCTCAGTGCCTCGGAGGACCAAACCGTACGGCGCTGGCGGCTGGAGGGAAACCATCTGCGGCGCTGGCAGCGTCCGGTACGGGCTGACAAAGCCATTCGGGTGGCCCGCTATCGCCCCGTGGGCAACGATGCCATTGCCGTGGGCTATGAAAATGGATCCACTGAAATCCTCAGTTTGCGGGTGCCCGAGCCGCCCCTGGTGCTGGGCCATGCCCTCGGTGATCGGGTGTTTGACCTCCAATTCACCGCCGATGCCCAAACCCTGTTCACCGGCTACGGCAGCGGTGCCCTGCGGCGCTGGGATTTGTCGGGTCTCCCCAGGGGCACCCTGCGGCCCGCGCAGGGTGCGGATGCGGGGTTTGCCGTCCAAACCCTGGCCCTGGCACCCGGTGGCCAAGTGCTGGTGGGGGGCCGCTTCAACCGTATCGTCCTGTGGGACTGGGCGCAGGATCGAATCCTACCCTTCCCCTACCTCCCTCGGGGGGGCGACCAAGACTACATCACCAGTCTGGCCATCGCCAGCCAGCAACCCCATCGCCTCGCCGTGGCCGACAACCAAGGGCGCATCAGTCTGTGGGATCTGCGCACCTGCCTGATCTCTGGCACCCCGACGGAATCCTGCCGTCCGGTCTCCACCTGGGCCGATGGCCACGGGGGCGAGTCCGTGCGTGCCCTCGCCCTGACGGAAAGTGGCTGTGCCCTCGTCAGTGGTGGGGCCGATGGTCAGATCAAGCTGTGGGAAATCCAGACCGATGGATCCCTGGTCAACGAACGTCGCCTGGGCCAATCCCGTCAGGCCATTGACGCGGTGGATGTGGTGATCCGAGACCGTCGCCTGCTCGTGGTCAGCGGCGGCAGCGATCACCGGGTCAAGCTCTACACTGCCCCGATTCCGAATACCTGCCTGCGGTGATGGCCCGGGGCCGGATCGGGGGCTAGCTAAATCGGGGGCTAGCTAAAGATGGTTTCGTCTTCCTTGCGCCAAGCCGGATCGACGAGACAGATAAAGACCAGCGGTTCTTCGCCCAGGTTGCGGATGTACTGGCGGGCCTGGGGCGGAATGTAGACCGCGTCCCCCGGCTCGACGGCGTTGACCTCGTCATTGATGTGCATTTCGCCTCGGCCAGAGAGGATATAGTACACCTCGGAGGTGGTCAGGGCGTGGGGGGTAGACACCTGGCCCACGGGCACGATGGCATGGGCCAAACTGTAGCGCAGGTCGATGGCTTGCTTGTCGGGATGCAGCAATTCCCGCAGACGGGTGCCATCTCCGGCGATAAACTCCGGGCAGTCAAACAATTTGCGAATCAGCATAGCAAATCAATATGGCGAATCAATATGGCAAATCATGGGCAAGGCCACGGGATCAGGATCATCGGGCTGGTGGGGCAATAACAGGAAATCAGTGGCAGGCAATCGGTTTGCCAAGGTCGCCAGCAAGTCGCAATTCTCATTTTGGCAAATTGGCCGTTCGCCCTGAGCGGTATTTTATTCGCCAGCCTAGTCATGCTGAGAATTGCTGGCCAGCAAGGGCTAGGGTGGGCACAGATCTCATCTCAGCGTACCATTTGAAGTGAGGAAAGGCCTCTCCCCAAACGCCCGAGCGACCAGGCCTTGTCACCCTAGCCCTGACCTAGCCCTGACCTAGCCCTGACCGAGGACGGCGAGGGCCGGGGGATGGCTTGATCATCGTTGTGTATCGTTCAGTCGCGGTAGCGGAAAGAACAACCGGATGGAATTTCTGCCTACGGATCGCCTGATGGCGCTGGATCGTCAGCATGTGTGGCATCCCTACGCGCCCATGCCCAACCCTGGGCCAACCTTTCCGGTGCGTTCGGCCCAGGGCGTTTACCTCGACCTCGAAACCGGGGAGCGGTTGGTGGATGGCATGTCCTCCTGGTGGACCTGCATCCATGGCTATAACCACCCCCAGTTGAACCAGGCCGCCATTGACCAGATGGGACGGATGAGCCATGTCATGTTTGGGGGCTTGACCCATCAGCCCGCCGTGCAGTTGGCCCACAAACTGGTGGATCTAACGCCAGCCCCGCTTCAGCATGTCTTTTTCTGCGATTCGGGCTCGGTGGCGGTGGAGGTGGCGATGAAAATGGCCATCCAGTATTGGTACAACCAGGGCCAGCCGCAAAAACAGCATTTTTTAACCCTCCGCAACGGCTACCACGGCGATACCTTTGCGGCCATGGCGGTGTGCGATCCAGTGAACGGGATGCATCACCTCTTTCGCCAGAGTTTGGTGGAGCAGTATTTCGCGGATGCGCCGCAAATTCCCTTTGATGGCGACTGGCAGGATCAGGATATCGCTAGTTTTGCGGCCATTTTAGAAGCCCATCACCAGGAACTCGCTGCCGCGATTTTTGAACCCGTGGTGCAGGGGGCGGGGGGAATGCGGTTCTACAGTCCGCAGTACGTGAAACGAGCCCGAGAACTGTGCGATCAGTATGGGGTACTGCTAATTTTGGACGAAATTGCCACGGGCTTTGGCCGCACGGGCAAGCGCTTTGCCTGTGACTATGCCCAGGTGGCCCCCGACTTGATGTGCCTGGGTAAGGCCTTGACCGGAGGATTTATGTCCCTCGCGGCCACCCTCGTAACCACGGAAATTAGCCAAACCTTTGCCCAGGGCGAGGCAGGCGTGTTCATGCACGGGCCAACCTTTATGGCCAATCCCCTCGCCTGTGCCGTGGCCCTGGCCAGTCTGGGCCTGCTGGATAGCGGCGACTGGGTGGGGCAAGTTCACCGCATCGAAGCCCAACTGCAGCAAGACCTTGCGCCCTGCCGATCCTTGCCCGCCGTAAAAGAGGTGCGGGTGCTGGGGGCCATTGGTGTGGTGGAACTACATCAGCCCGTGGATATGGCGGTGGTGCAGCCCCAGTTTGTGCAGCAGGGGGTGTGGCTGCGGCCCTTTGGGCGACTGATCTACACCATGCCACCCTATATTATCGAGCCGGATCAACTGCGCCGTATTACCCAGGCCATCGTCACCGTCACAGGGCAGATCAACGCCGTGACCGAATCCTAGTGGTTTGTCAGGGTTAAATTTTAGGGTTGCAGATATATTCAATCGCTAGAAACCCGTTTCCGGCTTCCCGCAGGGTGGGCCGACCGGGCATCGGGCCGCTGACCTGATCCCGAACTCAGGGCCCTGAACCCGGAAGAGCCCTGAGTTAACCCTTTTTCAAGGGTTATGCAACCTTGAAGACCTACTCAACACCTTCGATGCGGTCTTCTACTTCCTGGTACAGCTCTTGCAAGCGTTCCAGGTTTTCGTCGCTGGTTTCCCAGTAGCCGCGTCCGTTCACTTCCAACAGGGTGGAGACCATGCGGCGGAAGGAGTTGGGGTTGAGATCCATCAGGCGCTTGCACATTTCCTCATCTTGGATGAAGGTGGTGTTCACGTCTTCGTAGACCCAGTTATCCACCGCGCCCGCTGTGGCCGACCAGCCCATGGTGTTGACCAAGCGCTTGGAGAGTTCCCGCACCCCTTCGTAGCCGTGGGAGAGCATCCCTTCGTACCACTTAGGGTTGAGCATTTTGGTGCGGGCATCTAGGCGGACGGTTTCCGACAGGGTGCGTACCTGGGCATTGGCGGTGGTGGTGTCGGCGATGTAGGAGGCTGGAGCCTTGCCGTCGTCGCGCAGACTGGCCACCAGTTTGGTGGGGTCGGAATCGAAGTAGTGGGACACATCGGTGAGGGAAATCTCCGAGGAATCCAGGTTTTGGAAGGTGGCATCCGCCGTCTTCAGGGCCGACTCGAACAGACCTCGATTGCTGTCCATCACCCCAGGGTTGTCGGAGTTGAAGGCAAAGGACTTGCGCTTCAGGTACATTTCCTGGAGTTCGGCTTCGTTTTCCCAGGTGCTATTTTCCACCGCCAGGTTGATGTTGGAGGAGTAGGACCCGGAGGCGTTGGAGAAGATCCGGGTGGCGGCTTCGCGCACCGAGAGACCCATTTCCTCGGCCTGTTGCAGGGCGTGCTTGCGGACGAAGTTCATCTCCAGGGGCTCGTCGGCTTCGGCGGCCATTTTCACGGCGCGATCTAGCAGAGCCATTTGGTTGATAAACAGGTCGCGGAACACGCCGGAGCAGTTGACCACGATATCTACCCGGGGCCGACCCAGTTCCTCTAGGGGAATGAGCTCCAGCTTGTTGACCCGACCGAGGGAGTCGGGCAGGGGCTTAACGCCGACGAACCACAGCATTTGGGCCAGGGATTCGCCGTAGGTCTTGATGTTGTCGGTGCCCCACAGCACGGTGGCGATGGTTTCGGGGTAGTGGCCGCCGTTTTCCTGGCGCTGCCGCTCCAGCAGGCGATCCACCACAATTTTGGCCGACTGCACGGCGGCGGTGGTGGGGATGGACTGGGGATCGAGGGCGTGGATGTTCTTACCCGTGGGCAGCACTTCCGGGTTGCGGATGGGGTCGCCACCGGGGCCGGGGAGAATGTACTCGCCTTCCAGGGCCTGCAGCAGACCGCCCAGTTCATTGTCGGCGCAGACCTGCTCTAGGCAGAACTCCAGGTACTCCATCAGGGGTTTGATGGCGTCGGCGTTGACATTGGTGTAGCCCGCCTCATGAAGGGCCTTAATCCAGGGTTCCTTGCGGCCAATGTTGAAGAAGTTGAGCCGAGACACCATGGACACGCGGCCCTCGGCGTCGATCTGCTCGTGGACGAGGGCGGCGACGGCGGCGCGGACACCCTGGTTGATGTCGTAGAGCAGTTGCACATCGGCGAGCACGCCCCGATCGCTGTTGCGGTAGATTTCCTCAATGTCGCGGCCTAGGCTGTCGGCGATGATCCGCTGAAGGCTCATGATGCCGTCCTCTTCGCGATCTAGGCCAGCGATGTTGACCAGGGTGGCGATGGCTTCCTCGGCGCTGGGGGGCTTGCCGACCACATGCAGGCCGCAGGGCAGCAGGCGAGACTCGATTTCCATCAGTTTGATGTAGATCTTGCCCACCAGCGCATCCCGATCTTCCGCCGACAGATCACCAGAATCGCCCTCCGGCAGTTCCACGTCCTTATCCAGGTTGCAGACCCGCGCCGTTTCGATGATGGCGTTGACGATCTGCACCGCCCGACCGCTTTCCTTGTTGCCCTGGTAGGATCCGATCAGTTCGCTCAGTTCCTTCAGCCCCTTGTACAGGCCCGCATTTTCGGCGGGGGGGGTGAGGTAGCTGATGGTTTCGGCGTAGCCCCGACGCTTAGCGATAGTGGCCTCGGAGGGG
The DNA here is from genome assembly GCA_035285305.1 of Leptolyngbya sp. Classification (GTDB taxonomy): domain Bacteria; phylum Cyanobacteriota; class Cyanobacteriia; order Phormidesmidales; family Phormidesmidaceae; genus Nodosilinea. Next base: position 12,334 of record JAYKHF010000045.1, read on the forward strand.
TTGTTGGCGGCGTAGTAGTAGAGGTTGGGGATGCTGCCGATCAGGTTGTCGGGGTAGCAGGTGCCCGACATGCCCATCTGCTTACCGGGCATGAACTCTAGGGATCCGTGGGTGCCAAAGTGCAGCACCGCATCCGCGCCCCAGATTTTGTTGAGGAAGGTGTAGTAGGCGGCAAAGCCGTGGTGGGGGCTGGCGGAACGGGAGAACAGCAGCCGCATCGGGTCGCCCTCGTAGCCGAAGGTGGGCTGTACGCCGATGAACACGTTGCCGAAGGCTTTACCGTAGACCAGCATATTCTCGCCGTCGGTGTTCAGGTGCCCCGGTGCTGGCCCCCAGTTTTCCTCTAGGCGCTCGGCGTAGGGGGTGAGGGCTTGGTATTCGCGGACGGGCATCCGGTAGGCCACGTTCAGTTCGGGGCTGCTGTACTGGGCCTGGGCATCGTGGATCACTTCCTGGAGTAGCGCTTCGGGGGATTCCGGCAGATCCTGCACGTCGTAGCCGTTCTGCTTCATCGCCTCCAGCACCTTATAGATGGATCCGAACACATCCAGATAGGCGGCGGTACCCACATTGCCCTTATCCGGCGGGAAGCTGAAGATGGTGATGGCCAGTTTTTTATCGACCTTGGGCTTGCGGCGCAGGTTGGCCCACTTCATCGCCCGCTGGGTGATGGATTCAATCCGGTCTTGGAGGGAGATCGCCCGCCCGGTCAGGCCGTCGCGACCCGACAGCACAATGGGTTCGATCGCCCCATCCAGTTCAGGAATGGCCATCTGTAGCGCCACCTGAATCGGGTGCAGGCCCAGGTCGCTGCCTTCCCATTCTTCGGTGGTTTGGAACACCAGGGGCAGGGCCACCATATAGGGACGGTTCAGCCGCTTCAGGGTTTCGATCGCCTTGGGGTGATCCTGGCGAGCGGGGCCACCCACCAGGGCAAACCCGGTGAGGGACACCACCGCATCCACGATGGCCTTCGAGGTATCAACGGGGTCAAAGAAGTAGGCATCCACGGGCTTAGAGAAATCCAACCCGCCCGCAAACACGGGGATCACCTTCGCGCCCAGGTACTCAAATTCCTGAACCATGGCGACGTAGTGGGCTTCGTCTCCGGTGACGAGGTGCGTCCGTTGCAGCACCAGGCCAATGGTGGGGGCCAGGGGATCCTTCAGGTCGTCGGAAATATCCCGCCGAGAGGCATACCAGTTGAGGTATTCCTTGATGTCCTCGAACATCGCCGGGGCCATGGGGTGCCAGATGCCCATGTCGGGGTAGGTGACGGGCTCTTCGTAGTCCAGGGCTTCGGTTTGGGGTGCGCCCTCGATCGGCTTGTCGGTGATCACGTAGCGGTCGGCCAGCATCAGGAAGAAGTTTTCCAGGTTCTCCGGCGAACCGCCCAGCCAGTATTGGAAGCTGAGCATGAAGTTACGGGCATCCTGGGCCTTTTCCACGGGCAGGTACTTCAGCACCGTGGGCAGCGTCCGCAGCAGCTTCAGCATGGCGTCTTGGAAGCCCGCGCCGGACTTCTCCTTGCGCTTCTTCATGAAGGATCCAATCATGCTCTTGGATTGGCCCAACTGCGCCATGGAGAAACTACCCATCTTGTTCAGGCGCATCACCTGGGGCATGGAGGGGAAGCACACCGCCACATCGAGCTGATCGCGCACAGGGGCGACAGCCTCAACCACCTTATCGGCCAGGTCTTCAATAAAGATCAGCGAGGCGATGAATACATTGGCCTCGGCCACATCCTGCTTGAAGGCCTCGTAGTTGTTGGCGTCGCGCAGTTCTTCAATTAAATAGCCGTTGACCTCAAACGCCACCTGGGAATTATGGGCGTTGATCGACCGGATGGCGGAGGATAGAGCACTCTGGTACTGAGGCTCTAACACCACATAGACCACCTTGACCAGACGCCGCCCATTCAGATCGTCGGGGGCAATGTGGCGCACAGTGGGCTTAACGTGGGTGAACATGCCGTAAAACTCCTTTCGCTGCTAAGGCCGAGGGGCTTGGGAAGGCCGGACATCCAAGAAACTTAGTAATCTGGCCATCACGAACCGCCCAATACTCTATCAAAGAAACATTTCTTAACGGAACCCAAGCTAAGATCCCATTTCTCTTTGTACCAGAAAACCTTGCCCCATCTAGGTTTAAGGCCCCCAGGCGACACAATTTGAAATAAATCCAAGCTGCTTCCGTAACTAAAATTTACAGTTATTGGGGAGTGTTACTCTCATATTTGTATCAAAACGTTAAATAAAATCTCTGGAGAGGAAAAACTGACGTTTTAGCGCAGCGCGATCGGATCCTCAGCTTGATCGCTCAACCCAGGCCAGGTTGCTGATCCCTTGCCTTAGCTCGTGCGTTTGCCCCTCTCAGCATCGTAGGTTTCGTAGGCCGCTACAATCCGCTGCACCAAGGGATGGCGCACCACGTCGCTTTGGTTCAATTTGCAGAACGCAATTCCTTCCACCCGTTGAAGAATATGCTGGGCCACGGCGAGGCCAGAGGCTTGGTAATCGGGTAGATCGGTCTGGGTGGTGTCGCCCGTTACCACCATGCGGGAGTGAAACCCCAATCGGGTCAGCACCATCTTCATCTGGGCTGGGGTCGTGTTTTGGGCCTCGTCTAAAATCACAAAGGCATTGCTGAGGGTGCGCCCCCGCATGTAGGCCAGGGGGGCCACTTCAATAATGCCCCGCTCCATCAGGTTGGCAATTTTTTCCGGATCGACCAGCTCATGGAGGGCGTCATAGAGCGGACGCAGGTAAGGATTCACCTTTTGTTGCAGATCCCCCGGCAGAAAGCCGAGCCGTTCCCCGGCCTCCACCGCTGGGCGGGTGAGAATCAGGCGCTCAAATTCGTTATTGAGGAGGGCCTGCACGCCGACCATCGTGGCCAGAAAGGTTTTACCGGTACCCGCTGGCCCCGCGCAAAAAATCAGGTCATGGCTGCGCAGGGCCTTGATGTATTGCTTCTGGCGAAAGGTCTTGGCCCGGACAATTTCCCCCCGACGGGTGCGAGCGACCACATCCTGGTGAATCGCCTGGAGTTCTTCCACTTGATTGGTGTCGAGGGCATGGCAGGCGGTCATGATGTCCGCACGGGTGACGGTCTGCCCCTGGCTCCAGATCGGCTCTAGGGCTTCCACGAGCCGTCGGGCTCGGTCTGCGGTGGCTTCGGTACCAGAAATTAAAAGCTCCTGACCCCGCAGCACCAAGGAGGCCCCGGTCTGCTGGGCGAGGAGCTTAAAATTATCGCTGCGATAGCCCGCTAGGGCGATGGCCCCTTCCGGCCTAGGAATCTCAATCCGAACAGTGGCGGTCATGGTCGCAGCAACGAAGGGCGAAACATCGCAAATTCCACGGCAAGACCCTAGTTTTCCAGAAAAGTTGGTTTAGGCCTTGGCTAGATTAGGATTTAGGCCGCAGTTGGGGCTTGGGCTTGGGGGAAGATCGGCGGGGCGGATGGCTAGGGCCATGCCCTTCGGATGCCTCGTGCTCTGCGGCTCCAAAGACATCAAAATAGGCCGACCAACCCCACAGCGCGGCGGTTGCCCGTACGACGTTACGAATCGCTTGAATGTTACGTCCTCCCCGCCCAAACACCTTGCCGCGCTCATCACCACTGAAGGCTACGCGGATCCAGATCTTAGACTGGGCGGCATTCTGTTCACAGTCAATGCGTAAAGCCTCTGGCGCATCGAGGAAGGGCTCTACCAGAAACTTGACGAGACCAGAAAAGTCAGGACTACTCATGCGGTCGATCCGATACGGGACTAGGCTTGAGCCTTAAGCTGCTCAAAAACGTTCGCCTTCTCAAGGATGTGCTTCACGGTTTTGGTGGGCTGTGCCCCTTGCTGGAGGCGGCGCACAATCCCCGGTACATCGAGGCGGGTTTCATCGGTGCGAGGATTGTAGAAGCCCAGTTCTTCCAGGGGACGACCATCGCGACGGGTATCGCTATTCATCGCCACGATACGGTAGCTAGCTTCTCTTTTTTTGCCAAAACGCTTCAGGCGGAGCTTAATCATAGGACAAGGGCTGCGATTCTTTTAGAAGTAAGTAACGGGCGGTGCTGAAAACCGCCGTGCTAAGCACAGGTTTTTTATCATAGCACCAAAGCTAGCCACCCAGCACAGGCTTGTTTTGCCCCATAATCTCACTGATTGTCCGCAGGTGATGGCACTCAGGTATCGAGGGGGAAACGTTGCCCAGGATGGCCACCCCCCTGAGGGAGCCACGGGTATTACACAGCCTCCCCTTGGCCGTTGGGATGACGTTCCCTAGACTTAATCCTCGTGTTCATCAAAGGGATCGGCCAACTGCTTGGACGGGGGGCCAAAGGAAAGGTAGACCGCAAACCCCGTGACGGCGAGGAGCACGGCTCCGACGGAAATAATAAGAACTGTTGCGGGTTCCATAAACTTTATGAGAAGGAGAAACCTCTCCATCATATAATATTACGAACTATTAAAGTATTGATAGCGGAAGGATCCATGGCACAACGGACTTGGTTAGGAGACGTTCTCAAGCCCCTCAACTCTGAGTATGGGAAGGTTGCTCCCGGCTGGGGTACCACCCCGCTGATGGCGGTCTTCATCGGCCTGTTTTTCGTCTTTTTGCTGATTATTCTCCAGCTCTACAACTCCTCCATCATCCTTGAAAGCTTCGATGTAGACTGGCGCAGCATCGGGCTTTAGGCGACTAGACCTGAGTTGAAGTCGCCGATCAGGAACCCTAGGGCTAGTCCGGATGATTGTTCCGAGCTAGCCCTTTTTCGGTGCTTAGGGGCCGTGACGGGTTCAGCATCCGAGGCGGATTGTGGAACCGACCCCGGCATAATGGTTGGGAGATCGGATGGTTGTGGTTCACCCCGTGGGGGAGGAGTTGGCGTATGAACGTCTTTGGGATTGGCCTGCCAGAGATGGCGGTGATTTTAGTCTTGGCCCTGCTCGTCTTTGGCCCTAAAAAGCTGCCGGAAATTGGCCGCAGTCTGGGGAAAGCGATCAAAGGCTTCCAAGACGCCTCCAAGGAGTTTGAGGAGGAGTTTAAGAAAGAGGCCCAGCAGATCGAGAAGGCGGTAACGAGTCCCATGAAGGCGACTTTGGATCCTGAACCTGCGAAGGTGCTGTCGCCCCAGGAGTCGGCTCCGGCGGAAATTGTGGTGGATCCCTCCACTCCGGCGGCGGGCGAATCGGGTGAAGGCAGTCCCACCTCGGAGGCTACACCGGAGACCGAGGCCGCCGGGGAGAGCCCCAGCCCTGAAGCCGCCCCCCCCGCCTAACGCCCCTCCATGGATTGGACTGGTTCAAACGCTATGACTGATGCGGCGGCTACCCCAGAGCGGCTCCCCCTGGGTTTAATTGTGGGGCTCGGTAATCCCGGCCCCAAGTACGCAGGCACTCGCCACAATGTCGGCTTTGAGGTGGTGGATCGGCTCTCCAAGCGGTGGGCGATTCCCCTGAAGGAGGAGCGTCGCTTTCAGGGGGAGTATGGGGCGGGGATGGGTGTCCACCGTCAGAAAATTCACCTGCTCAAGCCCCTAACCTACATGAACCGTTCCGGACAGTCGATTCGGGCCGTTTTGGATTGGGTCAAGCTGGCCCCCGGTACCGTGTTGGTGGTCTACGACGATATGGATCTGCCCGTTGGCAAATTGCGCCTGCGGCTGTCGGGGTCGGCGGGGGGGCACAACGGCATGAAGTCGGCCATCGCCCACCTCAAAACCCAAGATTTTTGTCGCCTGCGGGTGGGGATTGGCGCAGCCCGCCCCGAAGCCGAGCGTGACCAAGCCGTGGTTTCCCATGTGTTGGGTAATTTTTCTAAGGCGGAGCGGCAAACCATGGATGAGGTGGTTGATGTCGCCGTTCAAGCCCTGGAAAAGAGCCTGACTGACGGGGTGGAAAAGGCCATGAGCCTTTACAACGGGATAGCGGTAGGGGATCGCTAGGCGACGGCCCAGGGTCGCGTTTTCCCCGTATTTTTGGCGAAAGGTTACAAAGTGCTAAGGCTTCGCCGTCACCTGGTAGGCTAGGGGGAAATAATGCCTATAAAGACAGCAATCGCAAGGGATTGGCTTAGCCTGATCATCCCTAGGGCGATCGCGCAACGGCGGTTCCTTGGCTTGAACTATGAGCAATTCCACATCTGTCGTGGAAGAATTGTTGACAGCAATTCCCCAGCTTAGACCCAGACTCTATTTCAAGACATCGTTAACGGCCTTGTCCCACGCCATGGAAGACCACATTCTGGCGGGGGTTGGTGGGGCGCTGGTGATTGCGAGTTTTCAGCAGGAGCGGTTTTACCTGCAAGAGGCGAATCGCTACCTGCGGATTGCAGAACTGAGCGATCAACTCTATGTGCTGGCGGCGGCGGGCACCAGCTTTACCCGCCATTCTGACAACTACGAAACCATTGCCTTTGAGACGGGGGATGCCCTGATTGATGAGTGGCATTTGGTGGTTATCAGTGACAGCTATTCGGCCTGTTTGATTTGTCGCGAGCGTCCGGCACACGAGAGTCCTGGGCAACCGACCTTAGACCAAAATCGCCGCTTTGAGGGGATTTGGACCCAGGATCTCTATGTGACCCAGCGATCCGCCGATATTTTGCTGGATCGCATCGCCCAGTATCGCCCCCATCTGCTGGAGAAGGTGCAGGTGGCCAAGCAGCGCTATCTCCACCCCTTAGCAACCCCGTCGGAACGGTTGGAGGGCAAGGGGAGCCCAGACCCCTTTACCCAACGGCTGGTGACCTATCTGCAAGCGGGGCAGTATAAGCTGCTGAAGGCCTACCGAGCCATGGCGGCCCAGGAGCGACGGGAACGGCTCGTCAACACCATTACGTCGGTGATTCGGCAATCCCTCGATGCCACCGAAATTTTTGAAAAGGCGGCGGCGGAACTGGGGCAGGCGCTCAATGTGTGTCGCTGTTTGATCTATCCCTGTAGCGCCACCGATGCCACGACCACGATCCACCACGAGCACCTTCAACCCACCGTGGAATCGTTGTTGGGGCAGACCTGGCCCCTGGCCGCCAGCCCCCTGTTTGACTATGTGCAGGACACCCAGGAAATTGTGGCCATTGCCGACACCCATGATCCGGAATCTCCCTTTCGCTACGAACTGGATGCGATTCGGCTGTTGTTAGATCGGTGGCGGATTCAGTCTTGGTTGATTGCGCCCCTCACCTACCAGGGGCGGTTGGTGGGCATGATCGAACTGCACCACTGTCAGGCCAACGCCTACGACTGGACGGAGGACGATAAGGCGCTGGTGGATGCCATTGCCGCCCAGTTAAGCGTGGCGATTATCCAGGCTGAAGCCTACGCCCACTTACAGGATCTCAACCGCCAACTGGAGGCGCTGGATCTGACCCGGGCCAACCTAATCGCCATCACCGGGCATGAACTGCGCACCCCCCTATCCACCATCCAGGTGTGCCTAGAAAGTTTGGCCACCGAGCCGGATATGCCCGCTCAACTGCGCCAGGTGATGATCCAGGCGGCCCTGGAGGATGCGGAACGAATGCGGAAGCTGGTGCAGGATTTCCTGACCCTCTCCAAGCTGGAAAGTGGACGGGTGGAGTGGAATTTGGAAGCCCTCTCGATCCAGGAATGTGTCGATTTAGCCCTCAGCAGCGTCAACGCCCACCAGGATGGGGCCTCGGTCTCGAAGATTAAGGTCAAGATTCCCAAGTCTGCGCCCCTGGTGCGGGCCGATGGGGAATGGCTGGTGGAGGTGCTGGTCAAACTGCTGGACAACGCCAGCAAGTTTACCCCCGCCGACGGCAAAATCACCGTCCAGGTCACCCGTTCTAGCCCCACCCATCTTCAGGTGACGGTGGTGGACACCGGTCGGGGGATTGAACCGAGTCGTCTCAATGCGGTGTTTGATCGGTTTTATCAGGAGGAGGGGGCGCTCCGCCGCACCGCCGGGGGAACCGGGCTGGGGCTGGCGATGTGTCGCCAGATCATTGAAGGACTGGGGGGCACCATCTGGGCGGATTCGGAGGGCAAAAATAAGGGGAGTCAGTTCCACTTCACGGTTCCCATCGCCCAGGGCAAAGGGGATGGTCTCAGTCGTAGTTCCCTCAGCGATCCCACCCCCCCACGCCTGGGCCACCCGGCCACCGTTCCCGGCAATCCCTCGGTGCTGCTGGATGACTAGCCGATTTGAGCATCCAGCCCCCAGCAGGGGCGGGGTTTCCCCGCCCATTGAATCCCAGGGACATACCAGATCCATCTGGCCCTAGAGGGCCGGATGGGGCGAGTTAGTCGATGGTTTCGCCGAGGAAGGTGAGCAGCGCCCGCCAAGACTTGCGGTCGGCAGGGCCATCGTAGCGATCGCCCGCTGACCATACGGTGAAGGCATGGTCTACGCCGCCGTAGATTTCCATCTCAAAGTCCACCTGGGCCGCATCCATCTCAGCGGCCAGTTGGGCCACGTCGGCCATGGGAGCCACGGGGTCATCGGAACCATGCAGAATCAGCACCCGCCCCTGGGTACGGCTGTAGTCTTGGCCTTCAGGGGTTTCAAAGCTGCCGTGGAAGGAAACAAACCCATCCACATCCATCCCGGCGCGGGCCATTTCAAGCACCGCCGCACCGCCAAAGCAGTAGCCTATGGCCACCACCCGATGGCTATCCACCCCCGCCATCCGCTGGGCTTCGGCCAAGCCTGCGGCGAGGCGGGCTCGCATCGTAGACCGATCGGCATAGAGTTTGCCGCTTTCCGTCTGGGATTCTTCTGTATTGCGGGGCCGCACCCCTTGGCCGTAGAGATCCACCGCAAAGGTGGCATAGCCCTGCTCCGCCAGCATTTGAGCGCGGCGCATTTCGTAGCTATCCAGCCCATTCCAATCATGGACCAGCAGCACCAGGGGCTGGTGGTCTCCAAACCCAGCGTTCCTGGCGAAATAGCCCTCATAGGGCTGGCCATCGATGGTATACACGACGGCTTCCTGAAGGATATTGGCCCGCACCGCTTGACTAATCCCTAGAACCATCCCCAGGGCCAGCACCGCTGCCAGGGCCATCAGACCGAGTTTCTTCATGGCGGTTTCCCTCCTAAAAACTATAAATTCATCCATCGTCCAGGCCGCACCGGCCCCTGGTATCGTAAAGAAGTTTGAAGCAAAGAACAATCAGGATCGCCCTCATCTCGGCCCAAGGCCGTGGGGCGACCTTGTCCGAAATCGATCTGGTGTAGGAGAACAGCGATCATGGATTGGACCGCCGAGGCTGAAGCCCGTCTCAAGGAAATTCCCTTCTTTGTGCGCCCTGCGGCCCGCAAGAAAATTGAGAAATTTGCCCAAGACCAAGGGCTGACCCAAATTACTGAATCCGTCTACGAAGCGGCCAAAAAACAGTTTGGGTGATGTCCGCCACACCAGGGGATCAACCAGGGGAGAGGATCGCGTCCGGAAAATCTGCGGTATTCTGGGGGCAAAATTCCTGAACTAGGTCAGCCCTATGACGCGGCGCAGCATTCTCTATAGCCTAGTGGTGGTGGTGATCGCCGCCCTGTTGATGATCATTCCCCTGGCAAGCCGTGCCCCGGCCCAGATGATCAGCTCCAGTTCGCCGCCCCTGCGCAACCTCATCCAAGCCTTTGAGCCGGTGTATATGCCAGAGGCCACGGCCTACTCGATCTTCAGCACCGACGCCAGTTCTGCCCATCAGGTGTGGTATCGCATCTCTGGCGGCGATGCCCTCTTTTGGCAGCGACTGCGGGTGTATCAAGAACAGGCTGGCCCCCGCCCACAAAATCAGCTTCCCCCCGACAGCCTCCTGAGTCAGGAGCTACAGTCTAACGAACCCACGGGCTGGTTTCAGTTTCCGGCGGCAACGGGGGTCTTCACCTACTACTTCGATAGCGATCACCAGATGACGCCCCAACAACCCTGGGAAGATGCCTTTGGGCTGAAGGTACGGCGCATCCGCTATGCCAACGGCAACCTCTATGAACTGGGCTTTGAAGACCGGGACATCCTAGATGATTTCAATGATCTAGAGCTTCAGGTCGCGATTCTGCAACCGATTCCCTAGGTAGCGGAGTTCTATGCCCAAGCACTTGATTTTTTTCCGTCACGGTAAGTCCGACTGGGAGGCCAGTTTTGATCGAGACTACGACCGTCCGGTGGCGGAGCGGGGGCGACGGGCGGCCCAAACCATGGGCCGTTGGCTGGCGGCCACCCAACGGGTACCGGATCTCGCCATTACCTCCTCAGCGGTGCGGGCTAAAACCACCCTAGACCTGGCGATGACGGCGGGGCAATGGGGATGCCCTACCCAGGAGACAGATGCGCTGTATGAAGCCACGGTGGACAGGGTGCTGGGGGTGATTCACCAGCAGCCAGACCGTTGCCAGTCCCTGATGCTGGTGGGCCACGAACCCGCCTGGTCTGATACCCTGACCTACCTGGGCGGCGGTACGGTGCGAATGCCCACGGCGGCCATGGCCTGCCTCAGGGTTGAGGTGGATCGCTGGATACAGGTGCGTCAGGGCCGTGGTACGCTGCTGTGGCTAATGCCGCCCAAGCTTGTCACCGTCGGAATGCTGCCATGATCAGTCCGCCGCCCACCCAGGTGTATCCCTGGAAAACCTACCCCTGTACCTACACCCACTATCCAGACCAGGGCGCGCCAGATGCGCCCCCCCTGCTGTTAATTCATCCCATTGGCGTGGGGTTGGCGGGTTGGTTTTGGCAGCGGTTTGCCCAGGCCATGGCCGCCACCGGCGATAGCCCAGCCCTGTACGTCCCCGACCTGTTGGGCTGTGGCCCCGGCCCCAAGCCCAAGATGGCCTACCGGGCTGAGGACTGGGCCGACCAATTAGCGCACTTTTTGGGGCAGGTGGTGCAGCGGCCTGTGGTGCTGGTGGTGCAAGGGGGCAGTCTCCCCATCGGCCTGCGGTTGCTGGCCCATCCCCAAACCCAGGGGTTGATTCAATCCTTGGTGCTGAGCGGGCCACCGGGCATGAAACTGATGACCACGCCCACCTCCCGCCGCCGCCAAACCCTGCTGTGGAACCTGCTCTTTAGCGGCCCGGTGGGGGTTGGCTTCTTCCGCTATGCCCGTCGGGAAGCCTTTTTAGAGTCCTTTTGCCGCCGCCAACTGTTCGCCAACCCCGACGACATTGACCGGGAATGGCTCGATCATCTGCGGGAGGATGCCCAGGACAGCGGTGGCCGCTATGCCGTCTACTCCTTTCTGGCGGGCTTTTGGCGACAGGACTATACCGACATCATGGCCAGGATTTCCGTGCCCACCCGGGTCATTTTTGGCGATGCCGCCTCCGGCATTAACCGCCTCAGCCGCACCGATCCCCCCCAGCAGCGCCTCGATGACTACCTGCGCCTCATCCCCACCGCCACCGGAACCATGATTCCCGGTCGCAACGTCTTGCCCTACGAATCCACTGCGGCCTTTGTGGACGCCCTGCGCCGACTGTCATCCATGTAATCGCTCATCCCTCTAGTTGCAAGGCACAGCCCATGGTAAATACCCCTGATCCGCACGACCTCAACCGCTTCGTCCAAGCCCAAGCCCCAGTCTATGGGCAGGCGTTAGCTGAGATCCAAGCGGGGCAAAAACGGTCGCACTGGATGTGGTACATCTTTCCCCAGTTCGACGGCCTGGGATTCAGTTCCACGTCCCAGCGGTACGCCATCAAAAGTATTGCCGAGGCCAAAGCCTATCTCCAACATCCATTGCTCGGCTTGCGCCTCGTGGAATGCTGCGAGGCCGTGATGGATATCCACGGGAGATCGGCCTACGGGGTATTCGGTTCACCGGATGACATGAAGTTGCGGTCCTGCGCCACCCTGTTCGCCCAGGTTTCAGAGCCCGGTTCGGTATTCGAGCGTTTGATTGATAAGTACTTCGAGGGCATCCCCGATCAACAGACCCTTCAGCTTATCGGCGTTGACCCAGAACCGTAGTAGCCCCACACTGCACGACAGCCCGGTTCAGGGAGGTTGATATTAGAGGTTGATATTAGAGGTTGATATTCAGGGACAAGGCGGCAAAGCCGTCATCAGTCGCAAGGGCAATCGCAAGGGCAATCACAAAGTCATCGTTAATAAACCCTGATCCCAGGGCGGGCTGGTGTTGAATGGGGGTGGCCTATCCTGGGCGGAGAATCTGCGCCATGACCCATTCCCTCTACATCAGCACCACCGAATCGGGCAGCGGTAAGGCGCTGGTATCCCTGGGCATTATTGAGCTGATTTTGCGGCGTACCACCCAGGTGCAATTTTTTCGGCCCCTGGTGCATGTGCCGGATGTGGCCAGTTCCACCGATCCAGCCCATCCCACGTGGGACGAGGACATTGACCTCCTGATCAGCCATTTCAACCTGAAGCAGAGCTATGAGGAGTCCTACGGGCTCCTGGCTCCCCAGGCCAATGATTTGCTGGCGGAACACCGGGCCGACGAAATTATTGACACCATTATCAGTAAGTACAAGGCGCTGGAAAGTCGGGCGGATTTTGTTCTGTGCGAAGGGTCGGATTACCTAGACGAAAACTCGGCCTTTGAGTTTGGTTTTAACCAGGAGGTGGCCAAGAACCTAGGGGCTCCGGTGTTGATTTTGGCCAGCGCCTACCATCGCACCATTGAGGAAATGATTAACCCCGTGCAGCGGGCGGTGGATGCCTACCTAGAACACGGCTGCGAGGTGGTGGGGGTGGTCATGAACAAGGCCGACCCAGATCAGATTGAGTCCATTAAAGAGTCCCTATTTCAGCATTTTGGCCTGCGGGGTTGGCTGCTGTCGGTGATTCCCTACCAGCATCGGCTCAGTAGTCCACGGGTGCGAGACATTGCCGCCCAACTGGGGGCTGAGGTGCTCTATGGCCATCGTCAAATCAAAAATCTGGCCACGAACCGGATTGTGGCCGCGATGCAATTGCAAAACAGTCTCAATTGGCTGCAACCCGATGTCTTAATCATCACCCCGGGCGACCGGGGCGACATCATCGCTGGAATGCTCCAGGCCCACCAGTCCAGCAGCTATCCCTCCCTCGCCGGATTGCTGCTAACGGCGGGGTTGAGGCCCGACCCCACCATTGCTCGGCTGATTGAGGGGATCGCGAATCCCCTGCCCATCCTCTCGGTGCAGACCGACACCTTTACCACCGCCGCCCAGGTAAACGAGGTTCACAGCGCCCTGTTGCCCGACGACCGGGAAAAAATCAACCTCAGCATCGAAGTGTTCGACACCTACGTTGACCTAGAGCGGCTGGAGAAGCAAATCAGCGCCGTGCGGGTGCAGGGCATGACCCCCAAAATGTTCACCTACAACCTGATGGAGCAGGCCAAGCGCGATCGCCAGCACATTGTCTTGCCCGAAGCCTACGATCCACGCATCCTCAAGGCCGCCGCCGTTTTGCTCAGCCGGGGCATTGTGGATATTACCCTGCTGGGCAACCACCACGACATTCAGCAAGCCCTCAACAAACACGCCCTCACCCTAGATTTAGACCAGATCACCATCCTCAACCCCGCCCAGGACGAGCGCCTCCAGGATTACGCCGACACCTTCTACGACCTGCGCAAGGCCAAGGGCGTCACCCGCGACAACGCCCTGGATGTGATGATGGATGTCTCCTACTTCGGCACCATGATGGTCTATAAGGGCGACGCGGACGGCATGGTCTCTGGGGCCATCCACACCACCCAGCACACCATTCGCCCCGCCCTGCAATTTGTGAAGACGAAACCGGGCTTTTCCGTGGTGTCCTCGGTGTTTTTCATGTGCCTAGAGCATCGCGTCTTGGTCTACGGCGACTGCGCCATCAACCCCAACCCCACGGCAGAACAACTGGCCGAAATTGCCATTTCCTCCGCCGATACGGCCCGCACCTTCGGCGTAGAACCCAAGATCGCCCTGCTGTCCTACTCCTCCGGCGACTCTGGCCAAGGGGAAGACGTGGAACGGGTGCGCCAAGCCACCCAGATCGCCCGCGAACGCCGCCCCGAACTCCTCCTAGAAGGCCCCATCCAGTACGACGCCGCCGTGGATGCCGCCGTGGGTTCCCAAAAAATGCCCGACTCCCAAGTGGCCGGAAAAGCCACCGTGCTGATTTTCCCCGACCTGAACACCGGCAACAACACCTACAAAGCCGTCCAGCGCGAAACCGGAGCCATCGCCATCGGCCCCATCCTGCAAGGGCTGAAAAAACCCGTCAACGACCTCAGCCGGGGCTGCACCGTAGAAGACATCATCAACACCGTCGCCATCACCGCCATCCAAGCCCAGGCAGAAAAACAGCCCTAGGAAAGCAGATCCAACCTTCGTAGGGTGCCTTCGCGGCCCCGTCATGCCTTGCCCCTGCGGGTACCCCCGGGCCGCAATGTACCCCACCCATCCCGGGTTTCTCCTTTGGTGCATGGCTTCGCGTTGGCGTTAGCCTCGCCTTGGCGCTATGCACCCTACGTTTTTTGGGTGACACACAGAGGTAGGGTGCATTCGCGGCGTCAATATTCTTGGCCAATGTTGGTTCAATCCCTTGGCCGCAATGCACCGCTGCTCAGCCCGAACGGCGCTCAAGCCAGAGGCCAACAGCGATATTATCTTCTCGGAGACGCATTATCTTGAGAATTGCTGTGCATTGACAGAAACATTTGACAGTGTTCCATTTATTGAGACACTGTAAAGGTGTGCTTTGCGGGTTCCGTTGAAGGATAGGGCACGTCCGATGTTTGGCCGTTCAGACTCCATGCAGGGCGTAGTCCGATTCTTCGATTCATGGCTGGCGGTGGGCCTCCCATTCAGTTTCGCCCCCAGTCACTCCCTGGATTAGCCCCTCTAGCGCGTTCTGGGCCGCAGTACCCATGGGCTATGGCCGCCCTCTCGGTAGAGCGCATCCCCTAGATCGGGCAACACAGCACAAATCAGGCACGAGTCAGGCACGAACAATCCTTAGGAATGAGTCGCTACATGGAATTTTCGATCGCGGCATTATTAGCGAGTTTTGGTAAAGACAAAACCCTCACCCTGAAACATCTCGAGAAAAAACTGCACTGCACCACCGACACCAGCCAGCGAGATTTGCAGATTGCCCTAGATGCCCTAGAGCGGATTGGGGTGGTGGTCAAGGAGCGGGGCAAGTATCGCCGCAACTCGGAAGACGGCGTGGTAGAAGGCAAACTGCGCTGCTCCAGTAAGGGCTTTTGCTTTGCCATCCAAGACGAGGAGGGGGCCGAGGATATCTATGTGCGCGAAAGCCACCTGAATACCGCCTGGAACGGTGACCGAGTGCTGGTGCGGGTGACGAAGGAAGGGGTAGGGCGGCGCAGCCCTGAAGGGGAAGTCCGGCTGATTTTAGAGCGGGCCAATGCCTCGGTGCTGGCTCGTGTGAAGCAGGAAGACAACGACTACCGGGCGGTGCCCCTCGATGATCGGCTGCTGTTTGAGTTGTCCCTATTGGAGAACGGTAGCCCGCTCCAGGAGGCCGTTGATCAACTGGCCCATGTGGAAATTGTCCGCTATCCCCTCGGCCAAAACCTGCCCCAGGGCCGGGTGGCCCAAATTTTGGGTAGCGATGCCGAAGCCGCCTCGGATCTC
The DNA here is from genome assembly GCA_035285305.1 of Leptolyngbya sp. Classification (GTDB taxonomy): domain Bacteria; phylum Cyanobacteriota; class Cyanobacteriia; order Phormidesmidales; family Phormidesmidaceae; genus Nodosilinea. The sequence continues at coordinate 27,908 of JAYKHF010000045.1, forward strand.
GATATTGTCCACTGCAAGCACGACCTACCTCGCAGCTTTTCGGAGAAAGCCCTAGCGGAAGCCGAAGCGCTACCCACCAAGCTACGCAAGACCGATCTCACCAATCGCCTCGATCTGCGAGATCGGCTCACCCTCACCATTGATGGCCCCAATAGCGCCGTCATGGACGACGCCCTCACCCTAGGAAAAACCGAGGCAGGGCACTGGCAGCTAGGGGTCCACATTGCCGACATCAGCCACTACATTCCGGCCCATTCGGCCATTGACCAAGAGGCCGCTAGGCGGGGTACGTCGGTCTACCTTGGCGATACCGTCATTCCCATGCTGCCGCCCCCCCTATCAGGCAGTTTGGGTTCCTTGGAGGTGGGGAAAGATCGCCTCACCCTGTCGGTGTTGATCACCCTAGACGATACGGGGCATGTGCTGGAGTATGAAATTCGCCCCGCCGTGATCAACGTCAACCACCACATCACCTACCAAGAGGCCCAGGCGGTGCTGGAGCGGGATAATCCCGATATACTCAGCAGCCTGGGGGTGGATGCAAAGATCCTAAAGAAACTGTCCCCGATTTACGACCTGCTAGACAACCTGCTCTACCTCAGCCAAGCGATCAAGCGCCAGCGGCTCCATCGTGGATCCTTCGAGCTCAATCTCCCGGAATACGACTTTCCGGCGGACGCCGAGGAACCTCTGGCCCACTACCGTTCCCCCAAGTTCCAGTACGACGATGAGGGGCTGCTGGGGGTGATGGTGGTGTCGGCGGGGGTCTCCTCCCGACCGCTGGTGACGGAATGTATGCTGCTAGCGAACCAGTTGGTGGCTCAGCACTTGGTGGCCCTGGGGGTACCCGCCATCTATCGGCTGCACCGCGCCCCCGACCCCAGCGATGTGCAGGAACTCACCAAGCTGGCGGAGAATATGGACATCCGGCTGACGCTGGAAGTGGAAGACGCCCCCCAGCCCAAGGACTACCAACGGTTTGTGGAGCAGTTTGCCTCCTCTAGCGCCGAGAAAATTCTGACCTACCTGCTGCTAGAAACCATCCAGCCCGCCTTCTACAGCACCCATCCAACCCAGCATTTCGGCCTGGGTTTGGCCGATGGCTACACCCACTTCACCTCCCCCTCCCGCCGCTATGCCGATCTAGTGGTGCATCGCATCCTCCATGCGGTGTTCGATTCGGGCCGCGATCGCCGCACCACCCGTTCCAAGGACGGGGTGGATTTGCACCATAGCGCCTGCCACGGCCAAATTAGCTGGAACGTGCTGCCCCCCGAACTTCAGCACGATCTCGAGGACGACCTGCCCCGCCTCGCCATCCACCTGACCGAGCGGGAACGGCTGGCCCAGGAGGCGGAATCTGACCTGGAAGGGCTGAAAAAGGCGGAGTTCATGCGTTCCCACACCGGGGAAGTGTTCCATGGCTTGATTACGGGCGTCCAATCCTACGGCTTCTTTGTGGAAATTGAAGAACTGCTGGTGGAGGGCTTGGTGCATGTGAGTTCCCTCAAGGACGACTGGTACGAGTACCGCGCCCGTCAACAAAAGCTGGTGGGGCGCAAGAATCGCCAGCAATACCGCCTTGGCGACAAGGTGGATGTGCAGGTGAAGAGCGTCGATTACTACCGCCAGCAGATCGACCTCGTGGCCGTGGGTGGCGGTAGCCAGGTGCCCGACGACGAGGACAATCCCACCGACGACGAAGACACCGCCGAAGCGGTCAGCAACGATCTCAGTGCCGACGAGAGCGAATAGGGCGTGACCATGCATTCCACGCCCCCGGCTCGACCGCTGATTGTCGGGATTACCGGGGCCTCTGGGCTCATCTATGCCGTCCGCACCCTCAAGCATGTCCTGGCGGCGGGGGGCGTGGTGGATGTGGTTGCCTCTAAGGCCTGTCAAATGGTGTGGCAGGCGGAGGAAGGTGTGGCCATGCCCCTCGATCCAGAACGACAGGCTCAGTTTTGGCGACAGCAGGCCGGAGTTGAGGCCACCGGCACCCTGCGCTGTCATCCCTGGGGGGACGTGGGGGCGTCCATCGCCAGTGGTTCCTTTCGGGCGGCGGGCATGGTGGTGATTCCGTGCAGCATGAGCACCGTGGCCCGACTGGCCGCAGGGATGAGTTCCGACCTGCTGGAGCGAGCCGCCGATGTGCAACTGAAGGAGGGCCGCAAGCTCGTGGTGGTTCCCCGTGAAACCCCCTTCAGCTTGATTCACCTGCGGAACCTGACTACCCTGGCCGAGGCGGGAGCCCGCATCGTCCCGGCTATCCCCGCCTGGTACCACCGCCCCCAACGCATCGAAGACTTGGTTGATTTTGTGGTTGCCCGTGCCCTAGATCAGCTTGATATCGACTGCGTACCCCTCAACCGCTGGCAAGGCCACCTCCCCCACGAAACCGATCCAACCCCACCACCCAATTAAGTCTCTAACGCCCCTCTCCTGGTGGGAGAGGGGTTGGGGGTGAGGGCTCCGAGGCTCGTGGGAGAGAGGGTGAGGGCTCCGAGTCATCCATTTGGCCTAGGTTCTTGGCTGATTGCGGGTTTTCAGTCTCCGGTGGGATGCCTAAGCGTAGTCACCGAGGCAGGAAAACAATGGCATCCATGGCAGGACTACTGGGCTGCGGCGCTTACGTCGTTGGGTTGTTTGTGGTGAGTTTGTGGGTGCGCCACGGTGGGCTGGGGCTGTGGGCTGGGGTAGGGCTGACGGCGGTGCTGCTGCTGGGCTTGGGAGGGCTGGCCGCGCTAACCCTCCCCCAGCGCTGGCGGCGGGGGCCGAGGGCCGGAGTTTGGCTAGGCTTGGGCGGTCTGGGCCTAGTGGCCGCCCTCAACTATGGTTGGCAATACCCCAGCCCTTCCATTCTCGACATCAGCCATGTCCTGACCCAGGAGGCGGCTACGGGTACCCAACAGGAGGTGTGGGGTCGCCTGCTAGAAATGCCGAGGGAGAGCCGCAGCGGCAAGGGGCAGCTTTGGCTCCAGGTGCAGCAGACCCGGCGGGTAGACTCGGCGGGCCAGCCCCAGGGGCCAATGCTCACCACCGAGGGCAAGCTCTATGTCACGGTGCCGATCCAGACTGCCCTCGGGCTGCATCCCGGCCAGGAGGTTCGCATTCGCGGCCAACTCTACGCCCCCTCCCGCGCCAAAAATCCCAATGCCTTCGACTTCCAGCAATACCTGGCCAGTCGCGGCGTGTATGCCGGGTTGAGTGGTCAGGCCGTCACCACCGAATCGGTCGGGGGTTGGGGGCTGTGGTCGTTGCGGCAGCGCATTGTGCAGGCCCAGGCCCAGGGGCTAGGGCCTGATCACGGTGCCCTGGTGAGTGCCATGGCCCTAGGCCGACGGGCCGTACAAGTTCCCTATCCGATTCAGGATGCGTTTATCCAGGCCGGGTTAGCCCACACCCTAGCGGCCTCGGGTTTCCATGTGTCGCTGCTGTTGGGCCTGGTCATGGGAATCCTGCGGTGGCCTGCGATTCAGGTGCGTTTGGCTCAACCTGGACTCGCCCAACTGGGGATTGGCAGCGCCGTGCTGGTGGGCTATGTGCTGATGACCGGCGCACAGCCCAGCGTCATGCGGGCCGCGTTGATGGGGCTGGGGGTGTTGGTGGGGCTCGCCTTGGAACGTCGCACCAAGCCCCTGGGCTGCTTGCTGCTGGCGGTGACGATCCTGCTCCTTTGGAACCCGATCTGGATTGACGATGTGGGCTTTCGCCTCAGCGTCATGGCGACCCTAGGGCTGATGGTGACTGTGCAACCGCTCACGGATCGCCTGGGGTGGTTGCCGCCCACCCTAGCCACCCTGCTGGCGGTGCCACTGGCTGCGTATTTTTGGACGATTCCCCTGGCGCTTTACTATTTCAATACCCTCACCACCTACAGCGTGGTGCTGAATATGGTGGTGACACCCCTGGTGATGGTGATCAGCCTAGGGGGAATGATCAGCGGCGTGGTGGCCCTCGCCATACCGCCCCTAGGGAGTGCCCTGGCGGCGGTGTTGTGGATCCCCACCAGCCTGTTGATGGCCCTTGTCCATTGGGAGATTGGCCTACCTGGGAGCACCCTGGCGATGGGCCACATCGCTCTCTGGCAAATGCTTGGGCTATACGGGCTCTATGGCCTGGGCGGGTGGACAGGGCTAGGGCGGCGACGGCGGTGGCTGGTGGCGTTGCTGGTTTTGGTCACCGCCCTGGGGCCGCTGTGGTATCGGGGAGCCACCCTCACCCAGGCGGCGGTGCTGGCGGCGGGCAACGATGCGGTGATGGTGGTTCAGGATCACCAGTCCACCCTCCTGATCAACAGCGGCACCCAAGCCACCACCTTCTACACCGTAGGGCCGTTTTTGCGCCAAGCGGGGATTAATCATCTCACCCACGCCATCGCCGGACAGAGCAGCGACAGCGAAAACTGGCAAACCCTGATGGCCCAAGCGCCGATCCAACGCCTGTACCACACCCACCGTCTGCTCCGATTCCCCGCCGATCTACCCGCCTCCACCCATCTGGGGCTCAATGTTCCCCTCAGCCTCGGATCGCACCGGGTAGAATCCCTGTCCGATGGGGCCACCGCCCTACGGCTCACCCTGTTTAGCCAAACCTCCCCCCATCCGCAGACCTGGTTATTGCTCTCCCACCTGGATCAAGGGGGGCAACGGGAATTGATGACTTCCCCCACCCCCCTAGCCAGTGATGTGCTGTGGTGGGATGGGCAACCCCTCCAGCCTGACCTGGTGGCCGCGATTCATCCCCAGGTCGCCATCGCCTCTAGCCGCCACCTTGACCCTGGGGTGGAAGCGGCCCTCCGACAGCAGGGCATCCAGGTTTGGTGTACCGAACGAGATGGAGCGGTGCTGTGGCACCCCCGCCAGGGCTACCAGGCCTATCTATCCACCAACCCCGCCACGGCCACCGCTTGGGACTAAGACCAGGGTCACATTGGGCCAACCCGATCACTATTCCCGCATAGCGTCGGGGTGAGGAGCCCCCACCCCGACGACGCCTCTGCCCAGGATGGGCTAGGCATGGCTGTGATCGTGGTGGCTGTGATCGTGGTGGCTATGGTGATGGCTGCCGTGGTCGTGGTGGCTGTGGCCATGGTGATGCCCATGGTGATGCCCATGGGCGATGGCTTGCGCGGCGGCAAGACTAGGATTAACGGCGAGGGCCTCCGCCTCTAGCAGATCGGCAATGGGCTGATCGGCCCAGGCCGCTGCCATGGCGAGAAATTCCGGCTGATCGTTCACGCAGGGCATTTGCACGTAGGTGACATCCGGGCGCTGACGGCGCAGAGCGCTGATGATGTGCTCCACATCCAGCAGCGTTTCATGGTTTTCGGTGGCAAAGCCGATGGGCATAAACACCAGGGCCGTGGCCCCCAGGTCGATCAGGTTCCGGGCGGCGAGGGTGGCGTTGGGCTGCGTCCATTTAATCAGGGGCGTGTCGTGGTTGAGCCAGCCCACGGAAATGAGGGGATATTTTTGGATCAGCTTGTCGCGCACCCGGTCGTAGAGCTTTTGGCTTTCGTCGATGCCGGAGGTGAAGCCCTTGGCCTCATGGGGACAGCCGTGGTTCATCAGCACAATGCCCGTCTGGGAAGGCAGGTGGGCAACCGCCAGGTCTTTACGGATTTTGGTTTCAACGATGTGGGCCAGCAGGTCGATGTATTCGGGGGCGTCAAAAAATGAGGGAATGTAGCGCATCCCCTTCACCCAGTGCTCGGTGCCGTCCGACAGGTGGGCCAGGGCGGCGTTCACTTGCTCCACGGCAATGCCGCTGGTAAAGATGGAGTCCACCACCAGCAGGGGATAGATCAACAGTTTGTCGTAGCCCTCTTGCTTCACCTGTTCTAGCACCTGCTCCGGCAGGAAGGGTTTGCAGAAGTTGAAGGCTTTGAACACCTTGACCCGATCCCCCCAGCGGCTTTTGAGTTGGGCCTCAATGCCCGCCCGCTGGGCTTCAAAAATGGCGTTGTGGGGGGAAATAAAATTGCCGTGCTGGTGGCTCCATTCATGGAGGTCAAAGGCGGCTAACAGCTTGGCCAGGGGGGGATACACCCAGGTGGGCACCGGGGCAAATTTGGCCGTTAACAGGTTCAGGGCTTGCTCGTTGTAGTTGGCAAAGTCGTCGTAGCTTTCCACTTCGCCATAGCCCATCAGCAGCACCGCCACCCGGCTCTCACCGGAGGCCGCTGCGGCGGTGTCTACGCTTTGGATAACATCGGGAGTTGCAACCATACCGTTGGCCCTGTTAGGAGATTTTCCCCTACAGGCTAGCATCCCCCCCATGGGGATAATGTTAATAGATTCTGCATGTTACGGCGGCCTCTAGCCCCCTTGTAGGCGGCTTTGGAGGATGTGATCCTGGAGGATGCGCCCGCGCAGGAGCGGCCCAATGGGTGGCCCGCTGGGTCGGGGGGCGGTGCTGGCAAAGGCCCGTTGCAATCCGGCCATACGGTGCTCCCGGCGTTCGGTGGGGGCGGGCATCCACAGGGATTCGTAGAAGAAGAAGGACATCCCCGAGAGGCGGCGATCCCGAACGGCTTTAATTTGGTCGCCGATGTGATCCATGGCGACGGGGGCCGCCCGCAGTCCGCTCAGAATCCCCACGTTGGTGGGAACCTTGCGCATGGCCGATTGTAGGTAGGGCTTGTTGATTTCCCAGATGAAGCGATTTTGGTCGCTGCGGTAGATCTGCACGATCAGTTCATCCACAATGCCCCGATTCACCCAGGTGGGCCAGTCTTGCAGATAATTGGCGTAGGCGAAGGGGTGGGGGTTAGGGGAAATGGAAATCACCGCATTGGGCCGACGGGTTTTCACCATTTGGTAAACCTCCGCCAAAAAGTCGGAGATTTTGTTGGCCCGCCACGCCATCCATTCCGGGTCTTGGGCGTTGATGGGAGGTTCCTGGCCGTTGTGCTCGGCTTTATAGAGGTTGACGGTGTAGGCATCGTAGCCAAATTCCACGGGCAGGCCCAGGTGGTCGTCAAACTGGAAGCCGTCTACGTCGTAGTTACTCACCAGTTCATCGATGAGCTGCAACAGGAAACGCCGCGCCTGGGGATGGAAGGGGCTGAGCCAGCGCCGGGGCAGGCGGCCTCCCTCTAGCCAAATGCCGGGGTCAGCCAGGACTTCCGGCGAAAGGCCGTTGCCGGGATCATCCTGTTTGACTGGGCTCAGATCTCGACCGAGAGCCTGCATTTTTTGCCGACTGGCTTCCTCGGTGGTGGTCAGGGCACGGATTTTTGACACCCCGACGGTTGCCCCTGGCTTGGCTTGGGATTTGTCGGCTTCGGCATCTTCGGACGGTGGATCCACCCGTTTGTGGGTGAACCAGTCGGGGTGGCGGCGGTAGAGATCGTAGGGTTCGGGGGTCATAAAGCCAAACTCGAACCAGGGAATCACCGCCATGCCCTTGGCGTGGCCGAGATCCACCGCCTCCTGCATCATGTCCCGAGCCCCGGCCACCGCACCCCGTTGAGGAGCCCGTAGATCGGCATAGAGGTGCTGGCTAACGCCCAGTTCGCGCTCGGCGGTGCGGCTGGGGTAGAGGGTGTAGCCCCAGTTCCACACGGCGGGGTAGAGGGTGTTGAAGTTCAACTCGGCCAGTTGGTTGACCCCAGCGGTGAGGGCCTCCGTGGAAAACAACACCTGACTGTCGATGTTGGTGAGCCACACGCCCCGGGTTTCCGCCAGGGGTACGGGCACCGTGTCGGGGGGCGTTACCATGGGCACCCAGGCCGGATCAATCCACTGCCGCAGGGACAGGTTCGGGTCGGCCCGACAGATCAGTGCCGCCGCCTCGCCCCGGGTGAGCCGCTGGGTGGGATGAATGCGGTTGGCATCGGGGTAGTTCACGATCATCGCCTGGGCCAAGGCCGCCGCTACCCCCTCCCGCGCATAGGCAGGCACCTGACGCCCATCGACCAAGCCCTGGTTTAACCAGGTATTCGCCACAATTTGATAATTGGATCCCAGCTTTGCCGCCAGGGCCATAATGCCCTCCGCCCGCACCAGGGGCCGATCCGGCTGGTAATACTGGCTGGGGTAGTGGGAGGCCACCGTGGGGGCCGTAGTTAAGCCGAGGGCCTGTTCGAGGGGATTCGCCCAGCTTCCGGCTTGCCCCGGTGGAATCAGGCGGTTCAGCATCGCCACATAGTCGCCCCACAGAATGGAATCGTCGGGATAGAACCGGGCGCTGGCGTCGGCGGTGATGATCTGTGCCTGGGCCAGGGCGGTAAGGCAGTCCTTCGCCCAGTGCTGACGAATATCGATGGGAATCACCGCAGGCGGTGGCAGCAGAGGATTAGGGTCTTCTGTCGGCAATGCCTGGGCCAGGGCAGATCCAGAGGACATCCCCCCATTCGGAGGTTGCGTCGCCGCCCACAGCGGGAGCCCACTGTGCAAACCCATTACCATCACCCAGGCCATCACAAAACAGCCCAGCCGTCCTAGCCATTTCCGCTGCCCCATCCATCCCATCCCCATCGGTACCTCTGAATATCCTGCCCCAGACTATCCGCCGCTACGTTTTACCTGATAGCCCTTGGCGGCGAGAAGTTCCATCAGCTTTTGGGCGTGGTCGCCCTGAATTTCAATACTGTTGTCCTTGGCCGTGCCGCCGGTGCCGCACTGGGCCTTGAGTTGTTTGGCCAGGGTGGCCAGGGTGGTGGCGGTATGTTCAAAGCCGCTGATGATCGTGACGGTTTTGCCGCCTCGCCCCTTGCGGCTCACCTCCACCTTGAGTTTTTGCTGATTCGGAGGTCGATCGGGTACCGCCCTCGCCAGCGGGTCGGCGGGGCCAAATTCTCGATACACCGCCCGATCTCCGCCCTCGCCGGACGCCTTGCGTTTGCCCATCGTGATTGCCCTAGACTGATCGATTTATATCACGCCTTATATCACGCCCGGTTATCTCCCTAGGCGGGCGACGAATACAATACCGTTCACCCTGGGGTTAGGGATTGGGCCAAATATAGCCGTCGTCGTCGATGGTGAGGGGGGTATTGGGGAAGTCGCGGCGGGTGGCGTTGCGGATCAGGATCACGCTGTTGAAATAGTCGTCGAGGTAGGGAACCCCGTTGCGGTCTAGGGCCACGGGGACGATGCGCCCGCTGACAAAGGTGCCGTTGCTGTCCAGGTTGGCGGTGAGGATTAGAGAGGTGCCCAGGGGGCCAACGGTGGAGAGGGTGCGGTAGCCGAGAAAGTTGCCTAGGGAGTAGGCGATTAGCTTGTTGTTGTACAGTTCGATGGCGCGGGGAACGTGGGGGCCATGGCCGAGGACGAGGTCGGCTCCGTGGTCGATGACCGTGCGGGAAAACTGGACGACATTGCCGCGATTTTCGGACAAAAAATATTCCGTTTGGTTGCGGGTGACGGTGGCATCGCTGCCTTCCCTGCCAGCGTGGAAGGACACCACCACAATATCGGCGTTTTGTTCGGCCTCCTGCACCAGGGCGGCGGCGGCGTCTAGGTCTTGGACGGTGTTGTGCTGGCTGAGGTGGCTAAAGCCGACGAAGGCCAATTTGAGCCCCTGGGCTTCGGTGTAAACAATGTCTCCCTTGCGACCCACGGCTTTGATGCCCTCCAGTTCCAGGTTGGCGATGGTGTCGGCAAAGCCCTGGTCGCCAAAGTCAAAGGCGTGGTTATTGGCCACGCTCATCACGTCGAAGCCCGCCACCTTCAGCACACTGGCATACCAGGGCGGGGTGCGAAAGGCGAACACATGGTCGCGGCCAGTATCCTTAGGGCTGTGGGGCAATTCGGTGAGGGTACTTTCAAAGTTGCCAAAGACCACATCGGCTTGCTGAAGCTGGTAGGCAATGCTGCCAAACAGGTATTGCCAATCCTGGGGCAGGCGGTAGGTGCGGTAGTCGGTGCCGGGAATGACATCGCCCACGGCGTTTATGGTGAGGCGGGGAGAAGATTGCAGGGCATCGGTGTGGAGGGCTGTGATGCGGTTGGGGTCGAAGATCGGTGTGAGTTGGGGCGGCGCAGGGACGGCCTCAGCGGCCACGGTTGCCCCGGATTGTTCGGACTCGGGTTTGCCCACGCCATCGATATAAATCCCCGCTTCCGAATCAAGGCCCAGTTCTGGCCCGGGCTGGCCGTAGCGCCACTGGGCCACGGCGGCCCCCAACCCCAGCCCCAACCCCACCAAGGCCACCAGGGCAAGGCTGCGCTTCGTCCGGCGGGATTGCGCCAGGGCCTTGACCAAGGCTCGGGCCTGGGCACTCAGGACGGGGGGCGGCGCGGCCAGCCCGAGGGCATTCTTGGACGGCGGTTGGGGGCGTTCCGGCGCATCGCGGCTACCGGGGGCGGGGCTGGGGTTGGGCACGGGGCAAAGCTGGCGCGGCTACGCTCAAATCATAGCGAGTCATCCAACGGTTTTAACCGCTACAAAACGCCATAATTTAAAGGGCTTTTAACATCCAGCTTTCCTCACCCCACGCACCTCCCCCTATGACCGCTGAACCGAATTTTGTGTTGGATTTAACCCTGGCCCTGGGCACCTCGGCCCTGGGGGGATACATCGCCCATCGCCTGAAACAACCGGCCCTGCTGGGCTATTTGCTGACGGGGTTGATCATTGGCCCCTTTGGCATTGGGCTGCAAACCGATGTAGAGCAAATCCAGGCCCTGGCGGAGGTGGGCATTGCCTTTCTGCTCTTTGCCCTGGGGGTAGAATTTTCCATCACCGAACTCAAGCGGGTGCGGGCCATTGCCCTCCAGGGGAGTGTGTTGCAGATCGGCCTAACCACGCTGCTGGTGGCCTCGGTGTCGCTGCTGTCGGGGTCGGCCCAGACGCCGATGCAGGGGATTTTCGTCGGCTTGGTGCTGTCCCTGTCCTCCACGGCGGTGGTGCTCAAAACCCTGACGGAACGGGGCGAAACCAACACCGTCCACGGCCAGGTGATGCTGGCCCTGCTGATTGCCCAAGACCTGGCCCTGGGGCTGATGTTGGCCCTGCTGCCCGTGCTGAATCAGCCCGATGCGGTGGGGTTGGCGCTGGGCCTCGCCCTGCTGAAAATCCTGGGTTTCCTGGCGGGGGCCATCGCCCTCGGTCGCTGGGTGGTGCCCCGCCTAATTCAGCACATCGCCGCCACCGAAAGCAGCGAACTGTTTTTGTTAACGGTGGTGGCCCTCTGTTTGGGGGTGGCCTGGGTCACGTCCCAACTGGGGCTTTCCATTGCCATGGGGGCCTTTGTGGCGGGGTTGATGATCTCCGAAATTGACTACGCCGACCAAGCCCTAGGCAAGATTTTGCCCCTGCGCGACACCTTTGCCTGCCTCTTTTTCGCCTCCATCGGCATGTTGATTGACCCCACCCTGATCCTCAACAACCTGGGCACGATTTTGGAACTGGTGGCCCTGATTATGGTGGGTAAGGCCCTGGTGATTTTGCCCATCGTGCTTGGGTTTGGCTACTCCCTCAACACCGCCGTGAAGACCAGCTTTGGGCTGAACCAAATCGGGGAATTTTCCTTTGTCCTGGCCCTCGGTGGCCTAGAGATGGGTCTCATCACTGAAAACCGCTACTCCCTGCTGCTGGGCACCATCGCCATTTCCCTCGTGCTCACGCCCCTCTGGATTACCCTCGCCCCCCGGGTGGTGGATCTGCTGCACCATTTACCGATGCTCAAGGCGATCCTGAACCGCACGGAGGAACCGAAACTGCTATCCGTCCCCGCTGACCTGAACGACCATGTGATTGTGGCGGGCTATGGCCGAGTGGGTGAAGTGCTGGTGAATGTGCTGCTGAGCCGAGGCTATTCCGTGCTGGTGGTGGAAAATAGCGAAACGGCGGTACAACGGCTGCGCAATCGCCATGTGCCCCTGGTGCCCATTCCCTTTGTCTATGGCGATGCCGAAAGCGAACTGGTGATCGACAAAACTCGCCTCGAAACCGCCAAAGCCCTGGCCATTACCCTGCCCGACCCCACCACCACCCGCCTAGTGCTGCAACGCGCCCTAGGCCGAGTGCCCGACCTCGATGTGATCGCCCGATCCCACACCAACGAGGAAATTGACGTGCTCACCCAATTGGGGGCGCGGGAGGTGGTGCAGCCGGAGTTTGAAGCGGCCCTAGAACTGGGCTCCCACCTACTGAATACCCTGGGGGAACCGGCGACGGCCATCCAGTCCGTCCTCAACCACATTCGCGATGACCGCTACCGCACCGTCCGCCCCGTGGCCCAGGTGGGGAAGGCCTAATCCCTATCCCCCGACCCTAAGCGCTAGGCCGACAACCCCATGAGGGCACAGAGTTTATAGACAATTCTGGCCCCAACGTTGCCATCCCATTCGCCGTTCCCCGTTTCCGATAGATCAAAGCCGATGATCTGCCGACCGCTGCGCACCACCTGGCGGAGCAGACAAAAGACCTCCTCCAGTTCTAAGCCACCGGGGACGGGGGTGCCGGTGTGGGGGCAAAGCTTCGGATCGAGGCCATCCACATCAAAGCTGACGTAGACCTGGGGCGGCAGATGGGCCACGATGGCCTCGCACTGGGCCAGCCAGGTCATGCCCCCATAGCGATTTTCCTTCAGCTTGGCATCGTAGTAGGTGACGATGCGTCCGGCGGATTGGTCGATCAGGGCTACTTCGTCGTGGCACAGATCGCGAATCCCCACCTGCACTAGGCGGTCAACTGGCGGCAGGGCCAGGGCGTTGTGCATGATCGAGGCGTGGGAATAGCGGAACCCCTGGTAGGCCAACCGCAGGTCAGCATGGGCGTCAATATGCAGAATGCCAAAGCGGGGATAGCGCTCCGCCAAGGCCCGCAGATAGCCCAGGGGCACGCTGTGGTCGCCGCCAATCACCCCTACCCGCTTGCCCTGATCGAGGGCTTGGCCAGCTTGGCCATAGATCCAGTCATTCATGTGCTCGCAGGCCTGGTTCACCTGGTCGAGGGCCTCCTGAAGCGAGGGCTGTTGGGCGATGGCAACTCCCTCCTCCAGGGCCTGAATCACCCGGTGGGCCATCTCCCGCATGGGGGCATTCAACTGCCCCAGGTGTTGGGGAATGGGCGGCATAAAAATACCCTGTCGCCAGCCGTCGGGGTTGTCGAGATCGTACAGATCAAGCTGGGGCGACGCCTCCAACACCCGCTGCGGCCCCTGGGCGGTGCCCTCGTGGTAGGACACCGTCACCTCCCAGGGCACCCCAAACACGATAATTTGGGCGTCGTCGTAGGTGCAGGGCAAACCATAGAGGTTGCCGTTGTCTAGCCCCACACCGCTAGGGTCAAAGGTTTCCAGCGTATTCACAGGCTTATTTTCATCCTTCATGGGTACGGCCTTTACCTTTTGCCCTTTACCTTTTGCCCTTTACCTTCCCAGCCCCCTAGGCCCGAAACACCACCGAAAGGTTATTGGCGGGCATGGCCACGGTTTCCTGGCAGCGCAGGCCAACCGACTCCGCCGCCGCTACCACCGCCTCTAGGTCGCGGACGCCCCAGGCTGGGTTTTGGGCCTGGAGGGCCTCGTCAAAGGCGGCGTTGCTAGGGGCGGTGTGCTGTCCCCCCTGCTTAAAGGGGCCATAGAGATAGAGGACGCCGCCGCTGGAAAGCAGCCGCCCAGCCCCCGCCATTAGCCCCAGGCAAGCGTCCCAGGGGGCGATGTGAACCATGTTGATGTTGACCAAGGCGGTGATCGGATGCTGGGCCAAATCCACCCCCAGGGTCGCCGCTGTATCCTCCACAGGCCAAGGGGTGTGGCTGGCATCTAGGGCTAGGGGTGGGTGCAGGTTCTCAGCGGAAACCGTGGCCTGCCAAGCCCGAATACTGTCCCGAGATTGGGGGTCTAGATCCGAAGGAAGCCACTGCCGAGGGGCCAGCCGAGGGGCAAAAAAGACGGCGTGTTCTCCGGTGCCGCTGGAAATTTCGAGCACCGTGCCCGTGGGCGGCAACACCCGTTCCAGCACCGCCAAAATGGGTTCGCGGTTGCGTTGGGTGGCGGGGGCGTGGCGGCGGGCATCCAGCGGATTATCCATGGGGGTGGCGTAGGGCATGGGCCTTAAAACACCTGGTTCCAGGCGTGGATTTCGTAGTCGGTCCAAATGCCGTTTTGCCAGTAGGGATCGGCCTCCACCAATTGGCGCACCGTGGCTTCATCCTCGGCTTCATAAATCCCAAACACCTTGCGGTTGTCGGTGGTTGGCCCCAGGGCCACCAGAATCCCCCGATCCTTTTGAGCCTGAAGCCCTTGCAGGTGAGCCTCACGGTAGGGGGTGCGTTTTTCCAGGGCATGGTCGCAATAGCTGCCCCACAGGACGTATTTGGCCATGGGTTGATTACTCCTGGTGATCACTCCAAAACAGGCCCATCCTACCAGGCAACCGCCCTAAACCGTTCCAAAATCCCGGCGGCGCAACCCGATTCCCCAGTATGGGCCGGTGCAGGACTGCGTTATCCCGGAGCGGGGGCTCCCCTAGCAAAAAAAGTTGGCGTAGGCGGGTGCAGTGGGTTCCGTCAGCAGGCTTTGACCATAGGCCCGCTGGATGTTCTCAAAGGTCATCACGGTTTGGGGGGTGTCGTTGGCCAGCAGAGTTCGGTTCAACAGCAGCAGGCGATCATAGCGGTGCAGGGCTTCGCCCCATTCGTGGCTGCATACCAGGAGAGTTTTACCCTGGGCCTTCAGTTCGGTAAAGATGCTCAGCATCAGGGCTTCGGTCTTTTTGTCGATGGCCGTGAAGGGTTCATCCAGCAGCAGCAGGTCGGCATTTTGGGCCAGGGCACGGGCCAAAAATACCCGCTGCTGCTGTCCGCCAGACAGTTCGCCAATGGGCCGATGGGCCAGGTGCAGCATATCCACCCGCTCTAGGGCCACGGTAACGCGCTGCTTCGCCTGCTCGCTGGGAGACTTGAACCAACCCGCCAGGGCCGATTGGGCCATCAGCGCCACATTCCACGCGGTGATGGGATAGTCCCAGTCAATGCGGGATCGCTGGGGCAGGTAGGCCACCGCCCGCCGCCGCCGCCGCAGAGGCACCCCCTGGAACATCACGCGCCCTTGGTGGGGGACAAGGCCCAAGAGGGCTTTAATAAACGTGCTTTTCCCGGCCCCATTTGGCCCGACTAGGCCCACTAATTCCCCTGGAGCCAACACCACAGACACCCGTTGCAGGGCCGCAACTCCCCGATAGTGGACGGATAGGTCTTGAACCTCTAGCATGATCGCCAAAGCCACCAAAAATGATAACCGTTATCACTATCATACTCGGCATTCGCTTCTCTGGGAACCTGGCCTCTCACCAATCTGGTGCTCCGCCGAACCAGCGCCCCCTAACCGCTTTGATGGGGATAGCTTTGATGGGGACGGCTTTGAGGAGGACGGTCTTGAGGAAGACAGCGTGGATAAAACAGCCTTGATATGATAGCCATAGCGAGCCTGCCGATTCTGTAACTCACCATGACAACCGCACCGGAACCCAGAGACCTGCAAGCTGAAGTGCTGGAACGCATTGATCGGCTGGATCAAAGCCTCAATCGTCGCATCCAGGGATTAGAGCAAAATATCCAGGGGTTAGAGCAAAATATCCAAGACCTAGATCACAAGCTGGATACCGACATCAAGCGCCTTGATGAGCGCACCGACAAGTGGGAAGAGCGCTTTTTGCAACTGTCGAAGGATAACTTGGTCATTTCCCGCACGGTGATTATTGCGGCGGCAACGGTGGTCATCTTTGGTAGCGTGCTAGACAAGGCCGAGGTGCTGGTGGAGGGGTTTTCTTGCTTGATGGGGAAATAGACGGGCCTAACCCCTGTCAAGGTGGCGCTTCCCGGTAGGTTACTCCTGAAAAGATTGCTCCTAAAAAGATTGCCCCTGAAACCGGGTTCTCTCCCAAGGCCCAAAGCTTGCTATTTCCGGGAGCCCCCCACCGCTTCTAGCGCCGCTTCAGCCAGAGCAGCACCGCCAGGATAAAGCCCACCACGGGCAACACCAGTAGGGCAAACACCCCGAGGCCAATCTGCTGCTGCACCGTCATCACAAGGCGGCGGCTGGTGACTTCCCGGGGGCGAATGGAGAGGGTGGTGTCGTCGGCTTGGCCCAGCCAACTCACGGAATTGAGGAACACATCGCCGTTGAGTTGCTGCTCGAACAGGCCATCGGTGGCAAAGGAGGCGTTGCCGATGACAACCAGACGGGCTTCCTTGGCCTCAGGGCTAGCATCCTCAGGATTCCCAGGGGCAGAGTCGGCGGGGTCGCCAGTTTCTGCCGTCGTGGTGGACTCCTCGGCAGACTCGTTTGCCGCTGGGGACGCTTCGCCCGTTGCTGTTTCCCCTACAGTAACCGGACGACTGAGCGCCACGCCGAGGCTGTAGGGGCCGGAGGGAGGCGCATTTTCGTCGAACTGGAGTTCGCCTTCGGCAGAGAGGGCTTCGGCGCGGCTTTGGGGGTTGCTGTTGAGGATGGGCGCAGCGGTCACCCCCGCCACCTCCTCCACGTTGACGGGCCGCACCAAGGGGAAGAAGGATCGCCCGGTGCCAAAGTCGCGGGTGATGGGGTGGTCGCCGTAGTCGGTCACGAGGGGGGCGGCGGGGCCAAGGCCGACCAATTGCCCTGCGCCGGAGGTATCTAGCACAATGCGGTTATCCAGGGTCACACCCCAGGGATCCAGCAGGCTATCCAAATTGGGGCTGGTGCGCGGGTCAATCAGCAACATCAGACTGCCACCCTGATCCAGGTAGGTTTGGAGCGCTGCGACCTCAGCGTCAAAGAATTCCGTGGCTGGCCCTGCCACAATGACCAGGCTGGCGTCCTCCGGCACGGTGGGGGTGGTGGAAAGATCCAGGGGCTCCACGGTGAAGCCCTTTTCCCCTAGGGCCGTGGCGGCTTGGAGAAATCCGGTTTCGCTACCGTCGATGGCAAATTCTTGGTGGCCCTGGGTGAAGTAGGCCTTGAGGCTGCTTTCGGTGTCCAACTGGGCCAGGGTATTGGTGAGGGTGCGCTCCGACAGCCGATCCGAGGGGGTGAGGGTTTGCACGGGGCGGCGAGTCTCGCCCTGTTCCACAAACACCATCCCCGGCTGGGTGACGTTAAACTCCTGGGCTAGACGGGGGTTGTCGTAGGGATTCACAAACTCGAAGGCAAAGTTGCTGCCCAACCGTCGGTAACTTTCCAAAAGCTGCCGATCCTGGGGGTTTTGGCTGGGGTCAAACACCAGCACCCGCGTTGGTTCGACCAGGGCTTGGACGACTTGCTTAGACTCGGGGGCCAGGGTGAAGATTTGGTTTTCGGTCAAATCCACCCGGCTGGAGTAGCGCACCGCCAGGAAGTTCACTAAGCCCAAAATGGCCAGCACCGCCAGCACCGACACCAGGGCATTGGCCCCCGCCTCCGTGGAACGCTGACTCCAGAACCGATTGCGGCCATATTCACTAAAGCCAAGGCCCACCACCATCAACCCTAGCCCGCCCAGCAGCAGCGCTGCGGGCAGGGGCGTCCACCCCGCCACAAAACCCGCCAGTAGCCCCGCTGTGGTGAAGGCCAAACCGGGCAGGGCCAGGTACTTGAGATACTGCTGATAGGCCACCTTAACGTTCATGGATCTACACCAAAAGGGACTGGTCGAGGGGATGGGACTGAATCAATGGGAAGTAGTTACCTAGGTGGCCCTCACCCTAAATCCCTCTCCCAGGTTGGGAGAGGGACTTTGCAGAACTTCCGGATCCCGTCTCCCTTGGGGAGAGGGGCTGGGGGTAAGGGCTTAGGATCGCTGGAACCGCAGGGCTTCAACGGATTGGGCAGTGAGGAAAATGCCCAGGACAATGAAGGACAGAAACAGCACCAGGCTGCTGGAGTCGAACACACCTTCGGTAAAGGTGGTGAAGTGGCGCAGCAGGGAGAGATGGCTGAAGGCTTCCCCCAGGGCACCGGGCAACCCCTGGGCCACGGCATCCACCAGCCAGAGGAACAGGATGAGGGCGAAGGTCATAATTGCCGCCAGGACGGTGCTATCGGTGAGGGAGGAGATAAACATCCCCAAGGCCAGCAGGCTGGCGGCCATCAGCACCAAGCCCACGTAGGAGAGCACAAACCCCGCCGAACCCACCGGGGGGGAGGCCGTCCCCAAGGCTACGGACTGGCCCACCATCAGGGGCAGCACCATGCCGATGTAGAACGTCACCACCGCCAACAGTTTGCCCAGGGCCACGGCCCAGTTCGGTAGGGGAGATGTGGCTAAAAGCTCTAGGGTGCCCTGCTTGCGTTCGTCGGTATAAAGGCCCATGGAGAGCATGGGCAGCACAAACATCGACAACGACCCCAGGAGCCCCACGTAGGCTTTGTTGAACTCATAGGCCACATCAAAGGGCGGCGGCGGGGCCATCCCCATTTGGGTGGCTTGATCGGCCTGGGCAGCGGCGGCGATGAGCCCCTGCGGCCCTAGCAAAATCGCCACCAGAAAAAAGCCCCCCAGCAGCCAAAACACCGCCGCAATCACGTAGGACAGAGGAGCCGTGACGTAGCTTTGCAGTTCCCGCTGGTAGATGGCCAGGATGTTCTTGAAAATCAGGTTGTTCACGTTCGTCTTCGTCATTTGGACGCCTCAACGGGGGGCAGGGGGTGCGCACTGGGTTCAGTGGTGGTCAGGTTGAGGAATACATCCTCTAGGGTGGCCTGCTGGCGGTGCAGTTCATGCAGTTCTAGCCCCGCGTGAACCAGGCTAGCGGCGATGGCTTGGCCCAGGTTGGCCCCCTGATGGCCCGCCACCCATAGCCGATGGTGGTGTTCCGGCAGGTGGTCGGGCTTGAGGGTATCCACCTGCCGCACCTCGGACAACTGAGTCAGCACAGAATGCGCCCGGTTCACGTCGCCCTTAATTTCCACCTCGTAGGCGGTTTCCCCAGCGAGGCGGGCCGTGAGGTTGTCGGGAGTATCCGTAGCCACAACCTGGCCTCGGTTGATGATCGTCACCCGGTCGCAGGTCATGCTCACCTCCGGCAGGATGTGGGTGGAAAGGATGATGGTGTGGCTTCCGGCGAGGCTTTTAATCAACTGCCGCACTTCGTTGATTTGGCGCGGATCGAGACCCACGGTGGGCTCGTCCAAAATAATCACGGGCGGGTCGTGGATAATCGCCTGGGCAATGCCCACCCGCTGTCGATAGCCCTTAGACAGCTTGCGAATCAGCGTCGTGCGTCGATCCAGCAATCCGCAGCGCTCCATGGCGATTTGGGCGCGTTGGGGTCGCGTTCCCACCGGAACGCCCTTAATTTTGGCCACAAAGTTCAGATAGCCCTCCACCGTCATCTGCGGATACAGCGGCGGCGACTCTGGCAAATAGCCAATCCGCTGGCGCACCGCCATGGAATCGGTGTGGACATCGTAGCCCGCAATCCGGGCCGTCCCTTCCGAGGCTGGCAAATAGCCCGACAAAATCCGCATGGTGGTGGTTTTGCCCGCTCCGTTTGGCCCCAAAAAGCCTAGGATCTCCCCCGGCTGCGCCTCAAAGGTGACATCGCGAATGGCCGGGGTAGAGCCATAGGTTTTACCGAGGTGCTCAACTTCAATCATGGACGCCTCATAGCCGGTGGGATCAATGAACCGTTATAGCAAACAAGGGGTTCACTGTGGGCGAAGAGGGTGACGGGAAGTAGAACGCGGGGTGGCGGAAAGGGGGTGCATTACGGCTTTCTTGGCACATTACGGCCCAGGAATGTAGGGTGCATTCGCGAAGCAACGCAGAGCAATGCACCCAAGCCCCATAGAGAGAAATCAGGTGCGTTCTCCGGTGACGATGTAGGCCACCCGCTTACCGATGTTGGTGGCGTGATCGGCAATGCGTTCCATGTAGCGAATGGCGAGCACCAGCAACACCGTCGGTTCGACCGATCCCACCAGGTTGGTCTGGTGCGCTAACAGGTCATAGAGTTCGTCGTAGTCGTTGTCTACGGCATCATCTTTTTGCTTAATCTCTAGGCCCACACTAGCGTCTAGATCCGAAAGGGACAGTAAGCTCATGGCCACGATGGATCGGCAGCGATCGAGCATGATCTGCACCCGGCCCATGAGGGGATGCACCGGGTAGGGAAACAGCTTAATGGCCACATCGCCCAGGTCCTTGGCATAGTCGCCGATGCGTTCTAAATCCCGCACCATTTGGATAAACGCCCCCACCCGTCGCAAATCCACATCCGCCGAGGTGGTGAGGATAAACAGGTGCATACAGTCCACTTCAATTTGTCGATAAAACCGATCCACCTGCTGATCTTGGCTCCGGAGTCGCTGGGCGGCTTCCAAATTGCGATCGCAGAGGGCCTCCCGAGCCAACACACAGGAACTCTCCACCAGGGCACCCATGCGCAGCAAATCTCGCTGCACCCGCAGAATCTGGCGCTCAAACTCGCTGCGCAGAGGAGGTGTACTCTTCACCGCCATTGGCGGCGTCAACCATGGATCCGCGTCCTGCACCAAATCTGCCCTCCTTGAGGTCATCCCAACCGCTGGCCCCAGGGGTGAGCCCAGATCCTGTGACCAACTGTAGCCTGCCTAGTCCTTGCTTTTCGTTGGCTTTAAAGCAAGGTTTAGTTAGCTTAGCGTTAATTTTCCTCAAACTCCGTCGATTGCTTCCCGCTTTTTGGCCGTAATCCGGCCCCTCAGTGGGAAGCAAACGGCGTCCTTTGCCCCCCGATCCCACGGTGGAGGCGTAACGTCGCCGCACCTTTGGCCTCCGCTTCTGCCTAGGAGAGGCTGGGGGGATGTTGCTATATTCTTAGGCTTGACATTGCCCTAGGCTCTCGGGATGCTTGGCAATCAGATAGCCACAGCGATGTTCCCCCTGTACCAGCCAGTGGGTGCGCTGCACGGCGCAGTCTGACAGGGCCAGTTGAAACATCTCTAGCTCGTGGCCGCAGACGCTGGGGAAGGATTCGGCGATGTGGGAAATGGCGCAGTTGTATTCCGTGATGATGTAGCAGGGGCCAGAGGTATCCATACCCATCGGAGACTGCATCTCAGCGGG
This sequence comes from Leptolyngbya sp., assembly GCA_035285305.1. Taxonomy (GTDB): domain Bacteria; phylum Cyanobacteriota; class Cyanobacteriia; order Phormidesmidales; family Phormidesmidaceae; genus Nodosilinea. The sequence goes on from JAYKHF010000045.1 coordinate 48,868, forward strand.
ATCAACCTCATGCCATTCGGCCATGTAGCCCTCGGCCTGTCGGAGGTTCACCAATTTGGCCACCCGTTCCGCCACGGTGCCGGTGCCCACCTGGTCGCGGTATTCCAGGGCCTTTCGCTCCCATTGTTTTCGTAGGATGGTACCGACCTGGTCTTTGCCCACGGTTTCCGCCAGGGTGTCTAGCAGGGAAATGGCAAATTCGTCGTACTGGGCGGGGAAACGATCCCGCCCTTTGGTGCTGAGGCGGTAGAGGTGGTTGGGTCGGCCCATGCCTTCGTGGACAGCGCGATGCTCAATTAAGGCCTCTGCCTCCAAGTCCTTGAGGTGACGGCGGATGGCCTGGGCGCTGACCTCGAAATGTTCCGCCAAGGCCTGGGCGGTGGCCTCGCCCTGCTTCAGCAGGTAGACCAAGATGTCGTCCTTGGTGGAGGAGGGTTGCTGCACAAAGGTCATGGCATCGGCCAACGTGAAGGACTCTGAAACACTAACAGCCTGTACTTTGACAACATCTATGTTGCTAAACTACCCTAAGATTGAGTTAGACAACCTAAAGGTTGCTTTAATTGTATAGAATTAATGGGCTGTGTAGCCATATCTTTGTTCTGCGATGACTGTCACCCCTCCCACCCAAGCCTCCGACAAAAACCTCGAAATGATGCGAAGCTTTGCCCAAAGCTACGCCAAACGCACGGGCACCTATTTTTGTGCGGATCCCGGCGTGACAGCGGTGGTGCTGGAGGGATTGGCCAAGCACAAGGATGATCTAGGATCTCCCCTCTGTCCCTGTCGCCACTATGAGGACAAAGAGGCCGAGGTGAAGTCCATCTACTGGAACTGCCCCTGTGTGCCCATGCAGGAGCGCAAGGAGTGCCACTGTATGCTCTTCCTCACCCCCGACAACCCCTTCGCCGGGGATCAGCAGGAGATCGCCTTCGAGACCATCCGCACTGAGACCAATAAGTATCAGTAAGCCCCGCCTAACCCCCAACGAACCCCGTTGACCGAGCCGCCATCGAGAGAGTCGAGTCTATGAGTGCTTCTGTTCAGTCCCTCGTTAGCCAGCCCTATAAGTACGGTTTCACCACCGACATTGAGGCCGATGTTATCCCCCGTGGCCTCAGTGAGGACGTGGTGCGGCTGATTTCCGCCAAGAAAAACGAGCCGGAATTCATGCTGGAGTTTCGCCTCAAGGCCTACCGCAAATGGCTGACCATGCCGGAACCCCTGTGGCCGAACGTCAGCTATCCGCCCATCGACTACCAGAACATCATTTACTACTCGGCTCCCAAGGTGAAAGAGAAAAAGGGCAGCTTAGAGGAAGTGGATCCCACCCTTCTCGAAACCTTCGAGAAGCTGGGCATTCCCCTCTCCGAGCAAAAGCGCTTGGCCAACGTGGCGGTGGATGCCATTTTTGACAGCGTTTCCGTGGCCACCACCTTTAAGGAAAAGCTGGCGGACGTGGGGGTCATTTTCTGCTCCATTTCTGAAGCCATCCAGGAACACCCGGAACTGGTCGAGAAATACCTCGGTAGCGTGGTGCCCATCGGCGACAACTACTTCGCAGCGCTGAATTCGGCGGTATTTAGCGACGGATCCTTTGTGTACATTCCTAAGGACACCGTCTGTCCGATGGATTTGTCCACCTACTTCCGCATCAACAACGGCGACTCGGGCCAGTTCGAGCGCACGCTGATCGTGGCGGAATCCGGTAGTTCGGTGACGTACCTGGAGGGCTGCACTGCCCCCATGTATGACAGCAACCAACTCCATGCCGCCATCGTGGAACTGGTCGCCCTCGACGAGGCCACCATCAACTACTCGACGGTGCAAAACTGGTACGCCGGAGACGAAACCGGCAAGGGTGGCATCTACAACTTCGTCACCAAGCGCGGCCTCTGTGCCGGGAAGAACTCCAAAATCTCCTGGACTCAGGTGGAAACGGGTTCCGCCATCACCTGGAAATATCCCAGTTGCGTCCTAGTCGGCGAAGGTTCCGTGGGCGAGTTCTACTCCGTGGCCCTCACCAACAACCTGCAACAGGCCGATACCGGCACCAAAATGGTTCACGTGGGCAAAAACACCAAGAGCACCATCGTGTCTAAGGGGATTTCCGCCGCCAAGTCGAAAAACAGCTATCGCGGCCTAGTGAAAATTGGCCCCAAGGCCGAAGGAGCCCGCAACTACTCCCAGTGCGACTCCATGCTGATCGGCGACACCTCCAGCGCCAACACCTTCCCCTACATCCAGGTGCAAAATAGCACCGCCCAGGTGGAACACGAAGCCTCCACCTCCAAAATTGGGGAAGACCAGCTCTTCTACTTTGCCCAGCGCGGCATTTCCCCCGAAGATGCGGTGTCGATGATCATCAGCGGCTTCTGTCGCGATGTGTTCAACAAACTGCCGATGGAATTTGCCGCCGAAGCCGATAAACTGCTGGCCCTCAAACTCGAAAACAGCGTCGGGTAGCCCTCACCCCCAACCCCTCTCCCAGGGAGGAGAGGGGAGCCGGAAATCCCGTAGGGTGCATAACGCCGAGGCGAGGCTAACGCCAACGCGCCAGCAATGCACCACTCCCGGCGGGTTCCTCGAAGGTGCATTGCTGGCGCGAATGCACCCTACGAATTACCGTTATTGCCTAATTGATTTTTGCCGATTTCTTCCCTGGATATTGCCCATCACCCCAACACCATGATTAACGACAACAGCGAGATCATTCTTTCCGTCAAAAACCTCCATGCCAACGTGGACGGTACCGAAATCCTGAAGGGCTTGAACCTAGAGGTACGGGCTGGGGAAATCCATGCCATCATGGGCCTGAATGGGTCTGGTAAAAGCACGTTTTCTAAGGTGTTGGCGGGTCATCCCGATTACGAAGTCACCGCTGGAGAAGTGCTGTTTAAGGGTGACAATATCCTGGAACTGGAACCCCATGAACGGGCTACATCCGGTGTGTTTCTAGCTTTTCAATATCCCCTAGAAATTCCGGGCGTCAGCAACCGCGACTTTTTGCGCGTGGCCTACAATGCCCACCGCAAAGCCAGGGGCGAAGAGGAAATCGATGTATTCGATTTTGATGACCTGCTAGACGAGCGGCTGGGAGTGGTGAAAATGGATGCTTCTTTCCTTGATCGCAGTGTCAACGAAGGCTTCTCCGGCGGCGAGAAAAAGCGCAATGAAATCCTGCAAATGGCGCTGCTAGAACCCGCCCTGGCCATTTTGGATGAAACCGATTCTGGCCTCGACATCGATGCCCTGAAAATCGTGGCCAACGGCGTCAACCAACTCACCACCCCCGACAATGCCGTGGTGTTGATCACCCACTACCAGCGGCTGCTCGACTACATCGTGCCCGACTACGTTCACGTCATGGCCGAGGGCCGTATCATCACCACGGGCGGCAAAGAACTGGCCCTAGAACTCGAATCTCGCGGCTACGAGTGGATTTTGGCCGAACACCGTGCGGAGGCTGTGGCGTAATGGCAAGTTCTCCTGATACCAACGCAACCCTCGATATACCGACCTCGGCTAGCCTTGCCGATCAACGGGATGCCTACCTCAAGGCGCTGATCGCCACAGCCAAAGCCGCCGTTCCCGCCGACCTGGCCCTAGCCGATCTCCGCACCCGCGCCGCAGCCCTGCTGAAGGAGGAAACCTTTCCCTCCCCCCGCCAAGAAGACTGGCGCTTTACCGATCTCTCGGCCCTGCTGTCGGTGGACTTTGCCCCTGCGGCACCCTCCACCGTGGCAGAAGCGGCCATTGCGCCCCTGCGGCTGCCCGAAACCACCGGGGCGCAAATCGTCGTGGTCAATGGCGTTTTCAGTGCTGAGCTATCCCAACTCGATCAACTACCGGAGGGGGCGACGGTTGGTAGCCTGCGTCAACTCAGTCAAAACCCCGACCTGATGGCCAAACTGCAACCTCGCCTCGGCCAAGCCAGCGGTGGCCACGAGGTGTTTACGGCCCTGAACACCGTCGGTTTTCAGGATGCGGTGGTGATTTACCTGCCCCGCCATGGGGTAATCGACACCCCGGTGCAAATTCTCTACATTCACCAAGGCCAAGACACCCTAGCTCAACCTCGCTGCCTGGTGGTGGCGGAAACCAGTAGCGCTCTGACCCTGGTAGAGGACTTTTGGGGCACGGGGGATGAAGTACGCCTCACCAATGCCGTGACTGAAATCTGGCTAGAGGCCAACGCCCAGCTTACCCACAGCCGCATTCAGCGGGAGGGTGCAGGCACCTACCACATCGGCAAAACCGTGATTACCCAGGCCCGCGATAGCCAGTACATCGGTACGGCGGCAGATTTTGGGGCCAAGCTTGCCCGTCACCATTGGGAAACCTACCAAACCGGGGATCACACCACCACCAAGCTCTACGGCCTAGGCGCGATTACCGACACCCAGCACGCCGACACCCACAGCCTGGTGGCCCTCAGCCATCCCCACGGCACCGTGGAGCAGCAGCACAAGGCGATTGTGGACGGCAAGGCCCACAGCGTCTTTAACGGTCGGGTCATGGTCTCCCAAAAGGCGCAGCAGACCAACGCCAGCCAGCTTAACCGGAATCTGCTGCTGTCGGACAAGGCCAGGGTAGACACCAAACCCCAGCTTGAGATTGTGGCCGACGACGTGAAATGTGCCCACGGGGCCACCGTTAGCCAGCTTCAGGCCGATGAGATTTTCTATCTGCAAAGTCGCGGCATTCGTGCGGCCCAGGCCCAGCGATTGCTGATCTACGCCTTTGCCATGGAAATCCTAGACCGGATCCCGTTAGAATCACTGCGTGCTACCCTGGCCGAACGAATTACCCAATGGACGTAGGTTGCCCTCGTCCTTGGCCCTTTGGCCCTCACCCCCAGCCCCTCTCCCATGGGGAGTCGGGATAGCCCACCCACCCATTACATTACCCCCGCCCTCCCATGACCGTCGCCCAAGAACTTTCCCTGGCTGCTAAGGTTCGTGCCGACTTCCCGATTTTGCATCAGGCGGTGAACGATCACCCATTGGTGTACCTCGATAATGCGGCCACCTCCCAAAAGCCGAGGGCGGTGCTGGAGGCGCTGAACCACTACTACCAACTCGACAACGCCAACGTTCACCGGGGGATTCATGCCCTCAGTGCGCGGGCCACCGATGCCTACGAGGGAGCGCGGGATAAGGTTGCGGCCTTTGTCAACGCCGCCAGCCGGGATGAGATTGTCTTTACCCGCAACGCCAGCGAGGCAATTAACCTCGTCGCCTACGCCTGGGGGATGAGTGCCCTGAAGCCGGGGGACGAAATCATCCTCTCGGTGATGGAGCACCACAGCAACCTGGTGCCCTGGCAGTTTGTGGCCCAGCGCACGGGGGCGGTGCTCAAGTTCGTGGGCTTAACCGAGGATCAAGCCTTTGACCTGGAACAGTACCGTTCCCTGGTGAGCGACCAGACTCGCCTCGTCGCGGTGAACCACGTTTCCAACGCCCTGGGCTGCATTAACCCGGTGGAGGAGATCATCGCCCTGGCCCACCGCCACGGGGCCAAGGTGTTGATCGACGGCTGCCAGAGTGCGCCCCACCTGCCCCTGAATATGCAGGCGATGGACTGTGACTGGTTCGTGGCCTCTGGCCATAAGATGTGCGGCCCCACGGGCATCGGCTTTTTGTACGGCAAGCTGGCCCTGCTTCAGGAGATGCCCCCTTTCCTGGGCGGTGGCGAAATGATCGCCGACGTGTACTTCGACCACGCCACCTACGCTGACCTGCCCCACAAGTTTGAGGCAGGCACCCCCGCCATCGCCGAAGCGATCGCCCTCGGTGCCGCCGTGGATTATTTAGCCTCCGTCGGGATGGACAACATCGCCGCCTACGAGCATGAACTGACCGCCTACCTCTACAGGCAAATCCAGGCGATCCCCGAAATCAAGCTCTACGGCCCTGCCCCCAAGGCCGATGGCAGCGGTCGCGCTGCATTGGCCACCTTTACCATTGACGGGGTTCACGCCCAGGATTTGGCTACCCTGCTGGATCAGTCGGGCATTGCCATTCGATCGGGCCACCACTGCACCCAGCCCTTGCACCGCCTACTAGGAGTCGATTCCACCGCCCGCGCCAGCCTCTATTTCTACAACACCAAGGCCGAAATCGACGCCTTCATCGCGGCCCTGAAGGACACCCTGGAATTTTTCCGGGGCATTTTCGACGACGACGATTAACGCCATACCTCAAGCAGGACAGGGCCAACCAGGTCAGGGGAGAATGCGATGGAATACACCTTGGCTCAGGTGGGGGCAGCGGTGTTTGCGGTGTCGGGGGTGTTGTCGGCGGCACAACAGCGGCTGGATATCTTTAGCGTGGTGGTGGTGGGGTTGCTCACGGCCATTGGTGGCGGCACGTTGCGGGATGTGATCCTAGATGTGCCGGTTTTTTGGTTGTTGGATCTAACCGCCTTTTGGGTGGCCTTGGGGGCCTCCTTTGCCACCTTTCTGGGGTTTCGGTTCCTCCTGAAATTGCCGCCTCGGATCCTGGCCTACCTGGATGCCATGGGTGTGGCGCTGTTTTCCGTGCAGGCCATCGACAAAACCCTATCCCTGGGCCATCCGGCGGCGGTGGCGGTGGTGATGGGTCTGATTACCAGCATCGCTGGGGGCATTCTGCGCGATGTCGTCACCCATCGGCCCACCCTGCTGCTCTCCCGAGAACTCTATGCCACTCCCATCGTGTTCGGGGGCATTCTCTATGTGTTGCTGCTGCGGGCCATTCCCAGTCCCTGGGGTCGGCTGATGGCCATGGGGCTGATTTTTGGGATTCGGGCCACCGCTATTCGCTGGCAGTTGTTCCTACCGCTACGGCTCACCCTCAAGGTGGATCCACCCTAACCGCCAGATATAGCTGTAGTCAGTTTCAGTCGATTACAAACTCACTCTATTGCCCTGATTTGGCCCTCACCCTAAATCCCTCTCCCAACGTGGGAGAGGGATTTTGAGGATTTTTCTAGCCCCCCTCTCCTCCCTGGGAGAGGGGCTGGGGGTGAGGGCCAAGCCCCTACGAAGAGACATCTTTGTGATCTACTCAGGTTAAAAAATAATCGTCAACCTGCGGAATGTCCGATACAAAGCATCTCCCTTCTCAGTTCAGTTCTCGATTTCCGTCACGACGGGTTCGTCCGGGTTGGCCCCGCCTTCCACCCTAAAGAAACCCTCCCGCAAGCGCCCGATGCCGCGACTACCGTTGAGGTTCAGGGCGGGACTCGGTTGTTGATAATTCACCCGTCCCTCGGCCAGCAAGGTTTGGCTGGGGATCGTCCAGGTGAGGCGGTCGGTGGTGAGACGGGACTGGGGCTGCTGGCGCACCACTACCACATCTTGACTGACGGTAATCACCTCATCGGCAAGATTCATGGTGCCTTGGCGAGCGGTGACCACCAGGTTTTGGGTGGGATAGGTCACGGTCAACGGCTGATTGAGGTTAATCTGATCCGCCGCCACGAGCCACTCGAGTTCCTCGCTCCTGGCGGTGAGGGGAATCTCTAGGATCTGCATCGTCACCGATCCCTGGAGCTTGGCCACGGTATCCCCGAGGGTCACCTGCCCGCGCTGCCCTTGCACCACTTCAGTGATGGTGGTGTCTTGGAATTGCTCAATCCGCAGGGGGGCGGGGCTATCGATGCGTTCTCGATCCCAATCCCAGGCCAGTTGTTGGGCCTGGAGTTTCAGCCAGGGATCGGTGGTGGGGTCTTCCACCACCGTATTGGCCATCACGTTACCCTGTAATTCCATCCGGTTTTCGCGGTTAAAGACCCGGAACTCGTCCGCTGTGGCCCGCAGTTGGGGATGGCTACCCGTCACGTCTTGGCGAATTACCAAGATATCGTCCTGGGGCCGCCACTCCATTTCATTGCCCCGCAGCACCGCGCCGTTTTGAATCCCCTTGGCCACAATATTGCCGCGCAAAATAATGGTGTTGCCGTTGTCGCGCATCTCTCCGCTGTCGGCGGTAACGTTGTAAATGGCCTCACCGTCTTGGAAAAGCTCGCCATCGGGGCGGGTAAAGGTTGCCACGGATCGATCGGGCCGATAGGTGGCTTCCTCGGCCTCCACTCGCCACAGTAAAACACCATTTTCGTCGGGCTGTTCCAGGGTCACATTTTCCAGGGTCAGCCCGGTTTCCACCTCCTCCTCCGGCACGGTGGGCGGGGGGGGAGGCGCTAGCGGCCCAATGCCCAGCCAGTAGGTGCCAAGGCCGATTACCGCCAAGACTGTGCCCCCAATGGCGATCCACCGTACCTTTACCATCGTGATTTCGCGAGGGCTATCCCCGCGCCAACGCTACCGCTACCCATCCTAGCCCCTTGTCGTAGACTCTGGCGGCAGGTCTTCGGATCCGCCTGCCCCTGGGGTTAGCGGGCGATAGGTGTAGTTGTGGTGGGGAGCCCGGGGGTTTTTGCGAATATCATCCTTCACCAGTTCGAGGTCAATGTAGCGGTCAGCAACATTGATCAGGCTGTCGCTGGTCATGGATCGCAGACTGACGACCTCAATGCGAGCCCCCCGGTAGCTCGCGGCGTCGGCGGCATAGGCCAAATCGCCATCGCCACTCACAAGGACAGCGGTGTCGTAATAGTCCACCAGGGCGACCAAATCGACGGCAATTTCCACATCCAAATTGGCTTTTTTAGAGCCATCGGGCAACTGCACTAGATCCTTAGCAATGACGCGATAGCCATTGCGCCGCATCCACAGCAAAAAGCCCTGCTGCTTCTCATTGCTGCGGTCTACTCCGGTGTAGAAAAATGACCGAAATAGACGGGAACCGGCGGTCAGCTTACAGAGAAGCTTGGTGTAGTCGATTTCAATGCCAAGCTGTAAGGCCGCATAGAAGAGGTTGGATCCATCAATAAAAATCGCCACGCGCCCCCGATTATCGAGTACCTGTTCAGGGGTAAAAATGGCGTCTTCGCTAATTAAAGAGTGGGAATCTAACATGGGCTTGTTATCCAGTTGTATCAATCAAAAATGTGTTAAAGGGGCTTTTATGGGGGCTAGGGGGGCTGATAGGGGAATATTTGGGGGCAGTTTTTGACGATCCTATCCAGCGTTTTTTCCATCGGCTAATCCGTCGCTTCGGGCATTTCAATCCGTTGGAAAATGGGCTGGGCTTCTCCGAGGGGCTGCCCAGAGGGCAAAATACCCCAGGTGGCATGGTCTCCGTAGGGAACTTGCTCACCGATGGATCGCTGGTTAAAGTCCACCGAATAGCCAAGCTGCCGATAGATCTCATTGCTCAACCCTGGCACCACCGGGGAAAGGAGGTAGGCCGCTAAACGTACCGATTCTAAAACGGCGTAGAGGACGGATTCAGTTTCGGCCTGTTTGCCCTGCTTAAAGAGGCTCCAAGGAGCTTCTTCATCGAGAAACTTGTTGCTGGCCTGCACCAGTGCCAAAATAGCGCCACAGGCTTGACTAAATTTCAACTGTTGATAGGCCTCGGCCACGGTTGATCCCAACCCTGTTCCTAGGTTCTTCAACCGATGATCATCCGTTAAAGACATCGGTTCCCCGTGGGGCACCTTCCCTTCACAGTAACGCGCCGCCATCTTAATGGTGCGATTTAGTAAATTTCCTAAATCATTGGCCAGATCCGCATTGAGAACATTGATAAATCGGGCTTCGTTGAAGTCTCCATCTTTACCAAATTCAATCTCTCGCAAAAAGTAATACCGAACGGCATCCGCCCCATACTTATCAACTAATTCCACAGGATTGAGGGTGTTTCCGAGGCTTTTGCCCATTTTTAGACCATCTTTGGTCAAAAAGCCGTGGCCAAAGACCTGTCCCGGCACGGGCAGTTCTGCCGACATCAGCATGGCGGGCCAATACACGGCATGGAACCGCAGAATATCCTTGCCAATCAGGTGAATGTTGATGGGCCACCAGTTCGCCACCGCCGCCTCTAAATTGGGATCCTCGTCAGGATTTTGGAGGGCGGTGACATAGCCCAGCAGCGCATCAAACCAGACGTAGAGGGTGTGGTGGGGATCGGTGGGCACGGGAAAGCCCCAATCCAGATTGACGCGGGAAATCGAAAAGTCTTGCAAACCGCGTTTAACAAAGCTCAAGACTTCATTTCGGCGGGTTTCGGGCTGAATAAAATCGGGCCGCTCGGCGTAGAGTTGCTCTAGCTTTTCCTGGTAATTAGAGAGCCGAAAAAAGTAATTTTGCTCGTCCCGCCACTCCACGGTTTTGTTGGGGTGCAGCGGGCAGCGGTGGTCGTCGAGCAGATCCCGTTCCTCCTTAAATTCTTCACAGGAGACGCAGTACCAGCCCTGCTGTTGCCCTTGGTAGATGTCGCCCTTTTCCCAAACCCGCTGAAAAAATTCCCGCACAATCACCTCATGGCGGGGGGATGTCGTCCGAATGAAGCGATCCCACTGAATATTTAATTTCTGCCACAGGCTTTCAAACCCCGCCACCACTTGGTCGCAGTGATCCTGGGGCGAAATCCCCCGTTCTTCGGCGGTGCGGAGAATTTTCTGGCCATGCTCATCGGTGCCTGTAATCATCAACACGGGTCGCCCTGTGAGGCGATGGAACCGGGCAACCACGTCCGCCGCAATGGTGGTATAGGCGCTGCCGATGTGGGGCAGATCGTTGACGTAGTAGAGCGGGGTGGTGATGGCGAAGGGGGCAGCGGTGGAAGTCATAGAACCGTGGTTAAAGGTGAGCCTGCGGACGGTCGAGAACCCGGGTTAGGTGGTGCCCGTCCCTCTGCCCTAGGCAAAGGCACTCAAACCGCCAAGAGGCCATCATACAAGGAACCTGAACCCCTTGCCTAATCGGCATCAAAGGGGGTAAAGGGAGGCTGGGTCGGCTACAGTGTAGCCCCTGTGGGGCCTGTATCCTTCGCAGTGCCCAGAAGATTTAACCATTGCATTTTTGGCCCTAGTGTGCTTCATCTGGTTTGCCCGTGCCAAATCGGACTTCCTTCGGGATAATCCGTAGGTTTCGACCATCCCCCGCTAGAATGGAGGTGTCGAAATGCTTCATACTTTGTTACAACAAGTAGAGATGTTGGGTTGGTATTAACCTCTATGTTCGGCGGCTTTACCGGGTTCCAGCCAAACGCAGCGAATGATTTCGGCGAACGGATGATCAATTCCGTGGTCACGCAGTCCCTTCGGCACATGTTCAGCCGCAGCGATTCCATTGATGTGGCGGTGCGCTGTTCGCCCCCGAGCAAGCTTTTGCAGGGGACGGTGGATAGTTTTCGGATGGAAGGACGCGGACTAGTGATCCGCAACGAGTTTGAGACCTCCGAGATGATGTTTGAGACCGATGCCGTCTCCATCGACGTGGGGGCGGCTATCGGAGGGAAAATTCGCCTGCGCCAGCCCACCCAGGCCATTGCCCAAGTGGTGCTCACCGAAGACGCCATTAACCACGCCTTTGGGGCCGAATTGGTGCGCCAACACCTGGAGGGGGTAGATGACGAAGGGCTCACCAATCTCTCTGGCGGTGACCCCCTGACCTTCCGCGATATTCACATCACCCTTCAGCCCGATCAGCGGGTCAAGATCGCGGCCAAAACGGACTTGCCCAACAAAAAAGATGTGCCCATCCAGCTCACGGCCACCCTCACCGTGGAAAAGCGGCGACGGATTATCTTCGCCAATGCTGAATTTTTGGCCGATGGCATCCCCGACACCCTGCAATCTCTGTCTGCCATCCTCACCCAGGGCTTTGCCACCATCCTCAACCGCATGGTGGATCTAGAGCGCTTTAACCTCGATGGCGTGTTGCTGCGGGTGAACCGCCTAGAAACCAAGGGCAATCAACTCGTTTTCAGCGGCTATGCCCAAATCGACCATTTCCCCGGCATGGCTTAACCAGGTCTCAATCCCCACCCCTAGGATGGTTCTGGGTGATGGAGTGGGCTAAGATAACCGAACAGTGGGATTTTTATCTCGCTAGAGTTTTATTGAGACAGACACCACAGCTATGGCCATTGCTCCCATCATTACCGCCCCAGAGGACTTTACCCCGCCTGCCCTGGCCCCGTGGGAGCCGCTACCCGTCAATCGTCCGCTGCTGCTGGTGGGGCACGGTAGCCGCGATACCGATGGTCGCGATCGCCTCCTAGAGTTTGCCGCCGCCTACCAGGCCCTAGATACCTCTCGTCCGGTGATCCCCTGCTTTTTGGAACTGACAGAGCCCACCATCCAAGACGGTGTGGATCAGTGCGTGGCCCAGGGCTATACCGATATCTCGGTACTGCCGATTTTGCTATTTGCCGCCCGCCACAACAAGTTTGACGTGACCAACGAGCTGGATCGCGCCCGCCAGCGCCATCCCCAGGTGAAATTCCACTATGGTCGCCACTTTGGCATCACCCCAGAAATTATTCGCCTCTGGCAAGACCGCCTAGCGGAACTGGACGGCCCCACCTTTAACCCCCAGGGCATCGCCCGCGAAGATACCGTGCTGCTGTTTGTGGGACGCGGAGCCAGCGATCCCGACGCCAACGGCGATGTCTACAAACTGGCCCGGATTTTGTGGGAAGGTAGCCGCTACAGCACCGTAGAGATCTGCTTCATTGGCATCACCCACCCCCGCCTGGAGGAGGGCTTCCGCCGCGCCCGCCTATACCAGCCCAAGCGCATCATCGTGCTGCCCTACTTCCTCTTCACCGGGGTGCTGGTGAAAAAAATTGTCGAGATTACCCAACAAGAACAAGCCCAGCATCCCGATATCACCGTTACCTATTTGCCCGAAATGGGGAGTCATCCCCGGCTGATGCAGATTTTGCGAGAGCGCGAAATTGAAACCCAACTCGGCCAAGTGCAGATGAACTGCGAAATGTGCAAGTTTCGCCTTGCCGCTGTGGGGGCAGGTGCCAGCCACGGCCACGGTCATAGCCACGATCACGGTCATGACTACGGTCATGCTCACGGCCACGGTCATGCTCACGGCCACGGGCACGGGCACGATCACGGCCATCACCACCACGGCGAACCCGTAGACCTGTTTCCCCAGCCGGAAGACTACCACCAGCGAGCATGGCAAGTGCCCTAGATTCAGGCCTTCGAGCCCCCTCCTAGATCCCTGGCCCTAGGGTTAGGGCGACTCGCTTGGTTCCATGGGATGGGGGTTTGCAGACTGATAAAGATGCTCAATGGTTTCCCACAATGTCCTCAGGCGGACGGGTTTGCGGAGATATTCATTCGCACCTGCCATAAGGCATTTTTCCCGCTCTTCCTCCATCACCAGGGCGGTTAATACGATGATGGGAAGATCCTGAAACTGAGGATTAGCACGGATAGCGACAATGGCGTCAATGCCGTTTAGGTTTGGCATTTGGATGTCCATAACCACCACGTCAGGGGTTTCGGTGTTGACGATGTGAAGGGCCTCCTCTCCAGTGGTGGCTGTTAAGAGGTGATACCCCTTCGCCTCTAGATAATTTTTCATGGTAAGTGCATTGGCCGAGTTATCTTCGGCGATCAAAATCCGAGGTGGTTTCCGATCGGGGCGGTTTGTCATCATCGCCCTGGGTTGGGCCGGGATAATCGCCCTGGGTGGGGTCTGAATGTCCGACGGCAGAGGGGCGGTGTCTTGATCGGGAGACGCGATGGGGAGGTCAACCATGAAACAACTACCAACCCCAACTTCGCTAGTCAACGATACGGTGCCCCCGTGGAGATCCACAATCTTTTTGACGAGCACCAAGCCTAGCCCTGTTCCTTCATGTTGACGACTGAGCGTGCTATCAATCTGAACAAAGGGTTGAAAGAGTCGCTCCATATCTTCAGCGGAAATACCAATGCCCGTATCCTGCACCGTCAAACGAAGCTGAGGCTGAGACTGATCCTCACTGGCCACAGGATAAATAACGCCTAGGGTGACTTGACCATGATCAGGAGTGAACTTAACCGCATTATTCAGCAGGTTCAACAACACCTGGCGAATTCGACTTTCATCGACGTAAAGCTTAGGCAGGTGAGGGGGGAGGGCTAAGTTGAGTTGAATGTTCTTTTTCCGGGCCTGGGCATCCACCAGCACCAGACTAGACTCACAGAGGGAAAGGATGATGACAGGCTGTCGATCTAACGTCACTTTCCCGGCTTCAATCTTGGCCATATCCAGGATGTCGTTGATCAGTGAGAGCAGATGATCACCACTTCTTTCAATGGTCTGAATGGCCTTCTCTTGACGTGTATTGATATCACCGAAGATATTTTCTTTTAGGCTTTCGGCCATCCCCAGAATGGAATTGAGCGGTGTCCGCAATTCGTGACTCATCATGGCCAAGAATTCATCCTTAAGACGATTAGCCTTGATCAGAGCCTGATTGAGTTCCTGTTGTTTTAAGTCCGCAATTTTTCGTTCCGTTGTATCGTAGCCAAAGCCCATAAAGGCAATGACTTCACCCCGCTCATTGACCTGGGGAAAGGCACTACTGGTATGCCATCGCCAGGAACCATCCTTATGGATGATGCGATATTCTAAGCCTCGTTTCCTCTCTCCGCTCAGGACAGCACCGAAAAACTCTCGGCAGTGATCGACGTCATCGGGATGTAAAACCTCAACAAAAGGAAGTCCATAGAGTTCCTCGGGGGCAAACCCCAGAATATCTTCTAGATTGGGTGATAAATAGGTAAAGTATCCCTCGGGGTTAATGCTATAGATAATGTCATTAGCCGTTTCAATGAAGCTACGATATTTAGCTTCGCTGGTCTCTAGGGCGACTAGGGCTTTCTTCCGTTCAGTGATATCTTCAGCCAAGCCGTCAATCGCTACTAAGTTGCCAGCCTCATCCCAAACTCCATGTTGCACAACACTGACTATTTTTTCTATGCCATCAGGCCGAGTGAAGCAGAGTTCCATCTGAATATCGTCGTGGCTAGTCATCATTTTAGCGATTTCGGTTTCGGCCATCTTGAGACTATCAGGATGCCAATTAACAGCCGTTATCCAAGATTGTCCGATCACTTCGTCGTGGCTAACGCCAAAAATGTGGCTCACGCCATTGCTGATATAGGTGATGATAGAGTCTGTGTGACTAAAGATGACGAATTTATCGCCGATATCATCTAGAAGTCTCTGAAACTTAGAACGACTCGCCTCTAACTCCGCTGTACGTTTCCTGACTTGATCTTCTAAATTCTGATTGGCCTTTCTAAGATCATGTTGGGCTTGCTTGAGCTCTTCCTCATAGTGCTTAGCCTTGGTGATATCGGCCAAAACCCCTTCCCATACGGTGGTTCCATCAGGTAGATCGCGGGGGACAGACTCAGCCGTAATCCAGCGAATGTTTCCATCCACAACCACTCGAGTTTCACCATAGAACGGTCTCTTTTGGGCAAACGCCTCTGCATTGAGGGCAAACCAAGCGTCGTAGTCCTCTGGATGAACACAGGCAAACGCCTTGAGCGGATCAGACTCGGCTTCCTGACGTTCTAATCCCGTCAGTTGCAGAAACCGCTCACTCATAAAGGAAAAGTGCGCCAAAGGTTGATCGGGCTGCTTCACCATGGTGTACGTCCCAACCGGGATGGCTTCGGTAATGGCTAGAGCCGTTTTAGCCAGCGCCTCACGGGCCTGATCTAGTTCGGATTCAACGGTTTTAAATTCCGTCAAATCCTGCATCGTTACGATGACTTGATCATCGGAGATAATTGCACCAAAGAGAATATCTAAGACTTCATTTTGCTTGTTTGTTACCTTGCCTTGAAGGTAGCCTACTGCGCCAGTGTTCTGTTGACGATCAATAAGATCATGCCATTTCACAAAAATCTCTTGGCGATACGCTGGATCTGGATAAACCCGCTTAAACCATTTAGAGACGGTAGCAATTTCATCTAGGCTATAGCCAAATAGAGCTTGTGCTCGTTTGTTCATGAAGACGATTTTAGGGTTATCTTCTAAATGAAGATAGCTTGCAATGGCAATGGGAGCATTTTCCAGGATCGTGAGATATTCGCTTTGAACATTGCTGAGTTGTTCCTCTTGCGCCTTGACATCTGTAATATCAGTAAAAGAAATTAAAATTAAATCTTGAATAGGAGAAAGGCTAACCAAGACATTCTTAGCATAGCCATCCCGACAAAGTAACTTAAATTCTTGAGGCTCAACCGGCTGTTGGGTTTTTTGAACATGGTGAACCATCGCTGACCAATGATCCTGGATCTGCTGGCGCTGGTCAGGCTCGTGATAGCTCAGGAGAAGCCACTCCTCTAACGAAGGGAAATTACTGATAAAGTATCCGAATAGATCCGTAAAACTTGGGTTGAGATGCAGAATTTTCCCTTCAGGGGAAACCTGATAGAGGCCTGTCGCAATCGGCAGGGCATCGAGCACCCCCTGCAAAATAGATTGATTGGCAGACAGCCCTTCTAGCCAACGGCTTTCAATGATCTGAAGTTGTTCTGTGGTGGAATCTGACATCGTTGACCTCTGACTGATAGTGCTGGGGCACTGGTTTCTAAAAGTATGATCCTTGATTTCTCGTTGCCAAAAGTCCTTGCGTAGCAGGGGCTCCAAGAGGCATCCCACCTTAGCAGGCCAGTGCCTAGTGCTGGTTGGCTGACAAAAGATTCTGCACCGAGTGTGGGAACCGCGCCCCTACCGCATTTAGGCCATGTAGGGGGCAGGTCTCCTGACCCTTTGAGGAATCTGGGTTCTGGTAAGTGTTGTCAGTCAATCAGCTTATAGTGTCAGCCTAGGGTGGCTTTAGACCCCTTCTATAGACATAAGGCTGACCGATTAAGATGCCGAAAAGAGATGTTTCCTTATTGTACTGATTGTTGCCCATAATCTGGACAAACTATCTGTTTCGAGACGCAGACTAGGCAAGTTCAGCGAGTCAGGGTATTCTTGTACTAAACACGATCTGCCATGATGACGCCCCATCCCCTCGGTTCGGTCATTCAAGGATCCCTGAGTCAAGGGCTTGAGATTCGCCTACATCCCGATATTTCCGTGGAGGAGATGCGGGTCGGGAAGTTTTTGGTGGTGCGCGGGCGACGGTCTCAGTTTTTTTGCATGTTAACCGATGTGGCCCTGGGTACCGGTAGCCAGCGAATTTTGGCCCATCCCCCAGAGCCCGATAACTTTTTTTTGCAGGAGGTGTTGGCCGGTACCGGAACCTACGGAACCCTGACCCTGATCCCGATGCTGATGTTTACGGAGGGAACTGGGGATCGGCCCCTAGGTAGTGGGCACCAGGAGCGCAAAAACGCCGCTCAGGACAGCGGGGGAACCTATGCGGGGCTCGTGGCCCAGAGCAGTGCGGAGGTGGAACTGTTGCCGGTGAAAACCATTCCGGCCCACTTCAGCCAGGTGTATGAAGCCAGTGATCGGGATTTTCGGATTATTTTCGGCTGGGAAGATGATCCCCATCGGCGCAATTTTGCGATTGGCCAGCCGATTGATATGGATGTGCCGGTTTGCCTAGATTTAAATCGCTTTGTGGAGCGCAGTAACGGCATTTTTGGCAAGTCTGGCACAGGAAAATCCTTCTTGACCAGGCTGCTACTGGCGGGCACCATTCAGCGGGGAGCAGCGGTGAATCTCATTTTTGATATGCACTCAGAATACGGCTGGGAGGCCGTGAGTGAAGGGAAAGTCTTTAGTACCGTGAAGGGGTTACGGCAACTGTTTCCTGGTCAAGTTCAGATCTTTACCCTCGATCCAGAATCGACCCAGCGGCGAGGGGTCAACGATGCCCAGGAATTGTTTATTAGCTTTGACCAAATTGATGTAGAAGATCTGGCCTTGGTGCGGGGAGAATTGAATCTTTCTGAGGCCAGTTTGGAAAATGCAATTATCCTCCGCAATGAATTTGGCAAGGCTTGGATCAATCGCTTGCTGACCATGACGAACGAGGAAATCCAGGAATTTTGCGAAACTAAAATGGGCAGCAAGTCCTCGATTATGGCCCTACAACGAAAACTGACTCGGCTAGCGGATTTAAAGTATCTTCGCCATACCAGCACCACGAATTATGTCAGTAAAATCCTTGCGGCGCTGGATGAAGGGCAGCATGTCATTGTAGAATTTGGCTCCCAATCTACCATGCTGGCCTATATGTTGGCGACGAACGTGATTGCCCGCCGCATCCATGCCAGCTATGTGCATAAGGCCGACCGCTTTTTGCAGACTAAAAACCCCGTTGATCGCCCCCGCCAACTGATGATTACCATCGAAGAAGCTCACCGATTCCTCGATCCGGCAACGGCTAAGCAGACCATTTTTGGCACCATTGCGCGGGAGATGCGCAAGTACTTTGTCACCCTGCTGGTAGTGGATCAACGGCCCTCCGGCATTGATAACGAAGTGATGTCCCAAATTGGCACCCGCATCACCGCCCTGCTCAACGATGAAAAGGACATCGACGCCATTTTTACCGGGGTCTCCGGTGGCCAAAATCTGCGTTCCGTCCTAGCCAAGCTGGATTCCAAACAACAGGCGCTGATTCTCGGCCATGCGGTGCCGATGCCCGTGGTTGTGCGCACGCGCCCCTACGACAGCGCCTTCTATGCCCAGGTGGGCCAAACCGCCTGGGAAGACCTCCCGGACGACCAGGTGATCACCGCAGCAGCCCAGGCCAAGGCCGATTTAGGGCTGTAACCGCCAATGTGACGCCAAGACCCGAATTTCTCGCTATTCTTGAGCCGTTCTCCCGCTGTGCATGATGACGGAGGTTGCTACCATGAGCGACGAGCCCACCCTGACCACGCAAATCACGATCACCTTTAATAACGGTGCCGTGCAAACCTATGGCCTGACCGAGCGGCAGACCGACCCGGTACAGATGGCCAGCCGACTCAAAAACCTGATGGAGGCGAGCACGTTTTCCCTGGAGGTTGAGAATCGCCTGGTGATTATCCCGATGCACAATATTCGGACGATTGAGGTGAGTCCGGCCCCAGACAAACTGCCTGACCTGGTGCTGCGGCAAGCGGTTTCCCTAGATTAAAGCCAGCCCCATCCCGGAGGTTTTTTAGGAAACATACCAGGAAAATTCCAGGTAAGGTGTGCCTCCTTACCTAGAGCCCCTGGAATCATAGCCATAGCCACCTTAATAGAGAACCGTTCGGGCTGAGCCTGTCGAAGCCCGAACGGTTCTCCTAGCCAATGTACTGCCCTAAATCAATCGGCTCAAACTCCAGATGGGTGGTTTACCCCAGCAGTGCCTTGGCCCGATTCACGAAGTTCTCGGCGGTGAGACCGTTGAGGGCCATGATTTGCCCAGCGGTGGCGGTGGTTTCGCCGCGTTTCCAGGCAAAGGTGTCGCGGGGGG
>JAYKHF010000046.1:0-13879 GCA_035285305.1 Leptolyngbya sp.
ACCTAACCTGGGCGCTACCCCATACCGCAACCGGGTTTTTGCCATCCTATCCCGATCATTGGGGGCTGGCGATGGTGTTTAGGCCGTCCGCCGTCCCCATTCAACCCTTGCACCCCATCCTCCTGCCATGACAGACAGCTTTAACCACGTCACCTGTCCCAAGTGCGGCTACGAACAAAACTCCAGCACCGCCAAGAAGTGTGAAATCTGCGGTCACGCCCTGAAGAAGGGCGGATCCCTCGCGCCGATTTTGGTGGGGGCGGGTGCCCTCGCCTTTTTGGGTGGGTTGGCTGGGCTGGGGGTGATGGGCTACAACGCCTTTATGAAGCCCCAGGCCCAAACCCCACCGGGCCAAGGGGTGGTTCCGGGTGGCAGCACTGCGCCGACGACACCGACCAATCCCACCGCCCCACCTACCACGCCCGCCCAGCCGGGGAACGCGGCCAGCGCTCTAAGCTGGGGCGATAAAGTGATCTTTAGCGACAACACCAACGCCGATCTCCAGGCCGGAGCCGCCGCCTTTGCCAGCGGTGATTTTGCCACGGCGGTGACGCGGTTCCAGGCGGCTCGCCAAGCCCTGCGGAACGATCCAGAACCCCTGATTTACCTCAACAACGCCAAGCTGGGCAACACCCCCGCCCTGGGCATTGCCGTGGTAGTTCCCGCCAACGACACCCCAAACGCGGCCCGAGAACTATTGCGCGGCGCAGCCCAGGCCCAGGATGAATCGATCCAGGCCGGAGTGCCGATTAAAGTGATGATTGCCGACGACCGCAACGACCCCAACCAGGCCGCTGCCATCGCCAACGCCCTGGTGCAAAATGCCGATATCGTCGCGGTGGTGGGCCACGGCACCAGCACCGCCACCTTGGCCGCTGCCCCCATCTATCAACAGGGCCAACTGCCGATGATTGCCCCCACCAGCACCACGACAGAACTCACGACCCTCTCCCGCCAGGGCAGCAACATGATCTTCCGGGTCATCCCCAGCGACCAATTTACGGGCACCACCCTAGCCCGCTACCTCCTGTCTACGGGCAAGAGTCGCCCCATCGTGTTCTACAACTCCCAAGGTTCCTACAGCCAGTCGTTGCAAACGGCCTTTTCCACCACCCTGGGCCTAGAGGGGGGGCAGGTGGCCAGCTTGGTGGATTTGTCCCAGGGCAACCCAGCGGCCTCCCTCCAGGGCAGCGGGGCCGACTCGGTGGTGCTGATGCCCGATTCCAGCACCTTTGATGCCGCCATTGCCGTGGCCCAGGCGAACCAAGGCCAACTCCCCGTCTTTGCCGGAGACGCCTTCTACCGCATCGAAACCCTGCAAAAAGGCGGCAATAACCTCAATGGAGCCATCCTCACCGTGCCCTGGCACCCCCTGCGATCCACCCCCCCCTTCGCCCAAAATGCCGCCAGCCTGTGGGGCGGCGATGTCAACTGGCGCACCGCCCTCAGCTATGATGCCTTCCAAGCCCTGAAAGCCGCCCGTACCGGGGGCAACGTCGCTCCCGGCAGCGGCGTCAGCGGGCGCACTGCCCTGGCTACCGCCCTCGGCGGACAAGGCTTTTCCGCCACAGGATCCACCGGAGCCGTGAGCTTCCTTCCCTCCGGCGACCGCAACGCCACCGTGCAGTTGGTGAAGGTACAACCGGGTACCCGATCTGGTACTGGCTTCGACTTTGTGCCCCTGCCCTAGGGATCTGGGGTCGGCAAGCGGCATCATCCATCGGGGATAGGCCAAAGCCAAGTTAGGCCGAATCTGGCTGGGTTATCCTCAGTATCAGCGGGCGAGGGAACCTCGCCCCTACGGTTGGTTGGGTTGGGAATCGACGATTTCTGAGGCGGGTTTGGTACTACTCGGACGATTCCTGGGCGAGCTTCGCCTTGGCCTGTTGCCAAAAGGCTTCCATTTCCTCCAAGGAGCAAGCGTTAAGGGGTTTGTTAGCGGCGGCTTCCACCATGTCAAACCGGCGGATAAAGCGCTGGTTGGTGCCATGCAGCGCCGCTGAGGGATCCAGGCCATGCCAGCGAGCCAGGTTGACTAGGGTAAACAGCAAGTCCCCTAGTTCCGCCTCCTGGTTTTCCTTGGGTTCGTGGGCCACGGCCTGGTGAAATTCCTCCAGTTCCTCGTGGAACTTGGCCCACACACCTTCCACGTCGTCCCACTCAAACCCGGCCTTGGCGGCTTTGGTGGAAATTTTGCTGGCGGCCATCAGCGGCGGCAGGGTGCGGTTATACTTGGTCAGCTTGGGCGACAGGCGATCCGGATCGTGGGGGATGCCCTTCTCCTCCGCCTTGATCCGATCCCAGTTGCGATGCACCTCCTCGGTATCCGCCACCGTCACCTCGCCAAACACATGGGGATGACGGCGAATCAGCTTCTCAGCAATGCCGTTGGCCACCGTCGCCAGGTCAAAATCCCCCGCGTCGCTGGCCACCTGGGCCTGCAAAACCACCTGTAATAATAGATCGCCCAATTCCTCCGCGATCGCGGCCACATCGCCGCTATGGATGGCATCCACCACCTCGTAGGCTTCTTCAATCACGTAGGGAATCAAGCTCTCGGCGGTTTGTTCTAAATCCCACGGACACCCCGTTTCGGGATGGCGCAGATCGGCCACCACCGCCACCAGTCGATCTAGGGCCGACAAAATCTCACCCCGACCCGCCGCCGTTGCAAGGGAAGACACCATAGCACACCCACAGCAATACCCTTGCAGTGTATAGCGATTGCGCCGGAAATGGGATGCCTACCCCCCTCGCCCAAGTCGATGGAATCATGGCCGCAACGCCCAGACCGCCGAGCGCGTCCTAACGCCCTGGCATGGCCGAGGATGTTGAGGAAACAGACTGCCCAACGGCAATGCGGGGCAGGCGATGTTTGAAGCCACAGAGAATTTCCCAGGAGATCGTCTGGGTTTGGGCGGCCCAGTCGTCGGGGGTAATGCGGTGAAGACCATCGTGGCCTAGCAACGTTACCACATCGCCCTCTTGCAGATTGGGAAGATGGGTCACATCGACCATGAGTTGATCCATGGTGATGGTGCCAATCTGAGGCGCAAGCTGCCCCTTGATCATGACCTGCATCTGGTTGGAGAGTATGCGCGGCACCCCATCGGCATAGCCAATCCCCACCACCGCCATGCGAATGGGGCGATCCGTGACATAGGAGTGACCATAGCTCACCCCCGTTCCCGCCGGGAGATCCTTCAGGTGGGTGATGCGGGCTTTGACCTGCATGACGGATTTGAGATCGAGCACCGATTGCAGATGGGGAGCCGGATACAGCCCATAGAGGCCGAGGCCCACCCGCACCATATCGTAGTGCAGGGCCGGATCCGCCAAGGTGGCCGCAGTATTCGCTAGGTGTAGCCGGGGCGGGCGCAGGTGATGCTCCTCAAGCTGAGCGATCGCCGCTTCAAACCGCTGGTGCTGCTGGCCCATGATGGCGGAGTCGGGGCTGTCGGCGGTGGCGAAGTGGGAATAGAGGCTGCTGATTTTGAGGTGGGGCAACTGGCGGACAAATCGGACAAATTCCACCGCTTCAGCCGCAGGAAAGCCCAGCCGAGACATCCCCGTATCCAGCTTGAGATGCACCTCCACCGGGCGGGCCGCCGCCAGTCGCGACAGCGTATCCGAAAAAACCAGGGCTTGCTTGGGCATCACCAGGGTGGGCTGAAGCCGCCACCGGGCGATCGCCTGCATTTCCTCGGGGCTATTCACCGCCCCCATCACCAAAATGGGAGCCTGAATGCCTGCCGTACGGAGTTCGATTCCCTCCGGCACCGTAGCCACCCCTAGCCAGCTCGCCCCCCCTTGCAGAGCCGTTTGGGCCACCATCACCGCGCCATGGCCATAGGCATCGGCCTTGACCACGGCCATCAATTGAGCGCCAGGGCCTAGCCACCCTCGAAACTGCCGCACATTATGACGCAGTGCCTCTAGGTCAATTTCTACCCAAGCCCGACAGCAACGCATGGGGCTTAGACTTGTCGTTTGTTCCCAACTCAGCATGGTTCCTTCCTCCATAACCCAGGGCACCGGCCTCGGCACCCTGACCACTCTCCCCGTCGATCCAGTCCTCGTACCTCCCCCTGAACCAGCGAATACCCTAGATTCACCACGACACCGATCAGGACACCTCCCTCGTTAGCGCCCCATCATAGCGCCAACCGACACGACGGTATCCCAGGCCGATCCACCAGGCCCTAGTGTATCAGCCGCAAACCCCGCCCCTGGGCTTCTGTGCTACCATCGGGCTAATCTTTCCCCTACCCCAACAGACGCGGATGAGTAAGGTTCTGGTACTCAACGCCTCCTACGAGCCGCTCAACATCACGAGTTGGCGACGCGCTGCGGTACTTCTGATTAAAGACAAAGCCGAGCGGCTTGAGCACAACGGCAAGGATATCTATGCCGGTTTTCCGCTGCCCACGGTGATTCGTCTGCGCCACTATGTACGTGTACCCTACAAAGATATTCCCCTCACCCGCCGCAATCTCCTTCAGCGGGATAACCACACCTGTCAATACTGTGGCTACAGCAGCGGCGAAGGACTCACCCTTGACCACGTCATCCCCCGGTCTCGGGGGGGAGGCGAAACCTGGGAAAACATGGTCACGGCCTGCGTTCGTTGTAATGTCAAGAAAGGCAACCGCACCCCCCGCGAAGCCGAAATGCCCCTGCTGAGTCAACCCCGCAAACCCCACAGCAGTCTTTATTTTGAAGTCAGTCGCCACATTCACAACGGCGTTCACCAAGAATGGCGAAAATACGTGATTGGGCTATCTTAAATTAGGGATCTCGCGATTCCCTGGCCAACAATCGCTATCCAGAGGTAGCCGCCAAACCGCAACCGATTCAGCAGTTGCCGTCATGGCCTTTCTGTCGGCTTCATATCTTAACGAGCTTGCTTTTTGAAACTCCAAAATTTCTATGACTAACGTTCTCAAAGCTCCAGAGTCTAACCCAGGCGTTTCCCAGTCTCCCTGGCTGAGATTTTATCGATCGCCGGTGGGGAAAAAACTGATCTCTGGGGCCACGGGATTAGCCCTCACTGGGTTTGTTCTGGTTCATATGGTCGGCAATCTCCTGCTGTTTTTGGGCCACGATACCTACAACACCTACGCCGAACACCTGGCAAGCTGGGGGGTATTGCTTTACGCGGTAGAAGGTTTGCTAGTCGGCATTGCGCTGCTCCATATTGGAGTAGGAGTCAGTGTCTTTTTAGGACGACTACGGGCTCGGCCAGAAGGCTATGGCCAGTATCAATCTATAGGGGAAAACAGCTATCAATCCGTCAGTTCTCGCACCATGATCATCACCGGATCAGGGCTGGCAATTTTCCTGGGTCTACATCTATGGACGTTTAAATTTGGCCCCTACTACCCAACGGAATTAAACGGTCAATCAGCCCGGGATCTGGCACGGCTAGTCGTAGAAGTGTTCCATACCTTGCCCTACGTTCTGGGTTATTCAGCCGTGCTTTTAGGACTCGGTTTTCATCTGCGCCATGGGGTTTGGAGTGCGGTGCAGTCCCTCGGCTTACTCCACGCTGGAATTCGTCCCATCGCCTATGGAATGAGCGCCCTATTGGCCGCCGCCATCGCCCTGGGGTTTGTGGCCCTACCCTGGGCCATCTATAGCGGCCTGATTGCCTAGGGCGGACGAGGCTAGGGTCTAAAAAAGTGCGCTGAATTGGATAGTCAACGCACTTTCAAACCTGGAGGACTGACAAAAGATTCTGGGTCGGGCGCGAAACCCACGCCCCTACGGCATGGGTTCCGCGTAGGGGTCAGGTCTCCTGACCCTTCGGCGGATAGGGGTTCTAGCCAGTTTTGTCAGTCCATCAGCTTTCAAACCCAATCCTATGGTCTGAGATTGACCACAGCGATGTTCCAACGGGCCTATTCAGCCGCTGCATCCTTGGGGCTTTCGGCCTCAAAGAAGTTGGAATAGACCCAACCGGCCAACAGGGCACCCACAATAGGAGCTACCCAGAACAGCCAGAGCTGAGCCAGCAGCGGGCCACCCACAAACAGCGCAGGGCCAGTGCTACGGGCGGGGTTCACCGAGGTGTTGGTGACGGGGATACTGATCAGGTGAATCAGCGTGAGGCCCATGCCGATGGCGATGGGAGCCAGCCCCGCCGGAGCCCGGAAATCCGTAGCCCCCAGGATGATCATCAGGAAGAAGAAGGTCATCACCACTTCGGTGATGAGGGCCGCCAGCAGGCTATAGCCACCGGGAGAATGGGCACCGAAGCCATTCGTAGCCAGGGGGTTGCCGCTGGTGTTGTCAAGGATGAAATCGGGTTGGCCACTGGCGATCAGATAGATAATCCCCGCCCCCACGATGGCCCCCACCACCTGAGCAGCGATATAGGGCAACAATTCATTGCTAGGAAAGCGCCCACCGGCCCACAGGCCAAAGGACACCGCCGGGTTGAGGTGACAACCGGAAATATGGCCAATCGCGTAGGCCATGGTGAGCACCGTTAGCCCAAAGGCTAAGGCAACCCCCAGAAACCCAAGCCCCAACTGCGTTTCATCCACTAAAAACTTGGCGGCAAAGACCGCACTACCGCAACCACCCAAGACGAGCCATAACGTGCCGAAAAATTCGGCGGCACAACGTTTGGTTAGAGGCATTAATGTCACTCCTCTTCAATTCATGAAGATTTTTCTAAACTTGGTAGCATTCATGTCAGACAGAACACCCCCTCTGATTATATATCACATCTACCTAAAGGAAGATAATCCCCACCGGGATCCCCTGGTGTCACGTCCGAGCCCATCGATGCGCTGGGCTTGGAGGGGATACCAGGGCAAACGAGGATTGCTTGAGTTTGACGGGAGATTTGGGGTTGAGTCCTTAGAACTTCCTTATTTTTTCTACCTATAGTCAGAGGATAACGACCATAGATGGAACGACCAACCTTTCTCAGCCTTCCTTTCGGGGGGCTGTTTTTGTGTCGATAGGACAACATGGATAGGGGAAATGGCGCATAGACGAGGCCCACGGATCCAGCCTGATGCGCGGCAGGAGCGCCATGGCCGCTACCCTCTAGAACAATTATCTGAAACAATCATTGAGTTCAGCCTAGGGTGGGCGGCAATGCTGGCATGGATGCCCTGCCGTCCGCTCGGTCGTTTTCATCTTTGGTCTTTCCAGCCATGACTCACCACCATCGCCAACCGTCGTCCCTTGCCGCCTACCTGGGGCAAATCGTCCTTGCGACCTTTGTCATCGCCGTGGCCCTCCAGGGGATGCCACGGCAGTGGGTAGCCCCTACCGCTGGGGCCACAACGGGGTCAGGCCCCACCCTGGCGATCGCCCCTAGCCCCGAGGCAGATTCCCCCGCCCCGGCATCCCCTTCGCCGATCCGATCCCCCCTGGCAGGCCCCAGTCACGATTTTTCCCGGTGGCCGTGGATGGCGGCTTTTCCGGCCCTAGGTCTGTTGCTGTGGTGGATCCTACGGCAGGGGGATCCAAGGGTGGCCCTACCCTCTGAACAGGACGCCGCTTCAGAGGTCACTACAGCCTTGACAGAGATTCCTGCCGGGGCCGCATCCCAGGATCCACCCCAGGAGCGGATTATCCTCACGCCCTACAGTCAAGACCTCGCCTATGCCTACTGGGAACTCCCCCCCTCGGCGATGGCCATCCTACAGCAGCACAACTACACGCTGTCCCTCAGGCTCCATGACGTCACCGATGGGAGCGAGGCGGATCCGCCCGCCCCGCCCCCACGGTGGAACTGTGACAGACTCGCGGTGGGTGATCGCCATCTTCCCGTGGCCCACACCAACCGCGATTACTCCGTAGACCTCGGCTACGAAGACGAAACCGCTACTTGGCATTCCCTCGCACGGTCAGCCCCCGTGCGGATCGCCCCTTCGGCCCCTGATCCCGTCACCGCCGAGGACACAGACGAGGGCGAATCAGCCACCCAGCCCCGTTCAGACCAACCCTTACCCGATTCTGCCGCCGTCGCCGAGCCCAGACCACAACCGGCCATTGCGTCCCTGATCGCCCAGGGAAACCGCCGTGCCTTGGCCACCTGGGAGATTCCCCCAGACCGGATCAGCGCCCTGCAAGCCGCCCACAGAGCCCCCACCATTCGCCTCTATGATGTCACTGAGTTGCCCGGTAACTTCGCCCTCGGCCCCAACAGTATGCAAGTCTTTAATATCGAACTCACGCCCCAGGGCAGCCTCACCATTCCAATTGCCGTAGAGGATAGAGATTACTTAATTGAGGTGGGCTATCTGACCGAGGACGGCCAGTGGCAGGTGGTGGCCAAGTCTAGCCCCGTGCGGGTGGCTGCCGCATAGCCTCAGCCCGGGCAGCGACGACGTTTTCGAGGGTGCCAATCCCTTCGATTTCCACCCGCACCCGATCCCCGGGGCTGAGGGGGCCAATACCGGCGGGGGTTCCGGTGAGGATCACATCGCCGGGAAGCAACGTCATGATGTCGCTGATGTAGGCCACCAGTTGACCCGGGCTAAAAATCATGGTCTCGATGGAAGCGGACTGCACCGGTTCGGGCTGATCGTTCAGGAAGGTTTGCAGGTGGGCCTCCGAGTTAATGCCACGCACAATCCAGGGGCCAAGGGGGCAAAAGGAGTCAAACCCTTTCGCCCTAGTCCACTGGCCATCGCGGGTTTGCAGATCGCGAGCCGTGACATCGTTGGCAATGGTATAGCCCCAAATTTTATTTTGGGCCTCCTCAAGGGGCACCTGGGAACAGCGCTCGCCAATAATCAACGCGAGTTCCCCCTCATAATCCACCCGTTGAGATTGGGGAGGACAGTAAATCGTGGAACCAGAGGCGATCACGGCGGTGGAAGGCTTGAGGAAAATCAAGGGTTCAGGGGGCGGCGGTGTCCCCATTTCAGCCGCGTGATCAGCGTAGTTTTTGCCCACGGCCACAATTTTGGACGGCGCACAGGGAGCCAGAATCGTGTACTGGGCGGGGGCGAGTTCCGCGTCCGTGGGTTGTCCCTGAAGCCAAGGGGGCGCATCCAACACCTGCACCCGCCGATCCGGATGCAGCAACCCGTAGTGGAGGTGCCCAAGGTGGGACTGAACTCTAACGTAGCGCTGCGCCATAAATACTTGCTAAGTGACTTGCTAGATTACTTGCTAAATCTTGGTACAATTGTAGATCCTTGTCTTTACGCTAGCGGCAAGGCTCCTAGCCCTGGGTAAACCTAGATCGGCGATTAGGGGGCGATAAACGCTGTTTGCAAGGGTGTAAAGGCCATTTTTGTCCATAAGGAGCCTCCATGAAATCATACATGTACGAAACCATGTACATTCTGCGTCCCGACCTCAATGACGAAGTC
This sequence comes from Leptolyngbya sp., assembly GCA_035285305.1. Classification (GTDB taxonomy): domain Bacteria; phylum Cyanobacteriota; class Cyanobacteriia; order Phormidesmidales; family Phormidesmidaceae; genus Nodosilinea. The sequence continues at coordinate 9,345 of JAYKHF010000046.1, forward strand.
GTCGATGCCACCATTGGTAAGTATCAAACCATGCTGAAGGATCAGGGCGCGTCTATTTTAGAAACCCAACACAGAGGGAAGCGTCGTCTAGCCTACGAAATTGACCGCAACCGGGAAGGGATCTACATTCAAATGAACTATACCGGCCCCGGCGAAATTGTGGCTCCCCTAGAGCGAGCCATGCGCCTCAGCGATGATGTCATCCGATTCCTCACCGTTAAGCAGGAAACCGACGCCCCCGTTGCCGCTGAAGCCGCCGTCGCTGCCGAATAGGTTCCAGGCGATCCCAAGCCCAGAGGGTCTTGTTACCACCGCGCCACAGTCCTGTCATGGGCTGTGGCGTTTTGCATGGGGCCAGGGTCATACAGACTTTTAAAAACAGGTGTGTCAGTTTTGGCAACAGGTGCTACATTAGCAGCACTTTCGCTCAGCCTTTGGGCTAGGGCAGGGCCAAAACCCAAGATTGGTGCTGCTCTTAGCCCTCGGGATGATCTGAGGGTGTCTGGCTAAGGTGCGGCTCGGTGAAAACCGCCTGGGCCGATAGCCAACTCGTTAATGTTTGTCCGTCAATAGCCCGTACCACGGGATCGTTAGTTGGATGGGAGTAGTCCTGTGACGCAGTCTCCGTACACCGATATGAATGAGCAGCAGGCCGAAATTGCGCGCCTAACCGCCGAGCTTGACCTGCGGGATCAACTCGTGCAGCAGCTTTCCCAGGAGCTCTTTCGGCTCGTGAAGGGCAATGCCGGATTTATGCCCAGCCCAGAGGTCTCCGAGCAACACCAAGCCGAAGTGCGTGCCCTGCGCGACCAATTGCGGGGAGTGGAAAAGCAGATTGATTTTTACCAAGGCCAGCTTGAGGAGCGCGAGTCTGAGGTGGTGCAGTTGCGCCAAACCGTTCAAGAACTGACGGATCGATCCCGCATGTTGGAGCAGGTGGTGCAAGAACTGCCCACGGTGTATCGTCAAAAGTTCTCCGAACGCCTAACCCCCGTCAAGCAGCGGGTGGTTGAATTACAACGGGAAAACCGCCAACTCCAGGCCGAACTGCAAAGCGTGACCTATCGCCTCGCCATGCGCACCCGTCGGAGTCAGCGCCTAGAACTGCCTAGCCTCAACCCCGAGGAAGGCTTTGAGGGTGGTGTGTCCCTACCGTCCTTTGGCAGCATCTAAGGGAGGATGCCCCGAGGCCGCAAACCGCTGCGGACTGAGGGCGGCCAAGATTGAATCGGGTTGTCCCACAACGGCCTCGGCAAAGCGCTGGGCCAGGGGGGGCAAATACACAAACGGCCCATTGAAGCCGACCATCAGATCCAGCCCCTCGACCCCCGGCAAGGGGCCAACCAGGGGCAGGCCATCACGGCTAAAGCTAACCGGGCAACAATGCCAATGGCCGGGTAGGGTGCTCAAGCTGGGCAAAATACCCGCCAGAGTAGTGCGCAGGCGCTGAATACTGGCGCTGGTATCAGCGGAACCATCTAGATCCGTCACCGTACGGCTAATTTGGCCGAGGCAGAAATGGTGATCGCGAAACTGCACCGCCCCCCCATCGATAATCGACGGCGTGACTTCATGGCCCGGTTCATCCCACAGGTCATCCACCTCCGGCTGACTGGCCTGGGCCTCTAGGTCAAACCGCTGCGTGGCCGCTGGCATCACCAGGGTGCGGAGGGCAAGGTCGGATCGGGGTGGGGTTTCAATCAGCTCGGCCTGGGTGTAGTAGATCGGTACCTTCAGCCCCACAGTGGTGAGCAGGGCGCGGCTAAAGGCACCGGAGGCCACCAGCACCCGATGGGCTGGGTAGGCCTGTTCCGCCGTGAGAATCCCCGTCACTCGATTCTGGATGCGCACCAGTCCAGTCACCGAGGCAATGAGGCGGGTGCCCCCTAGGCGGTGAAAGGCTTGGTTATAGGCCGAGACCAGCGCCACTGGAGAAACATGGCCATGGCGCACCGTGAAGGCTCCAGCCACCGCTGGCCCCGTCAGCAGCGGCTCCCGTTCCTGGGCCTCGGCGCGGCTGATGAACTGGGGCGGCGTGGCAAATTGAGCATAGTCCACCGCCAACGCCTGGGGGTCTTCATCGGGAGCCACCGTCAGCAGCAGATCCAGTTCCCGAAACTGAGTCCTAGCCCCGAGTTCCTCCGACAGGTGGCGATGCTTGGCAATGCCCTCCTGGCAGAGGGTGCGCGTCAGGGGGCAGGTGCCTGACCAGTAGGGGATGCCCCCATAGCTGTAGCGGGTAGCACTCTGGGGGTCAAGGCGTTGATCGATGAGGAGCACCGATAGCCCCTGGCGAGCTAATTCATAGCTGGTGACGGCCCCCACCAGGCCATTGCCGACCACAATCCAGTCAAAGGTTTGCATAGGGAAGCGTTTAAAACGGCTAGGCGGGCTTGAGCTAGGCGTGAATTTGACCCAAGATCAGACGCAGACGGTCATAGTCGTCCTTCAGCAGGGTGCTCAGGGTGCGCCCCGCCTGCACCAACCAGGCCCGATCCAGGTTGCGGGTTTGGTAGCCCTGGCGCACCACCGCCGCCACCAGGCTATCCACCGGAGCCTGGGTAAACCCGAGCAGGGTGCGCAGGAAATCGAGGCTTTCGGTAAAGGCCAGCACCGCCTCTGGGGAACAGCCATAGACGGCCTGGTGCACCTGGGGCGGGCGAGGGGGGAGGTACTGAAAGATTGGCCCCGTCGGTTCCCCGGCCAAATTAGGAGCCCGAAACCCGAGAATCGCCACCCGAAACTCGGTCTTGAGCATGGCAAAAATCTGCGGCTGCTGATCCCGTAGATCGGCCAAGGAAAGGCCCAGCGCCCGCGACCGATGCACCGAGTCAATGGGAGTGGTGGTGGCATGGTACACCACACCGTAGATCTGGTTACCCGATTCCTCATCCTGGGACATCACCCAACTGCCAAAGGCGGGCATGACCGGAAAACTCAGGCTCTCCGGGTCAAAGCATTGGGCCAAAAACTCGGTGGTCGAGGTTTCAATCACCTCAGCGAGATGATCCGGCGGACGGGACGGGGCCAAAGCGGACGGGGGCAAACGCATGGATACCTAGCTGCGGCGTTGGCCGGGGCTAACGGGGGACAGTTCATCCACATTAAAGGTGACCAGCTTGTCCCAGTTGCCACCCTCAAACAACACCGCCACCTTGCCATCGGTAATGCGCTGCACCAATCCCTGGAAACCGTAGTAGGTATCGTTCACGTTTGTGACCGTCACGGGAGCACCGGGAAAAATCATCGTCACCTATCCTCAATCTGACTGTCTCTACAGTCTACGGCAAGGATTCGACCGCACGCCCAGGGCTACCCCAAACTTCCTGACCCAGGAGCCATAGATCACCGTCATGGCCCCTGGGTCAGGACAACGGGCATGATCTAGCTCCGGTTGACTGCGTTAATCTCGTCCAGAATGGCCTGGGCACCTTGGCTACGAAGCTGTTGAGCCAGTTGGTTCCCCAAGACTTCAGCCGTACTGTCTGGGCCTTGGACGGTGTCTTTGATGACCTGTTGCCCGTCTAAACTGGCCACGAGGCCCGTCAGCGTCAGCGTCTCCCCCTCCAGCACGGTATTCACCCCAATGGGCACCTGACAGCCGCCCTCCAACTCTCGCAAGAACGCCCGCTCCGCCAAGCAGCGGGACGTGGTAGGCGCATGGGACAACACGCTCAGCAAATTGAGAATCGCCTCATCGCCGGTGCGGCATTCAATCCCCAGGGCACCCTGCCCGACGGCATGGAGGGAAATCTCGGCGGGCAGCATTTCATGGATGCGATCCGCCATCGCCATCCGATGCAGCCCCGCCGCCGCCAGGATAATGCCGTCGTAGTCCCCCTCATCCAGCTTGCGCAGGCGGGTATTGAGGTTGCCGCGAATGTCTTTGAAGGCCAGGTGAGGATAGTGGTGGCGCAGTTGGGCTAAGCGGCGCAGGGAGGACGTGCCAATCACCGATCCCTCCGGCAAGGTCGCCAAGGTTTTGTCTTGGTGGCGCTCATGAATCACCAGGGCATCGGCGGGATCTTCCCGCTCCGTAATGCAGCCCAGCATCAACCCAGCGGGCAACCGGGTAGGCAAATCCTTGAGGGAATGCACCGCAAAATCGCTATCTCCCCGCAGCATGGAATCTTCCAGTTCTTGGGTGAACAACCCTTTATCGCCAATCTTCGATAGGGACACATCCAGCACCTTATCCCCCTGGGTGTCCATCGTCACCACCTCGAACTGAAGATCGGGGAAATGCCGCTGAAGCTCATCGCGCACCCAGTGGGTCTGAATCAGCGCCAACTGGCTCTTGCGCGACACAATGCGAATGGTGCGAGGAGTAGACGAAACAGCCGGGGATGCGGGAGAAGGCATGATCTGCAAACGAAGGTGACTGGAACGGTAACGAGGGACAACGGAAGCTAACAAAACGCTGACGAACAATGACGACAAGACGCCACGGAAAAACGTCACCGACTTTTTAGGGTACCTTACCCCGGTACCCCCATCGGCCCGCCCCAGGAAGATGTTAAGCGGTTGTCACACTT
>JAYKHF010000047.1:0-5875 GCA_035285305.1 Leptolyngbya sp.
CTGGTGGTGGAGGGGCGGATCGCCAAAACAAATCGGGCATCGAACACCGCCTACCGGGGCTTTGGTGGGCCGCAGGGGATGATCGTGGCGGAGGAGGTGGTAGACCGCATTGCCCGCACTCTCAACCTGCCGCCGGACGTGGTGCGCGAACGCAACTTCTACCACGGCACCGGGGAAACCAGCACCACCCACTACAGCCAGGAAATCGTCGATAACCGCATTGCCCGCCTCTGGCAGGAGGCCAAGGCCAACTCCAACTACGAGGCCCGACAGGCGGATATCGCCGCCTTCAACACCAGCAGCCCCTACAAAAAGCGCGGACTGGCCATCACCCCGGTCAAATTCGGCATTTCCTTCAACAAGGTGATGTACAACCAGGCCGGATCCCTAGTGCTGATCTACACCGACGGCAGCATTCAGCTTAACCACGGCGGCACCGAAATGGGCCAGGGCCTCCATACCAAGATGATCCAAGTCGCGGCCAAGGCCCTCGGGGTGAACATTGACCGCATCCGCATGATGCACACCAGCACCGACAAAGTGCCCAACACCTCCGCCACAGCGGCCTCCAGCGGGTCTGACCTGAACGGCCAAGCGGTGAAAAACGCCTGCGAAATCCTGCGGGATCGCCTCGCGGCGGTGGCGGTGCGAATGCTGAACCTAGACACCCCCGAAGACATGGTGTTCGAGGACGACTGGATCTACTGCCGCACCTACCCCAGCGCCCGGATTTCCTTTGATGAGGCGGTCAAACAAGCCTACAGCGAACGGATCAGCCTATCGGCCACGGGCTTTTACCGCACCCCCAACATCTTTTGGGATCCCAAACTGGGTAAGGGTCGCCCCTTCTACTACTTCGCCTACGGTGCGGCGGTATCCGAAGTGGAGGTAGATGGCTTTACGGGCACCTTCAAACTGCGCCAGGTGGATATCGTCCACGATGTCGGCGAATCCCTCAATCCCTTGGTGGATAAAGGCCAAATTGAAGGCGGCTTCGTCCAGGGCATGGGCTGGCTGACCATGGAAGAACTGGTGTGGGATGGCGAGGGCCGTCTTCGCACCTTTGCCCCTAGCACCTACAAAATTCCTACCATCAGCGAAATTCCCGAAAACTTCACGATCCACCTGCTAGAACGCGCCGCCCAGGATGGCGTCATCTACGGCAGCAAGGCCATAGGGGAACCGCCCTTCATGCTGGCCATGTCCGTCCGAGAAGCCATCCGCGCCGCCGTGGCCGCCTTTGGCGATGCCGACTATGTGCCCCTGGGGCTACCCGCCACGCCAGAGGCCACCCTCTGGGCCATTGAAGGCGTGCGCGATGCCAGCCGGGAGGCCCAGCCCTTGGGCGTGAAGGGATAGCCCGGTTTTAGGAGCCAGCAGTCAAGGGGATTTCGCCGCTGAGATGAACCCGAACTGAGGTTAGCCACAGCGATATCAGGCATTCCCTAGGGCCAATTCCTGCACCCAGCTTTCTTGCCACCGTATGATAGGAAAGCCCTGTGCGAGCGGTGTTTCCATGGCCATTGTGTCTTCCCACCAGCCCGATCCGGCTGACTCGACCCCACCCGTGCCCCCGGCCAAACGTCGGGCTAAGGCCAAACGCGAGGCCGCCCAGCCCAGCGCCAACCCTGAATCCGCCGAGATCACCCCAGCGGCGGTGCCCCTCCCAGGGGATGCCTCGGAAACCCCACCACTCGCCGCTGAAACGGCGATCCAGCCCCCCTTGCCGATCGCCACAGACCGCCCCGAGGAACCCTCGTTGGTGAAGGGAGGCGCAGCCCAAGGGAGCGAGACCACCGCCCCAGAGGAGCGACTGCGGCCCCAACGATTGCAGGAGTACATTGGTCAATCGGCGCTGAAGGAGGTGCTGGACATTGCCATCAAAGCCGCTAAATCTCGCCAGGAACCCTTGGATCACCTGCTGCTCTACGGCCCGCCCGGATTGGGAAAAACCACCATGGCGCTGATTTTGGCCCAGGAAATGGGGGTGGAATGCAAAATCACCACCGCCCCTGCCCTAGAACGCCCCCGCGACATTGCGGGGCTCCTGGTCAACCTCAAGCCCGGTGACGTGCTGTTCATCGACGAGATTCACCGCCTGCCCAGGGTGACCGAGGAAATTCTCTATCCCGCCATGGAGGATGCCCGCCTCGACATCACAATTGGTAAGGGACAATCGGCCCGCACCCGCAGTATTCCCCTCTGTGCCTTTACCCTGGTAGGGGCCACCACGCGGGTGGGGGCGCTCACCTCGCCCCTGCGGGATCGCTTTGGCCTGATCCAACGCCTACGGTTCTACGACCGCGAAGAACTGACTCAAATTGTGCAGCGTACCGCCGATGTGCTTAACACCCCCATCGAAGTCGCCGGAGCGGCTGAAATTGCCCGCCGCGCTCGGGGCACCCCCCGCATTGCCAACCGCCTGCTGCGCCGTGTCCGCGACTATATGGAGGTGAAGGGATCTGGGCCAATTACCGAGGTTATGGCCGCCGAAGCCCTGGAACTCTTCAACGTCGATCCCTGCGGCCTAGACTGGACAGACCGGCGGCTGATGTCGGTGATGATTGAAAACTTTGGCGGTGGCCCGGTTGGGCTAGACACCATGGCCGCCGCCACCGGCGAAGATCCCCAAACCATCGAAGAGGTCTACGAGCCCTACCTGATGCAAATTGGCTATCTGCAACGCACCCCCCGAGGCCGTGTGGTCACCGCCGCCGCCCGCCGCCACCTCGGCTACGACGATGCCCCTCCCAACGGCCAAATGAGTTTGATCTAATTCAATTCCTAGGATCGTCCCACGGTTGACGATCCCTAGGGAGGCCCAAGGCCGAGGCTAGAGGGCGATGACAGCAAGGGGCAACCCGACTGGAGATTAACCCTTCACCGAGCCTGCTAGGAGCCCTCGCACAAAGTAGCGCTGGAGGGTGAAAAAGACCAGCAGCGGCACGGTCATTGTGATAAAGGCTCCGGCGGTCAGCAGGTGCCAGTCTTGGCCCCGTGATCCCACCAGGTTTGTGAGCGCCAGGGTGAGGGGGGCCACGGTGGGGGTACCGCCCAGGAAAACGAGGGCCACCAGCAAATCATTCCATACCCAAAGAAACTGAAACACCGCAAAAGAGGCAATCGCAGGCATGGACAACGGCACCACTACCCGCCGCAAAATCTGCCCGTGGGACGCACCATCCACCGTCGCCGCTTCCATGAGATCCCTCGGCAAGGCCCGAATGTAGTTGCACAGTAGGTAAATTCCCAGGGGCAGGCTATAGGCCGTATGGGCCAGCCAGATTCCGGCAAAGGTGCCCGTGAGGCCCAGGTCTCGGTAGGCCCGCAGCAGGGGAATGAAGGTCATTTGCAAGGGCACCACCAGCAGCGCCACAATTGCTAAAAACAAGACCTGCCGCCCCGGAAACACCATCCAGGCTAGGGCATAGGCCGCCACGGTTGCGATGGCCAGGGGAAGCATCGTCGCCGGAATCGCGACCGTAAAACTGTTGAGCCACGCCTGCCCCATCCCCGCCGACCACAGCACGGTGCGGTAGTTTTCCAGGCTGTATTGGGTGAACTCGAAGGGATGCTGAAACACCGTCCACCAGCCCGTAGAAAGCACCTCATCGGGGGGGCGAAGGGAGCTAATGAACAGCCCCAGGCTGGGCAGCGTCCACAGCAGGGCCAGGGTGATAAGGACGAGGTGGACGGGGGTGCGGGTGAGCCAGGGCATGGGGAGTGGGGAGTGGGGAGCGGGGAGTGGGGAGAACTGCGGCCTAGCGGGGGGTGGGTTGGCGGAATTCGCGGATATTGGCGATCATGACCGGAACCACCGCCAGCAGCAGCAGCACGGCAATGGCGCTGCCTCGGCCATAGTGGCGGAAGCTGAACATTTCCTTAAACATGCGGCTGGCCAAGACCTCGGTGCCCTGGTTGCCCGCCGTCATGACGTAGACAATATCAAACACCTTCAGCACCAGCAGAATCGTCGTTGTGGCCACGACCAGAATCGTGGATCGAATCATGGGGACGGTGATGCGCCAAAAAATCTGCACCTCACTGGCTCCGTCGATGCGGGCGGCTTCGAGGATCTCCTGGGGAATGCCCTTCACCGCCGCCGACAGCAACACCATGCAAAAGCCCGTTTGCAGCCAGATCATAATGACGATGAGGGCCACATTATTGATGGATCGCTCCACGAGCCAGCCCACGGGCTCAAAGCCTAGCCCGGTGACCAGGCCATTCAGTAGGCCAATTTGGGCCGTTCCCGCCGGACGAAAGGCGTAGATGAATTTCCAAATCACGCTGGCCCCCACAAAGGAAATGGCCATGGGCAGAAAAATCAGCGTTTTGGGCACCGTTTCGTAGCGCACCCGGTCGGCGAGTACGGCAATCAACAGCCCCAGGCCCACGCTGGCCCCCGTCACCCCCACCAGCCACAGCAAGTTATTGCGCAGAGTCATGCCCATCCCCCGATCCGTCAGCAGGGCCATGTAGTTGGCAAAGCCCACAAAGGCCTGGGAACGGGCATCCAGCAGGCTCAGGTACACCGTTACGAAGGTAGGAATCACCAAATAGGCCGTCACCAGGAGCAAGGCCGGAGCGAGGTACACCCAAGGCAAAATGTGACGTTTCCTTGGCCCAGGGGAAACCCGCTCCACCAGTTCATTGGCCCCATAGAACAGGGCTACGACCCCACCACAGCCCAGCCCAATCGCCAGGGTGACCATCAACAACTTGGCAAGGAGAGGTTCCATGGCACCCTAACATGGGGGACAGGCCGACGGGCTGCACCTATTCTATCGAAGCGGGGTCAGCGCAGGCTCAGCGGCCCTTGGGGCCATCTCGACCCAGGATCTTGGAGGCGGGTAATGTCGCCTCCCTTGGCCCCATCTGGTGGCCGTTGCTAGGCGGATCAATGTCAAGATTCGCTAACGGCCAGCCCCAACTCCCCGTCAGGCCCAGCATTCTTTGCTAACATCGGCGTTACCAGGCTGAATCAGCCTATCAATCCAACCGATTTATCAGCCCTTTCAATTCAACCCTTAAATCCACCCTTTACTCCTCACCCAGCTCTGGACGGCTGGGTTTTTTGCGGGCTTCAGGTCAGGTTTTTCCCCATCAACACATAGTCCCGGAAGGGCTGGCTATAGCGACGACTGAGGCTTAGGGACGGATTCTGACTATGCATTAAGGCATGGATGGCCTGCCGATAACCCTGGCGAAATCCGGCGTGATGGGCCGATTCTAGGAGGGTTGCGCCCAGTCCGGCATAGGCCCGACCGGGCCAAATTGCGAGGGTTTTGATAATCAGCCGCCGCCCATCCGTCGCCAGCCCGTCGGGCAGGGCCAGCACCAGGCCAACGAGGCGATCCTGATCCCAGGCTAGATGAATCAGTTCTGGATCCATCTGGGACAGCAAAGGGCGCAGATGCTGGGTAAACACCGTCTCTGGCCAGGGCTGAAAGAAGGGCTGACGACGAAAACTGGCCATCACCAGGGTATGAATGTGCGGCAACAGCGCCTCCGCCGTGAGGCCCTGGGCAGACTGAATTCGCACCGAGGGCAAGGAATGCCGCCGCCGTCGGGGGCGATGGGTTTGGCGCAAGTCTAGACACAGGCGCGATTCGTACTTGGCCACGGGGGTAAATCCGGCCTGGGTGAGCCAGTTCACCCAGCATGGATCGGTTTGGGGTTCGCCCCAGAACGGGGGGCCATTCTCCCAATTCAGGGCACAGCGATAGCTTTGCCAGGTGCTACCATCCATTGGCCCTAGGACTTGGGAACACCCCCGCTGGCGCAGAATCTCGCAGGCCTGGTGCAAAAATGCGATCGCGGCCTCGGCGTCGGTGGCCTCCAACCCGCCCAGCCGCCCCAGCCATAATCTTGG
>JAYKHF010000048.1:0-6109 GCA_035285305.1 Leptolyngbya sp.
ATAGATGTTGGAACTGTAGTCCCAGGCCAAGGTTGCGGCTTGCCAGGGCGTGGTTACGTTACAGTGGATCAGGCTGGGGCGATCCGGGTGGTAGTCCGGGCTACCGATGTTGGGTGTTGGATGTTCAAGGGTTTGGATGCGCCATGGTGGCTACGTCTTCGCTGTCCGCAGATCGTGATACCGCCCGTCGGCCAGAGAGCGACTGGCGGCTCTTTTTGCAGATGTGGCCCTACATTTATCAGCGCCGCCGGATGATGGTGCTGCCCTTGATTTTGCTGGTGCCGTTGTCCTTGGCCAATGCCCTCCAGCCGGTGCTCATTGGGCAGGCCATTTCCCTAATTCGTCAGGAGCCGGTGATGGCCTTTTTGCAGGGGCGCACCCTCCAGGGCGGGCTGAATCTCATTGTGGGCACCCTGGTGGTAACGGTGGCGATTCGGCTGTTGCTGGACGGGTTTCAAAGCTATCTGGTGCAGGAGGTGGGGCAACAGATCACCGCCGATATTCGCCATGATTTGTTCTCCCATATCACCGCCCTGGCCGTGCGCTTCTTTGACCGCACCCCCGTCGGCAAGCTGATCACCCGCATTACCAGTGATGTGGATGCCCTGGGGGAGGTGTTTTCCACCGGGGCGGTTGGCATTATTACTGACCTGTTTTCCATCGGTGTGCTGCTGGTGGTGATGTTTACCATGCAGTGGCAACTGGCCCTGATGCTCTTGGGGCTGCTGATACCTGTAACCTGGCTGATTATTTACTTCCAGCAGCAGTACCGCCGAGCTAACTACAAGGCGCGGGAACATCTCTCAGAACTCAACGCGGCCCTGCAAGAAAACATTGCGGGCATCAACGTGGTACAGCTTTTTCGGCGGGAGCGCTTTAATTCAGAACTGTTTCGCGCCACCAACCAGCGCTACATCGCCGCCGTAGACAAAACCATTTTCTACGATTCGGCGGTGTCCTCCACACTGGAATGGATTTCCCTGGTGGCCATCGGCGGCGTGTTGTGGCTGGGGGGGCTGCTGGTGATGCGGGAGACCCTCACCTTTGGGGTGTTGGCCTCCTTCATTCTGTTTGCCCAGCGGTTGTTTGATCCCCTGCGCCAGTTCGCCGACAAGTTCACCGCCATCCAGGCAGGCCTCACCGCCATCGAGCGCATCACCGACCTGTTCAGTATCCCCATCGAAATTCGCGATCCCGCCCATCTGAGTCCTGCCGTCGCTGAACGCCCTGCCGCTGCCGCCAGGGTTGATACTGTCCCCAGGACTGACCACCCTGATCCCGCCCCAATCCCCGTCTCCGCCCAAACCCACGCCTCGGAAATTCGCTTTGATCACGTCACCTTTGGCTACAAGGCGGAGGAACCGATTCTCAAAGACCTCACCTTCACCATTCGTCCAGGGGAAAAGGTAGCCTTGGTGGGGCCAACCGGAGCGGGCAAAAGCTCGATTATTCGGCTGCTGTGCCGCCTCTACGACATCGACAGCGGAGCCATTTTGCTGGATGGGGTCGATATCCGCGACTTGCCCCAGGCGGAACTCAGACGCCGCATGGCCGTGATTTTGCAGGATGGGTTCCTGTTCGCTGGCGATGTCAAAAGCAACATCACCCTGGGGGAAGACTATCCCCTCGAAGCCGTCATCGACGCCGCCCAACGGACGAATATTCACCACCTGATCGAGCAACTGCCCCAGGGCTACCACACCGAACTGCGGGAACGGGGGGCCAACCTATCTGGGGGCCAAAAACAACTGCTGGCCTTTGCCCGCGCCGCCATTCGCGATCCCGGCATCTTGGTGTTGGATGAGGCCACCGCCAACCTGGATGTGGGCACCGAAGCCATGATCCAAGACGCCCTCGAACGTCTCCTGGAGGGCCGCACCGCCATCATCATCGCCCACCGCCTTTCCACCATCCGCAACGTAGACCGCATCCTCGTCCTCAAGCACGGCGAACTGGTGGAACAGGGCACCCACGATCACCTGCTGGCCCTCGACGGTCTTTACTCCAGCCTCTATCGCCTGCAACAGTTGGGGGTTTAGGGGAGCGATCCAGTGAAGCCCGCGCTGTACCGAAGGTTAGCGTCGGGAGAACGTCACCAAGGCCCTGTAAGGCCCTGCATGGGCAGAGACCGCCCGACTCCGTCTGAACCGCCCCGTAGGCGGCTATATGTCAGGGAAAGATGACGAACGCAGCCATCTCGGTGGCCCATTGCGGGGGGCGCGATGCCTGATTTTGTTACAACTGCTACGATTCACTCCCTGGGCCGATGGCCCTAGGCCGGGGTAAATCGTCCATCAAGGCCGTCGTTTATCCCGATCTACGCCGATGCGCCAGTGGGTAGAGTAGTACCAGTGGGGAGTGGAAGACCAGAGACCACCCTAGGAGAATTAACGATGGATAAGCAAGCCGAACAAGCGCGTGAACTGCTAGCCCAGCAACGCCAGCATGGGGATCTGCGTCAGGAGGCCATGCTGGAGCGCAGTGCCGAGGAGATCCACGGCAGCAGCACCTCTACTGTGGAGGAAAAGGCCCGCTTGGCCATGGCCCAAAAACTCCATGCCAAAGAGCATCTTCAGGAAGCCATGCTGGAACGAGGTGAAGAGGAGATTCACGGTTCCTAGGTTGTAGGTTCCCCCGTACGGTTGCTTGCCCGCCCGTGGAACCTCGTCGTTTCACGGACGGGCCACCGCCGCAGACCGGGCCACCGCAGACCGACGCCAGACCTACCGCGACCCGAGGTGAGACAGGTCGAGGGTGCCCAGATTCAGGCTGAGGGCGATGTTGACGTTTTCCAAGACCTTCACCAACCAGTCCACGGCGTCGCTGGAGGCAGTTTCGTAGTGGTTGAACAGGATCGAAAAGCGTCGGTCTAGGAAGGGCTTCACCTTTTGGCAAATCAACAGAACCCGCAGCAGCAGCCCCGTGGTCTTGATCGGGCCGAGGTTATTGATCAGATCGATAAAGACATAGTGCTGCTTGCCAGCGGCGGGATCGACCACCAGCAGGTTGAACAGATTGCTGCATGTGCGCACCCGCAGAAAGTCATCCACGGGCTTGTTGTCGCTATCGGCGAAGGTGCTGAAGAGGTGGTCGTGCAGCAGGCTCTTAAACTGGCGCTGCGCGTAGCCCGCATCCACATCCGCCATGATGTAGTCGAACAGGTCGGCCTTGAAATCTCGGAAGTTGCCGCCCTGGGGCTGGTTGGTGAGGAACCGCTGGGCGGTGTCTCGGTAGCTGGGGGGCTGGCCGATATCCCGACGACGGGCAAACTGCTTCAGCGATGTCACCAGTTCCCGATCATTCAGCAGGGTGGGGTTTTGAATCACCCGCAGCCGATCTAGGGCCTGGGTTTGCCCAAGGCGATAAAGCTGCCGCTGCCGCATCCGATAGGTGACGTAGTAGGAGAGGTCTACCTCAAATTGATGCTGGGCTTCGGCCTGCATGGCGCGGACGATTTTCTGGTGCTGCGGATCGCTGTCCTCGGTCACGAGGCAATGTTCGTAGAGGTAGGGGTAGCGGTTAATCAAGGTGCCCAAGGGGGCGGTGGGGGGCGTGGGTTCAGCGGTTTTGGCCTTGGCCGCTTGGCGGGCTTCAATAATGCGAGCGAGACGGCGCAGGGCGAGGTATTGCTCGGTTTCCCGGAACTCCTTCGCAGCCTGCCGAATCCGGCGCATGGATCGAGACCGAGCCATCTCCGCCACACGGCTGGTGGGGGTGGGTTCGGCTTCAAACAGATTCACCAGGTTGAGGATGGCGGGCTGAAGCTGGGGCTGGGTCTGCCAACGGTTGATCAAGATATGGCAGCAACGATTGAGGATGAAACGAAAGTATTCCTCAATGTCGGGGTAGGCCAAAATGTTGTCTAGGGCCAGGATCACCTCACGCTCTGGATAGCCAAAGCCGTCAATAAAGAGAGACTGAAACCGCTCTACGAGCACTTCAGGGGATTCGGATCCGACACAACTGAGTAGATGATTGTATAGGAACTCCTCATCAGCGGTGGTGATGCGGCGGTTATAGGTTGCTTTTGTTTTCACAGATTTACTGCCCTTGCCTGGGAATGACAACCCTGATGGGGTTCTGGAACAGACGATGGAACCGTTGTGGGGGGTAGCCGAATCGGGGAACAGGGAGAACAGGGGAACTAATGCACGGGATGATCGTGAAACCCTCTAGCTCTATCTAAACGAAAACCGGGGAGGCATCGCGTCAGTTTTTACACTCGATCAGGGAGGTCGGTGGAGCTAGGAGGCTGCGTATTTTCTCTAGTCTAGGTCACCCGTTAGTCGTTCACCCGTAAAGAATACGTTAAGACTAGCCCCCCGTCACGATGCCCCTAGACACCCCATGCAACTGTCCTATTCGCGTTTCCAGACAGAGATCCACAAATTCGCGAAAAAGACCGTGATAACTCTACAATTAATCCGCTCGAATGACGAGCAATATGAAGCACCGTATCTTGGCGAGGATCCCCCTTGAACTTGGCATCTAACGTCCCGACCGCCGTTTCCGTTGGTGGCTTAGCGGAAACATTACACGCTTCCCTTGACCATTTACCGATAAATACCCAAGACATGTCCGTCTTCAGTATTACGACGGATACCCGAGATCTTCAGACAGGGGCCTTGTTTGTGGCCCTGGTGGGGGAACGGTTTGACGGCCATGATTTCCTGGATGCGGCCATGGCCCAGGGGGCGGTGGCGGTGGTGGTGCAGGCGGATCGGGTGCGGCCTGATCTGCCCTGCCTAGGGGTGCCCGATACCCTAGCCGCCTACCAACGCCTGGGCCAGTGGTGGCGCGGGCAGCAGCGGGCGAAAATCGTGGCTGTGACCGGGTCTGTGGGCAAAACGACGACGAAGGAACTGATTGCCGCCGCCCTGGGTACCCAGGGTGCGGTGCTCAAGACCCAGGCCAACTACAACAATGACATTGGTGTGCCCAAAACGCTGCTGCAACTTCAGCCCCACCATGACTTTGGCGTGATTGAAATGGGGATGCGGGGGCCGGGGGAAATCGCCGTTTTGGCCCAGGTGGCCCAGCCGGATGTGGCGGTGATCACCAACGTGGGCACCGCCCATATTGGGCGATTGGGCTCGGAACAGGCCATTGCCAATGCCAAGTGCGAACTGCTGGCGGAGTTGTCGCCCCAGGGGATCGCCGTTCTCAACCACGACAATGCCCGCCTGATGGCGACGGCGGCGACGGTGTGGCCCGGTCGTACCCTCACCTTTGGCCTGGAGGGGGGCGATGTGCGGGGGATGCTGCGCGATGGCGACCGGTTGGAGGTGGAGGGGGTGGCGCTGCCCCTGCCTCTGCCGGGGCGTCACAATGCCCTCAACCTGCTGGCGGCGGTGGCGGTGATGCAGGCCCTCGATCTAGACTGGCGGGGGCTGCAACAGGGGATCACGGTCGATTTGCCCCAGGGCCGCGCCCGGAGGATTGACCTCGGCCATGATCGGCTGCTGCTGGATGAAACCTACAATGCCGGGTTTGAATCCATGACCGCCGCCCTACACCTACTGGCGGAAACCCCCGGCCAGCGCCATTTGGCCGTGCTGGGCACCATGAAGGAACTGGGGGATCAGTCCGTGGCGCTCCATCGGCGGGTGGGGGAAACGGTGAGACAACTTAACCTCGATGGCCTGCTGATCCTGGCCGATCCAGCGGAAGCCCAGGCCCTAGCGGCGGGGGCCGAGGGCATCCCCACCCATGCCTTTACCGACCATGACACCCTGGCCACCCACCTGCAAGGCCTGCTGCAACCGGGTGATCGGGTGCTGCTGAAGGCCTCCCGTTCCGTGGCCCTAGAGCGGGTGGTGGCTGCTCTGACGGCGACCACCAATCCCGATGCTTAGCCAATCCCAATCCTTAACCAATCCTAAAGCCCTGGGAAAAAGACCGCCCGGTAGGCCTGGATCAGCGCCTCTCCCCAAAACAGGGTGATCACCGCCCCAAGGGCCAAGAAGGGGCCAAAGGGCAGCGGTTGGTGGCGGTGAAGCCAGCCCATCGCCATCGCGCCGCCCCCCCCAACGGCCCCTAGCAGACAAGCTAAAAAGCCACTCAGCAGCACCCCCGGCCAACCCAGCCACGCCCCCAGCAGCGCCGCCAG
>JAYKHF010000049.1:0-2906 GCA_035285305.1 Leptolyngbya sp.
GTCCAATTTCATTGACAGGAACCTTGGCTTCGTTTCTAAGCTATGTAATTGTCGAGGTTCTCTCTGCAACTCCCTCAGGAGTGGCGCGCTCGGCGCGCTTCCCTCAGGCGCTTTATCAATATAGCGAGTTCGCCTAGGGGTGTCAACACCTTAACCAAAGTTTTTTCTGATGCCCGAAACCCCTTATATATCAAGGGGTTTCATCGTTTTAGGGGCCGTTAAGAGGCAAAAAAGTCCAAAATTTCTTGGAAAAGTTTTCTGTGTAACTCCATATCTGGGGGCTACACAGGGGGCACAAACGGCAGGGATAGTGTCCCAAAAGCCTTGTTAATCGGGGGTTAACGGCTTATTAGTCTGGGGCGGCATACAGACCTAGACGCCATGCCCGAATTCATTCCCCGTGGCCGGGAAACCAGCTTGGGACTGGAGGCGGAACCCTGATTTTCGCTATTCCTCTACTTTGGGATCCGATGGCCAAGGAATGCGGCTGTCCTCAGCGAGGATGCGAGCGATTTCCCGGGCACCGTAGCGATTGATGTGGCTGGGATCGGCGAAGAAGTGGGACTGCCAGCGCCACAGTTCGAGGAGATCGACGACGGTCATGGTGCCTTGGTCGGCGTAGGTTTGCAAAAAGTGCTGAAACTGGCGCTCGTAGCCCAGGCGCACGGGGTCTAGGTAGTCATTGCTGAGGGGTAAGTTGACGAAGACAAGGGGAATCTGGCGACTTCGGAAAAACTGGATCATCGCCTCCAAGGACATCGTTTGCACTCCGTCTAGGCGAAAGGCACGGTAGGTGTCGTCGTATTGGCCAAGTACGCGGGGAAAGGATCGGTAGTATACGGCGGGGTTGAACTGATCGTTCACGGGCAAAAACCCCTGGCTGTTGATGGCTGTCGTGGGAACCAATTCGTCTGGAATCGCCAAGTCCAAGGTAGGGTTAAGGAAGCTTAATTGGGATCCATTACGGGCCGTGGCGTAGCCAGGGGAATCCAGAATTGCCGCAAAGGTGCGGTCAAAACGGCCACTATTCAGACCCCGTGCCCCCTCCGCCCAAATCACGAGACGGGGATGCATATCCTCGGCCAACAGTTGCCGGGTCATAAAGCTCATGACCTGGGCCGTGGCTCCATTGACGCTTAAGTTGTAGACCCGCAGGTGGGGGCGTCCTTGAACGGCCAGGGCCTGTTGTAAGACCTGGGGATCCACGCCCTGCAACGCCCGCGAGCTACCAATAATCCATACATCCGGCACCCCCAGGGTAGCGACATAGGAGTGATAGAGACTGATTTGCTCATCTAAAACGCCGCTGCCTAGGGGCGGAAACACGCGCGGCATCCCGGCCTGTTGGGCTTGCTGCTGAGCCTGTTCCTGGGCCACTAAAAGGTTGTTGAGATAGTCCTGAGCCCGTCGTTGGCTAAAGGCATAGCGCGAATTCTCCTCGGGCATTCCTTGTAGCCAGAGGGCCGCCTGCCCCCATAGCGAAGCCACCTGCTGCCAATCTTCAACCGTAGTGGCCGTGGCCGCCCTCTGGGCCGCTCGGTTCGCCTCACTCACGGCTAAATACCACCGCTCATCCGCCGATGGCGTCACTTCTGGGAGAGAAGATGCCACCGCCGCCATCGGGCGATGTCGGAGGGCACCCCGGTCTTCCCCAGAAAAGCCTGGATCGCCACTACAGCCGACCAAGAGTAGGCCCGCGAGCCCCATGGCCCAACCCCGCTGTTGGAGCACCCTAGGGGGTCGGGGCGGGATAAAGCCGTCAGGCGGGGACGTTGCCGGATAAACAGCCTTCTTCGACGGAAAGAGCCTATCCCACCCCAAAGCCTTAAGCGGCGGGTCATCAACCGGGTCAGGGAACATCTGAATCGATCCTTCCATGCACACCTGCCCTGATCTTAGCGGTAGGTTTCACCATTCTCGGATAGGATGTCAGCAATCTTTAGGGACGATGGGCCACCCTGAATCCGGAACGCGAGCAAGCGCTACACTAGCCCCTGGGTTAGGCAGCATGGGGGCCTATGCTGAAGCCCAATCCCCATCCAGAGACGAGTATGCCCGGTATGGAGCCTGTCACGCCTTCTTCTGTCACGCCTGCTCTGCCCACCGCCTTGGAAACCAGGGTGCAGGATTTGCGGCGGCAGCTACAAGCCGCTAGCTATGCCTACTATGTGCTGGATAATCCCACCCTGCCCGACGAGGTGTACGACCGTCTCTACCGGGAACTACAAGATCTGGAAACCGCCCATCCTCACCTGATCAGCGCCGATAGCCCGACCCAGCGCGTGGGGGAAAAGCCCGCCACCCAATTCACCTCGGTTCAACACAATATCCCCCTCTACAGCCTCGAAAATGCCTTTGACTTAGCCGAATTTCGGGCTTGGGAAGATCGCTGGCGCAGACAGGCTCCGGAAGTCGGCCAAGCGTCCTACGTCGCAGAACTGAAAATTGACGGCAATGCCCTCGCCCTCACCTATGAAAATGGTGTCCTCACTCGGGCGGCGACCCGGGGAGACGGCCTTGCTGGGGAAGAGATTACCCAAAATGTGAAAACCATCCGTTCCATCCCCCTGCGGCTGCAATGGGACAACCCGCCGCCGGTGGTGGAGGTGCGCGGTGAAGCCTTTTTACCCCTCGATGTGTTCGAGCAAATCAACCAGGAACGCATCGCGAGGGAGGAACCTCCCTTCGCCAACCCCCGCAACGCCGCCGCCGGAACCCTGCGGCAGTTAGATTCTCGGGTTGTGGCCCAGCGCAAACTGGATTTTTTTGCCTACACACTGCATGGCCTAGAGTCGAACCTAGATGGAGATATAGACCGTGGGATAGATTTAGAAGGAGAAAAAGCAGGTCAATCATCAGAAAATCCTAAAAATCAAGGGAATTATTCAAAAAATCCTGAATCTACA
>JAYKHF010000050.1:0-25597 GCA_035285305.1 Leptolyngbya sp.
GTCACCCGATCCACCGCCCAGGAACTAAAGGCTCCCATGAAACCAATCAACAGCATTCCCATCACAATCGGTGGATAGTTGGAGGTGACGTAGGATTCCCAGGTGAGGTAGCCAATCCCGTAGCGTCCGGCTAAGATTTCCGCCGTTACTAAGCAAAACCAAGCATTACCCATACCAATCGTGAGGCCACTGGCAATGCTGGGCATCGATCCTGGAATCACAATGTCCTTCAGAATATGCCAAGGATTGGCCCCCAAACATTGTCCTACTCGAATCAGCACGGTATCACCAAGGGTGCTCTCAACCCCTTTAATGGTGCTAATCAGAATAGGGAAAAATGCGCCGATAAAGGTGATGTAAACCATGCCACTTTCAGCATTGGGAAACATCAAAATAGCCAGGGGAATCCAAGCTACGGCTGGAATGGGTCGCAGAATTTCGAGGGGCGGCATGGCCAGATCTTCGACGACTTCAAACCAGCCGACTAGAACCCCTAATAGGACACCTAAACCAGAGGCGATGGCATAGCCGATTAAGACTCGCTTGATGCTCGACCAAAAATGTATCCAGGGATGATCCGTAACAAACTGAGCGGTTGCCTTGAGTACCTCCCAGGGAGAGGGAAGGAACTGAAAGTTAATGAAAAAATCAAAATTGATAGCGCTGAGAATTTGCCAAATCCCAAAAAATAGAACGAGTGATAGAACTTGACGCAGGGGACGATTGTTTAACACTGTTCTTGTCGCCACCGAACCGATCTGCGTCACCCATCCTAGGGGGTTCGGATTGGATACCGTCACTGCCATTATATTTTTCCCAAACTACTGTAGGGTTAGGCCCCTAGGGCCACTGTACGGGGATGCCATATTTGTGGTCTGTGTATTCGGCATCACCGCAAAGACCACCTTCATGCGCGGGGCAAACCTGGTCTCAGCTACCCCAAAGACCCAACCCAATGGACACTATTAAACGACCCACTGAACCGAGGGGACTAGCGAGCCCCTACCAGCACAGGCTGCTGGGCATAGATCTCTTGCAGATCCCTAAAGGACGTCATCGTGCCCCCCGTTTGGGCGGCGTAGGTTTGGGCATCAGCCTCTAGCAAAAAGGCCATGACTTCATCGCCATTGCTGACGAAGTAGGAGTTTTCAGCAAATAGCTTCCAGCCGTTGTTATAGTCATGCACAAACATCACATCGGCGGCTTGGCCCTCGGCTTGTAAGGCAGAAAGAGACTTCACCATATTGGCAATGGAAGCAAAGTTAGTCACTTCCTCTTCTCCCTGCACCCAGTATTGAGCCGCTAATGTTGGATCCTCAATGGCTTCTCCCGTGAGGGCATCATCTCCCGTAATTTGATAGGACTCAGCCGTCGCAATGACATCATCATAGTTTAGGCCCATTTCCTCGATGGCGGTGCGCAGAAAACTCTCGTCTGTCCAGTTCACAACCTCGTCAGGATCAACAGGATTTTCAATTTTTCCGAGGCTAGTTAAGGTGGCGATACTATTCTTAAGGGCATTCATTTGCACCTCGCC
Source organism: Leptolyngbya sp. (assembly GCA_035285305.1). Lineage (GTDB taxonomy): Bacteria > Cyanobacteriota > Cyanobacteriia > Phormidesmidales > Phormidesmidaceae > Nodosilinea. The sequence continues at coordinate 1,538 of JAYKHF010000050.1, forward strand.
AATGGTGGGATTAAGAGGCTGCAAACCAGAGGGGCCAAGGAACATATAGACTACCTCTTTTTCGATTCCCGACCATTCTTCAATCTGGGCCGAAATACCTTCAGGATCTTCCCGGAACATTTGGTTAGCTTCCAACACCGCCTTCAGATAAGCCACCACAATTTCGGGATGTTCTTCAGCAAAATCAGACCGTACCGTGATGCCGTGGAGGGTGGGAACACCCGTTTGAGCACCGTCAAAAATCTTCTTGGCAAAGCCCCGGAAGGGGAATAGTTCGCCAAAGGGGACAAAGTCAGCGTGGGCGTCAATCTGTCCGGTACGCAGGCTCGAACCGCCTACCTCGGGGGCTTGGCTAATTAGGTTGACATCGGTTTCGGGGTCAATTCCGGCATCACTGAGGGCCTTCAGCAGCATTCCGTGGGCCGCTGATCCAAAGGGTACGGATACCGTTCCACCCTTCAAGTCCGCCAGGGAGGTCGCATCGCTATCCTTGGGAACCACGACCGCATTGCCCGCACCATTTGGACTGTAGGCAAGGGTACCAATGAAAGTAGAATCGGCATCCTGGGCTTCCTGGGCAAACTTGATCAAGTTAATCACTGCCGGGAAATCACCCATCAAACCGATATCGATTTGATCCGCCAACATTTTGTTGGTAATTGGCGGCCCAGAGGTATAGCTAGACCACTGAATATCGTACTCAACGCCAGCATATTCACCCTCCCTTGGCAGATGCTTTTCTAGAAGCTCTAATTCTCGGACAACGGCCCCACCAACTGCTGTATTAATCACTTGGTCTTGGGTACCAATGGCAATGCGAATCACCCTGCCAGAATTTCCAGAGGCACTCGCATCTTCACCTTCAGCCGTTGTATCAGCCGTTGAGCAGGCTCCAATAAAAAGCATTGATGTCGTCAAAAAACCTGCTGCAATTTTTTGCTTAGACCAACCTGTTAAACCAACCATTAATCAATCTCCCTCAACGTTTGCCAGCCCCATTTAATCCGCCACATTTGATGTAGGACTGTAAATAGAGATACATCTTTCATGAATGCTGCTATTTATCCATAAAAATATTTTTTGAATCGATTCTATTTATCTATATTGCAAATCTTTTGTGGCCTGAAATCTGGGCCAGAGAATCTGAGTGGGAGAATATTTACCGATCAATCCGTACCGATATTCCGCAGGTTGGCCAATGATTTTCGAGGCGGATCGATTTCGAGGCGTCTGAAAGCCTTGGCAGATGGGGCTCTCAGACTCCAATATATTCAGATAAATATTGGTGTTTACCGGGTTACCCATGCCAACTCCCTCCCAGCCCCCCCATCCCCTGCGCCGTCTGTTGCGCTATGGCCGTCAGTATCGCCAGCGGGTGTGGTTGGCCAGTGTATGCTCGGTGCTGAATAAAACCTTCGACCTTGCGCCCCCGGTGCTGATTGGTTTGGCGGTGGATGTGGTGGTGCAGCAGCAGGATTCCTGGATTGCCCGCTGGGGAATTGCCTCCATTGCGGGGCAGTTTGTGGCCCTCACCCTGCTCACGGTGGTGATCTGGGGGCTGGAATCGACCTTTGAGTATGCCTATGATGTGCTGTGGCGCAATTTGGCCCAGTCCATCCAAAAAGACCTGCGGGTAGAGGCCTATGCCCACCTGCAAAGCCTGGATATGGTCTATTTTGAAGACCGCAGCAGTGGACGGTTGATGGCGGTGCTAAACGATGATATCAACCAGCTCGAACGCTTTTTAGACCGGGGGGCCAACGAAGTCCTCCAGGTGATCACCACGGTAATTTTGATTGGCGGCGCGTTTTTTGGGCTGGCTCCCCGGGTGGCTTGGTTAGCGATGCTGCCTATGCCTGTGATTGTCTGGGGGGCGGTGGCCTTCCAGAAAAAGCTCGCCCCCCGCTACGCCGATGTGCGCGAAAAGGTGAGCCTGCTGAATGGCCGTCTATCGAACAACCTCAGCGGCATGGTAACGATCAAAAGCTACACCGCCGAAGCCTACGAAATTCAGCGCATCCAGGCCGAAAGTGAAGCCTATCGCCTCAGCAACCAACGGGCCATCGCCCTCAGTGCGCTGTTCATTCCGCTCATCCGAGTCCTGATTTTGTTTGGCTTCACCGCCACCCTGGTCTACGGCGGCTTGGCCACCGTGGCCGGACAAATGGCCGTGGGCACCTACAGCGTGTTGGTGTTCCTCACCCAGCGCCTGCTCTGGCCGTTGACGCGGCTAGGGGAAACCTTCGACCAGTACCAACGCGCCATGGCCTCGACGAACCGGGTGATGGATTTGCTGGATACCCCGATTGTGCTTACCCCCGGATCCCTGCGGGTGCCCGTCAGCGATATCCGAGGTGATATCCGCTTCGAGAACGTCAGCTTTGCCTACCCCGACCGTCCTCCGGTGGTGGAAAACCTGACTCTAAAAGTCCCCGCTGGGCAAACCGTCGCCATTGTGGGTTCCACCGGATCGGGCAAAAGCACCCTGGTCAAGCTGCTGCTACGGTTCTACGACGTGAGCCAGGGGCAGATTGTCCTAGACGGTGTCGATATCCGCCGCATCAACCCCACCGACCTGCGCCGAGGCATCGGTCTGGTGAGTCAGGATGTGTTTCTGTTCCACGGTACCGTGGCCGAAAACATCACCTATGGCACCTTTGACGCCAGTCGGGAAGCGGTGATCCAGGCCGCCAAGCTGGCCGAAGCCCATGGGTTTATCCAGGCCCTACCCCAGGGCTACGATACCCTCGTCGGCGAACGGGGCCAAAAACTCTCGGGGGGTCAGCGCCAGCGCATCGCCATTGCTCGGGCCATCCTCAAAAATCCGCCCATCTTGATCCTCGATGAAGCCACCTCAGCCGTGGATAACGAAACCGAAGCCGCTATCCAACGATCCCTTGAGGCCATCACCCAGAACCGCACCACCATCGCCATTGCCCACCGCCTTTCCACCATCCGCAATGCCCACTGCATCTATGTGATGGAGGACGGCCAACTGGTCGAGGCGGGCACCCATGAAGCCTTACTCTCCCACCAGGGGATCTATGCCAGCCTATGGCAAGTGCAAATGGGGCAACGTCAGGCGGCGATGTAGACGGGTGATCCCAAGCTGGTTAGCTGACAAAAGCTTCTGCACCGGGCGCGGGAACCGCGCCCCTACCACTCCCGAACTCAGGCGGGTTAGGGGTGGGCAAAGGCCTCCCGCTGGGCCGCCAGCAGTTGCTGAATGCCCCGCTCTCCCATATCCAGAATTTGATTCATATGTTGGCGGCTAAAGCTGTCCGCTTCGGCGGTGCCCTGCACTTCAATGATGTTTAAGTCCCCATTGAGCACCACGTTAAAATCCACCGTGGCCGCGACATCTTCTTCGTAGGACAGATCCAGGAACACCTCATTCTCCAGGAGCCCCACCGACACAGCCGCGACCTGGTGCACCAGGGGCGACTCGGACAAGCGACCCTGATCTAGCAGCGTGTTGATGGCCTCCTGCAAGGCGACATACCCACCGGTGATCGACGCGGTGCGGGTACCCGCATCGGCCTGAAGCACATCGGCATCCACCACGAGGGTGCGTTCTCCGAGGCGCTCAAAATCTAGGGCGGCGCGCAGGCTACGACCAATCAGGCGCTGAATTTCCTGGGTGCGACCGGAAAGCTTGAGCATTTCGCGGGTTTGGCGCTGGGGGGTAGCCCCAGGCAACATGCGATATTCTGCGGTTAGCCAGCCCCGGCCTGTGCCCTGCAAAAATTTGGGGACGCCTTCCTCAACCCCCACGGTACAGAGCACCTGGGTATCGCCGCAGCGAGTCAGCACCGATCCCTCGGCGAATTTGGTAAACCGACGCTGAAAGCTGACCGGGCGTAGTTGATCGGGAGCGCGACCATCCGGACGTTGCCAAACCATAGAGAGCGATAAGAAAGAGATCGTCACCTAGAATACAGCAGGCCATGGAGATTCACCCCAGGGTTAGGCGTCATGGGCGGCTTGAGGTCGCTTAGTCTCATTACATATGGTGTCCTAGGGAGATTCCACCGCTGAAAGTACGCTATATTTAGCCCAGAATTTTTAAGATAGCCCCCTAGCTCGATGGTTTCCCAACTCAAAGTGACGGGCTTTGCCTCGTCCTCCCCCCCTGTGCTTCGTCACCCCTTGCTCCAAACCATTGAGGGGACGGTGCAGGTGTATACCTCCATTCACCGCAGCTTTTTTACCAACGTCATGGTGCAGGCGCTGCGCACCGCCGAACAGGGAAAGCCCGCGCTCATTGTGCAGTTCCTCAAGGGGGGCATGGATCAAGGCCCAGACCAGCCCATGCAGCTTGGTCAAAACCTAGACTGGATTCGCTGCGCCCTGCCCTACTGCATCCACGAAGCCCCCATTCCCTCCGAGGCTCAGCAGGCCGTCGCCGATCTGTGGCAGCACACCCAAACAGCGATCAATAAGGGCCGCTACGGGCTGGTGGTGCTGGATGAACTCAGCCTTGCGGTTCACTATGGTCTGATTGCCGCCGAGGAAGTCGTGGATCTGTTGCGCCATCGTCCGCCCCAAATTGATATCATCCTGACTGGCCCTGAAATGCCGGAGGCCCTGTTGACGGTGGCGGATCAAGTCACGGAGTTTCGGCGCAATTTTTCAGCCTAGGCGGGGATATCTCCCCCCAGTCTCCGACCTTCCCATAAGCGCGACACCATGATTAAAAACGACGCCTGGATTAGCAAAATGGCCCAGGAGGGGATGATTCAACCCTTCCAGCCCAGTCTGGTGCGCCATGTGGATCGGGAAGGTCTACCGGGTCAATATCCGGTGATTAGCTACGGCCTGTCTTCCTACGGCTACGATATTCGCCTCTCTCCGGCGGAATTTCGCATTTTTCGCCACATTCCCGGCACCGTCGTCGATCCAAAAAACTTCAGCCCCGCCAACCTAGAACAAACCGACCTTAAATCCGACGATCAGGGCGACTACTTCATCTTGCCCGCCCACTCCTACGGCCTCGGGGTGGCCCTAGAAAAAATTGCCGTCCCTGACAATATCAGCGTGATCTGCATAGGTAAATCTACTTATGCGCGTTGCGGTATCATCGCCAATCTTACCCCCGCCGAAGCGGGCTGGCGGGGGCATCTCACCCTAGAGTTTTCCAATTCCTCCAGTGCCGACTGTCGTATCTACGCGGGCGAGGGAGTCGTGCAACTGATCTTCTTTGAGGGCGAACCCTGCCAGGTGAGCTACGAAACCCGCCGGGGCAAGTACCAAGACCAGGAAGAGCGCGTGACCCTAGCGAAGGTCTAGCTCAGGCGGGTTCAGAAACGCCTGTTTGATAGGGCTGCAACCCTTGATTCTTCCTTCCCCATACGGGAATTTACGCAGAAGTCTGATCGCTCCCTAGATCCGGTCTAACCCTTCCCTGGTCTTCTGATGGACACCAGGATAGGCCTTGCTGTCTGGCCGTAGGAGTTACCATCGCCGAAAAGGCCTGAAAAGTATCTTTAATTTTCCATCATGGATGGCAGAACAGACCTTACACTCTTTTTACAGAGTGCAGCAAGTTAGCCAGTATTGTAAAAAAAGGAGTTAGCTAAAGTTTATTACTGATTGCGCATCCGTAGCCACCAAGTGGATATACTGATGCAACTAACCTTCTCCATAAGGGTCATCACGCATATAGTCGATCGCTCACGATGAGTGCTCCAGTCTACCAGCCCCTATCCTTAGCGCCTGGTATTGAGATCTGCCCTCAGGGAGTCGCGCTATAGCCGCAGGGTTTGCTTCAAACGTCGCTGATTTCAGATTCAGGTTCAAAATTATGAGTCAGTCTTCCTTTTCCCAAGCTTTGTTAGCCTCTGCCTGTGTCACCGGGGCTATCTTTTCTGCAACCACCCTTCCCTTTGCCGCTCTGAAATCCAACGTCGTCAATATTGAAGTTCAGAACAAGCCGGTCTTTACCTCAGAATTGCAATACCTGGCTGCGCCCTACCTCGCTGTGGCGGGTGGCATGAGCTTGGCGGTAGGGGCGAGCGTGTTTGGTCTCCTGGGCTGGCGCAATTCCGGCCAAAAGCTAGCCAGCACAGCCGCCACCAATCAGGATCTGGCCCAACGTTTGGCCGCCCAGCAGTTGGAACTGGAGCAAATTAAATTTTCCGATGCACGGCTGCAATCCAAGGATCTCAGCCATTTCTTGATGGCGGATCAGGATTGGTCTACCGCCCTAGCCCCCAGCCAACTCCAGTCCATGAATGCTCGCTAGCCCTTCGATCTATCGAAGGAAGCCGAGAATCCTAGAGCATCGGCCCATACCAGTCTCCTCGCCCCGGTAAAACGGGGCGATTGCTATTGTGGCCTAGCGCAGCAGGCGCTCAGGGGGGAGAGGGAGATTATCTTCCGAGGAGAAGGGGAGAAGGGGGATTTCGGCGGCATCGGGATCATCGAGGGTGGAACGCCCCGCCCAGAGGGATGCGGTGTCTTGGGCGACCCTGCGGCGGGAAGTCTGGGTCATCACCTCAGGAATCCCTAGGGGCTGGGTGACGCTCACCCGCAGGTAGGACTCTCCGGCAGGGGTGACATGCAGCAGCCTTTCGATGGCGGGCTCCATCGGTTTAGGGGGGGCCGGTTGGAGAAATTGGGCAAACACCTTGGGCTCCACAGCCACGAAAAATTCCACCCTGGGATCGGGCTGAGTGGCCTGATCCAGGGCCATTTCGGGGGTCTGCCACAGTTCTTGATAACCGCCCTCCGCGTTTTCCTGCCAGAGCCCTAGGGTGGCTTGCCAACGCCCGTTCTCCACCGTGGCTGTACGACGATCTAGGGTGCTGAAGCTGGGGGGTGCCTCCTCGGTCATTTCCCCCTCGGGCATTGCTTCATTAACGGCATTCAGGCGGCGCACCGCTGACACGGTCAAGGTCACCTCTGCCGGTAGATCTACTGTGCCAGCAAGCCGGAACTGCCCGGGTTCGTCGCCCCGGCTGATCTGATCAATGGTCAGGCGATCTCCGTTGCTGGGCGAGGTAGAAAACCGGCTGACATCGGTTAGGCTACAGGCGGTGTTCAGCACCATGCCGATGACCAAAAGGACGCTCAGTAACCTAGGTTGCAGCGGAATGGTCTGAGTCCTCGGTTTCATTAGTTCGCCTTTTTTTGTTAGAACAGAGCAGCATTGCCAACATTACAAAAGTTACTACCATCATGGTGGAGGAGTCGTCTAGGCCGTACAGGCGGTCTTCCCTCGGTCAAAAGCAGGCGCTACGTCCTGGGTAAATCCCGATCTGAGGTCACTCCCTTCGAGATCCTGACATAGGAAGACATTTACGACCATGCCCCCAACCCGTAAAGCCTCTTACATCTGGCACCGTGTCTTCACCGGATGGACGGTTCTAGGCCTCCCCCTGATCTACGGTGCTGACGGAGCCTCGGCGCAGCCCCCTCCCCCCCAGGCTGAGGTTCCGGCCACCGTTATGGCTGGGCTGGGGGCAGCGGCAGGCCCAAGCCCAGCGACGCGAAACCTCGCCGTATCGCTGTCGCCCTACCCATCGGTGGAGGATAAAGGGCAAGCTGAGGTTTCGGTGAAGCCATCCCCGCCGGGTCTGGCCCTGGGGACAGCCTCCCCGGCCCCGAGGCTGTCCCCAGGGCCAAGGGCAGGAGTCGATGCTGCCCTGGTTCCAGCGCCGCCGTCGCCGCGCCCACGGGCTGTCCCTAGCGCCCCTGAGGTCACGGATCAGGAGCCAACGACCTCCGTATCCCGCCTCAGTTCTCTGACGGCGGGGTCTCCTTCTTTGGCTAGTGCTGACCTCCAGTTCAGCCCCGATCCATCCAACCCCGATCAATCTAGCCCCGATCAATCTAGCCCCGATCAATCCAGCCCCACGGAATCCAGCCCCACGGAATCCTTAACCGATCCTGATCCCCCCGCAGAGCAGGCCTCGCCCATCACCGAGACCCGCCTGAGCGTGCAGGGGCTGTATGTGCTGCAAGGGGGGCGTTCTTCGGGGCGGGCAAGGCTGGCGGGAACCACGTTTGTCACGCCTAACCTGTTGCTGGAGGGAGCCCTGGATTGGGTGGCTGGCCCAGACCTGACCAACCGCGATGGGGTGAAGATCCCGGAACTGTATCTGGCGGCGGCGGTGCCGGGGACCCCCGGGCTGCGGTTTCGGCTGGGGCAACTGGACTTGACCTCCTATTTTGATCGCAACAGCTTTGCCAAGGATCTGGGGCGCGATTTTTTCAACCCCACCTTTCACACCAACCCGGCCCTGATTGCAGGGGCCAACGCCACGGCTTCGCGGCTAGGGGGCTTAGTGCAGTGGTCGGTGAATGACGACCTCATGGTCAGCGCCTCCACCTTTTCCTCCTCCGGAAGTCTGAGCGCGTTTGCCCTCGATGGTCTGGTGGGGGAGGTGACTGTGCGGGCAGATAACCTGATTCTGCGCGGCACGGCCTTGACGGGGCGAGACCTGAATTTCCAAGGCACCGGGGATCGCCTATCCTCCTACGGCCTCAATGCCGAATGGTTTGTGCCCCAGGTCAATCTGGGGGTCTTCGGGCGCTATGGACACCTCACGAGCAGCAGCGGCTTTCTGGGGGACGCCTACAGCATTGGCCTGAACGCCTTTGATGTGTTCATGGCGGAGGATCGCCTAGGGCTGGCCTACGGGCGTAACCTCCCCACCGCATCGGTCAATGGCCGGACGCCCGATGTGCTGGAGGTCTTCTACGACTTTGTGGCGCTGCCCCAGACGCGCCTGGGCTTCACTTTCCAGCAGCGCAACGCATTCCAGGATTCCTTCTTGGGTTTCCGTATTCGCAGCACCGTTAACCTGCTGCCCCCCCGTTCCCGGCCCTGAGGTATTGGTGATGACCCAACGCAAGCCCACGCGACATAGCCCCGGATCTGGCCTGGTGCTAGCCCTAGCCCTAAGCCTGGGATCCTTAGCCCTACCCCCCATCGGCCCCCTGGGGGCTGCCCCGGCCCAAGCCCAAGCCGTTACCGTGGGCCAGGGCTATGACCTGCTACGCCAGGGCCAAGGGGACGCCGCCGTGACGGTGTTTGAACAACTGGTGCAGGCGGATCCCCATAGCCTAGCGGCCCTGGTGGGGCTAGGGATCGCCTACCGACGGGTGGGCCGCAACGCCGACGCCCTGGCCACCTATCAGCGCGTACTGGAACGGGATCCGGATAATCGCCTTGCCCTCAGCACCATTGGCCTGTTTGGGGAGTATGAAACCCCGTGGCAACCCCTGGGCATCGAGGCCCTGACCCGCCTGCTCCAGCTTGAACCCGACAACCTCGAGGCCAGGGCTCAGCGGGCCAAACTCTACTACTACCAGGGGCTCTTTTCTCAATCCTTGGCCGACTATGCCCTGGTGCTGCCCAATACCAACGATCCCGCCATTGTGGTGCTCGCGGCGGAGGTCTACACCTTCAGCGGCGACTTTGCCAACGGGCTAGCGCTCTTTGATCGGTTCCAGGCCGCGCAGGGCGTAATTGCCGGGGATGTGGCGATCGCCTACGCCCAGGCACTGCGGGACAGCGGCCAACTGGAGACCGCCATCCAGCTTTTGGAGGCGGAACTGGAACTGACCGACGGCCAAACCATCACAACGGCCCAGGCGCGGCTGCGGGGAGCCTTGGCCAGTGGCTATGCGGCCAATCGCCAGTTTCAGGACGCCCTCGATCTGGTGCAACCCCTGCGCGGACGGGAGGATGCTCGCCTCACCCTGGCCCGATCCCTCGCCGCCATTGGCAGCTTTAGCTTGCAGCCCACCTACGACGATGAGATTGCGGCGCTCTACCGGGATGTCTTGGCCACGGCCACGAACCTGACCCCCGGCATCCGTCGGGAGGCCGGATCGGCCCTTGGCAACCTGCCCGACCATCGGCCCCTCGCCCTAGAACTCATCACCCAACTGGCCCAGGAACAGCCAGAGGATCAGAGCCTCGCCTTTCAGCAGCAGGTGCTGGCCTTCCAACTGGGGCAGATAGAGGCCCGCACCTTCGTCCAGCAGGTGCAGGATCGGTTTTCACCCCTGCCCGATGACCCGGTACAGGTGCGATCCATGGGCCAAAGCCTGAGTCGGCTGAATCCGCCGCTACCGGAGTTACTGCCCTTTTACCAAAACCTCGTGGCCAGCGGGGCAACGGAGGCCCTGCTGCATATTTGGATTGCCCAAATTCTGATGCAGCAGGGGCGTTTTGAGGAAGCACGGGAGTCGCTGGACACCTATGGGGCCACCCCAGCAGGGCAGCGCGATCAGGACACGACCCAACTCCTCCTTGCCGATTTGGATCGGCGGGAGGGGAACCTCGGCCACAGTCAGCAGCGCTATGAGCAACTGCTGAGTACCAGTCTGGCTCCCACCATTCGATCCTCAGCGGCCCAGGGGTTGGCGGCGGTGTATCAAGCCCAGGGGCGGTTCCCGGAGGCCATTGCCCTCTATGATCAGCTCATCGCCGACCATCCCCAGAATGGAGCCTACCCCCTGGGACGAGCCGCCCTGGCCTACCAAGCGGGGCTGATCACCGAAGCCCAGGCTGAGGCTATCCTCGACGCCGGGTTGCAGCAGTTGGGCAACGACCCGCCCCCCCCAGCGCTGATTGCCCTCGCCACCGCCTTGCCCCCCCGAGCCTCCCGGGCCGATCTGTATCAAACCCTGCTGGCGGTGGATAGCCGCAATCCCCAGCTTCAACTCCGGGCCTTGCAGGTGCTAGCAGACACCGACCCCACCGAAGCCGAAACCCAGGCCCGTCAGTTGGTGGCCGACAACCCCGACCTTTTAGCCAGCTACTTTGTGCTGGGGGACATTGCCCAACAGACGGGCAACCTCCCCCTCGCCCGCCAAAGCTACGGAACGGTGCTCCAGCGTTTCCCCGATCAACCCGATGCCCTGCTGGCCTTGGCGAGCCTAGAATTTCAGGCGGGCAACTACGACCAAGCCGAACAGATTTATCAGCGGGTGCTGGCCGTGGATGCCGATAATGGCCCAGCCCGCACCTCCCTAGCCGCGCTCAAGACGGTGCAGGGTCGGCCCCTGGCGGCCATCGATCAACTCCAGGCTTGGCAACAGCGGCAGGCAGAGCAGGGGATCCATAATCCCCAAGTGGCCCGACAAATTCAACAAATCCAGGAAAGTCTGCTCCTCCAGCGGGGCATTCAGCCCCCCTGGGAGCGGTTTTAGGCGTGATGTTGGCCCCCATGTTTCTCCCGTCTTCCAACGTTATGGTTCCTGTCCTAGCCCTTGCCTGCATCGCGAGTTCTGGGTGTACCCCACCCCAGGCTCCCGTCGCCTTCCGGCCCCTCACCTTCACCGGGATCAACCTCAGTGCCCCCTTCTGGTACGGGGCAGGCACCGACGCCACCGCCCTCAGCCGAGAGGATCTCCTGGCGGAAAGCTGGCAGGCCTATCGGCAGCGGTTTATTCAGGCCGATGGCCGGGTGATTGACTGGGAAGCCGAGGGCCGCACCGTGTCCGAAGGACAAGCCTACGCCATGCTGCGGGCGGTGCTGGCGGATGATCCCGAGACCTTTGCCCTCACCCTGGGCTGGGCCGAAGCCAACCTGCGGCGACCCTCCCAGGACGGGGGGGATCACCTCTGGGCCTGGAAATGGGGACGGGCGGCGGATGGCCGCTGGCACATTTTGGATGACAACTTTGCCAGCGATGCGGATATTGATGCGATTACGGCCCTGATTTGGGCCTCTCGGCGCTGGCAGCGGCCCGATTATCTGGAATTGGCGCGGCTGAAGCTGGTGGATTTGTGGGATCAGTCTACCCTGGCCCTGGGTGGGGAGCACGGCTCGCGCTACCTGCTGCCGGGGCCACTCGCAGCCTTTCAGCCCGATCCTGACACCATTTACCTCAACCCCTCCTACCTGGCTCCCTACGCCTTTCGACTGTTTGCCCAGGTGGATCCCGAGCGGGATTGGCTGGCCCTGGTGGAGAGCAGCTATGCGGTCCTGGATCAGGTTTCGCAACTGTCGGCCAAGGGTTTGCCGGGGGACTGGGTACGTTTGAATCAGACGACCCAAACCCTAGAACCGGTGCCAGCGGGATCGTCCCTCAGCGGCCAATACGGATTTGATGCCCACCGGGTGTGGTGGCGGATTGCCTGGGATGCCGCCTGGTTTCAAGACCCTCGGGCCAAGGCTTTTCTAGCCAATCACCTGGTTTTTTTGGAACAACTCTGGCGGCAGGATCAGCACATTCCGGCCATCCTTTCCCTCGCGGGGGATCCCCTGGTGGACTATGGGGCCACGGGCCAATATGCCATGCTATATCGCGCCTTTGCCCAGACCCAGCCCGCCCTGGCCACCGAGCTATACGAACAGGCCATCCAGCCCACCTACCGAAACGGCCTTTGGGATCATCCCAATGCCTACTATGCGCAAAACCTGGTTTGGCTGGGGCTTTTCCCGCCGGAGGATCTACCCTCGGAGTGGCTCATCCCCCTGGATCCACCGCCGCCAATCCCGCCAGAACACCCTGGTTAAGGGTGCCCTCCCTGGATCACCACCGTCTTCATCCCCCATCCATACTTCCTTCCATGACAGAAAACGTCCGATTCGCCATGCCGCCAGAGGCCCGTGGCAAGAGCCTAGCAGGAGAGACCTATGCATAACCCACTCAACCCACGAACGGGCTATCCCCGCCGCTGGGGGCGTTGGCCACGCTGGGGGTTCGGGATCCTCGGGCTAGGATGTGCCGTCCTAGTCATTTTCCTAGGACTTGCGCCTCTCCAGGCCCAGACCGTGGAGACCGTGGAGCAGCAGGAGGATGCGGCCATTCAGCAGTATTCCCCGCCCCCATCGCTACCGCCCGCCCCGGTGGCGCGACCGACGGCGCGTCCGCCCGCGTCACCGCCCCGTTCGGATCCCGCCCCAGCGGATCGCCCCGCGACCGATAACATCGCTGCCCCCTCGGTCTCCCCTGACGAGAATCCCCCCGCGACCGATTCCGACACCCCAGCCAATGACCTACGGCAGTATGTGATTCAGTTTGATCGGTCCCCCGTGGTGGGCAATGCCCTGCAAATGCAGGGGGTGCTTTCCCAGTCTCGCTTAGGGTTTACAAAGCCCCGCCATTGGCAGGTGGCATCGGCCAAGCTAATTCTGCGCTTTCGCCATTCTCCCGCCCTCTACGCCAATCGGTCTAACCTAACGGTGCGTTTAAATAACCGCCATTTGGGCAGTGTGCCCCTCAACCGCGAAGATGGGGCTGTCAGCAACATCGCCTTTGATATCACTCCCATTATGCTGGAGGACTTCAATACGGTGATTATGGAGGTGCAGCAACACACCTCCGACACCTGTACCGACCCCAAGGATCCCACCCTATGGACGGAGATTTTGCCGGATTCCCAGGTGGTTTTGAACTATCGAACCGAGGCTATCCCCCTAGATTTTGTCAACTATCCCTACCCCTTTGTGGATTCATTGGGCCTAGATTCGGATCGGCTGACCTACCTGCAACCCACCGCCCTCGATCCCCCCTGGCTGACCGCCATCGGTCGCTATCAGACCGCCGCGAGTCGATCCAGCAGTGGTAGGCCCATGCAAACCCGCTTAGTTCAGCAGCTTGACCAGGTGGAGGAGGGGGATCGGCTGGTGATTCTGGGGACTCCGACCCAGCAGCCCAAACTGGCGGAACTCAGCCTACCCTTTGTGATCGACAATAATCAGGTGCTAGACGGGGATGGAACGCCGCTGCCCGGTGACGTCGGTGTGCTGATACTCACCACCACCCCCGATGGGGCAACGCCCGTGTTGATCGCCACGGGCAACGATGATGCCGCTGTGCTGAAGGCCGTGCAAGCCCTGGTGCAGCCCGCCGATCAGCAACTGCTCACGGGGCAAGCGGCCCTGGTGAAGGAGGTGGCCGATGTCGAGACCCCCGCCCCCATGGACTGGCCGGGGTATTTGCCGGAGGGGGTACGGCAACTGACCCTGAATGATCTGGAAATCGCCCCGGATCAACGGTTCCAGGATGTGACGGTCAGCGGCACTCCCCTGCCCCCACCGGTGGAGCTGCCCCTACGGATACTTCCCAATGAACAGGTGATGCGGGGGGGGCGGTTTACCCTGCGCTATAGCTATGGCCCTGGCATTGACCCCCGACGATCATCAGTGTCCGTAATGCTCAATGGCCGGGGGATCGGGGGTGAGCGGTTACGTTCCCAGGATGGGGGCACCGACTCGGTGACGGTGACGGTTCCACCGGAACTGGCCACGCCCACGTCGCGGCTAGCGATCCAGTTTTTCACCTTCCCCGATACCCCCATCAACTGCGGGGTGCTGCCGGATCAGCCCACCTGGGGCACCGTCCATGGCACGAGCACGGTCAATTTCCAACGATCTAATTCCATTAACCTAACCGACCTCGGCAATCTGAAAACCGGGTTCCCGCTGACCGCTCCCCAGGATTTGTCAGACCTCACCCTGGTGCTGCCTAACCAACCCTCGGAAAGCGAGGTGGCGACCCTGCTGGCGGTGAGTGATCGGCTGGGACGGCTGAGTCGCGGCCAATCCGTTAAGCTTGAGGTTCACACCCCCGACTCCCTGGGAACCGAGGCCCGCCAGCGCAACCTCGTGGCCATTGGGCTGCGGGATAACTTTCCCATCCCCGAGATGGTTCAGCCGGAAAACCCCCGCTTCCGCCTAGGGGAACAGTTCGGTCGCCAGCGCCGGGGTAGTCAGATCCAAACCCTGCCCGACCAGGCCGGGGTGATTCAGGCCCAGGTGTCGCCCTGGAACCCGGAACGGCTGATCCTGGGGCTCTTGGCCCAAACACCGATGGGCCTCACCGAGGTGCAGCAGATGTTTCAACGGGATGCCCTGTTTGCGCGGCTGAGTGGGGATACGGTGATCGTGCAGCGCACCACCGCCAACCCATCGGCCTATAACCGGGCGGATTATCGGGTGATCAGCCTCAACCAACGGGATCCGAAAATCCTGGATCGACGGAGTATTTGGGGCCGCACCGTCGCCTTTTTCCAGCGCCACTGGTTCCTGCTACCCATCGGCTTGCTGGCCCTCGCCCTGCTGCTATACAGCCTTTCCCAAGCCTTTCTCAATCGTTTTAGTCGTCCGGAGGGAAGCCAATGACCCATCCGTCTCCCTCAAGCTCCCCCCGTTCGGGGTCTTGGTTGACACGTTTGATTGATCATCTACCCCTGTGGCTAGAGTCTACCTTTGGGGCGCGGGGGCAGCGGAGTTTGCTGGGGCTAACGGTCTTGGCCATCCTCTTCTCGCTGCCCCTAATTGTGACGCCGCTGACCCTCCAGCAGCAGACCCTACTGGCGGTGTTTTTGGTGGCCGTAGGGTGGTTTTTGGTGCAGCTAGAACAGCGCCAGCAGAATGATCGCACCAGTGAGCACCTGCACTTGGTGTTGGTGTGGTTGAGCATGGTGGTGTCCCTGCGCTACCTGTATTACCGCACCTTCAACACCCTGAACTTTGATGGCTGGTTGAACGCCATCTTTAGTCTGATGCTCTATGGTGCCGAGCTCTACGCCATTGGCACCTTGGTGTTGGCCTATTTCCAAACCCTCAAGCTCAAACACCGTCGATCCGTCAGCATGGATGCGGTGCCCCTGGATCAATGGCCCCCGGTGGATGTGTATATCCCAACCTACAACGAAGATATTGAGATTGTGCGCAAAACGGCCCTAGCGGCCCTAGCGATTGATTACCCGGCGGACAAGAAGCGGGTGTATGTGCTAGACGATGGCCGCAAATACCCAGAACGGCGGGCCAAGCTGGGGGAGATGTGCGAGGACATTGGCTGCGAACTGCTCACCCGATCCAACAACGACCATGCCAAGGCGGGCAACATTAACCACGCCCTCACCCTCACCCCGGGCGACCTCGTCTTAATCCTCGACTGCGACCACATCCCAACCCGCAATTTCTTGCAGGAAACCGTGGGGTTTTTCCTCAATCCCAAGGTCTCCCTGGTGCAAACCCCCCACTGGTTCTACAACCCCGACCCCTTCGAGCGCAACCTGCTGACCCAGGGGAAAGTGCCCGTCGGCAATGAGTTGTTCTACAAGGTGCTGCAAAAGGGCAATGACTTTTGGAATGCCTCCTTTTTCTGTGGTTCTGCGGCGGTGGTGCGGAAACAACACCTGCTGGAGGTGGGCGGCATTGCCGTGGAAACCGTGACGGAGGACTGCCATACCTCCCTGCGGCTCCATGCTAGGGGCTACGAAACCGTCTACTACGACAAAATCATGGTGGCGGGGCTCGCCCCGGAAACCTTTTCCTCCTACGTGGGTCAGCAGGTGCGCTGGGCTCGGGGGATGGCCCAAATTTTGCGCCTAGAATGGCCGATGTTTAACCACAATCTCACCATTCCCCAGCGGATTTGCTACACCTCCGCCACCACCCACTTTTTCTTTGGCTTCCCCCGGTTGATGTATGCCATTGCCCCCATTGCCTTTTTGATCTTTGGCATCAACCTGGTGCGGGGGCTAGGCCTCGAAACCCTCACCTATGCCCTACCTTCCATTTTGCTGGCCCTCAACGCCAACTACATCATGCAAAAGGGGGTACGGTTCTCCTTCTGGAACGAAATCTTTGAATATTCCATGGCCTTCCAGGATGGCATCGTCACCTTTATGGCCCTAATCAATCCTAAAATGGGCAGCTTTAACGTGACCGATAAGGGGGTTCAGGTCGCCAAGCGGGATTTTGACTGGGCCTCGGTGCGGCTGCTGGTGATGGTCGGCTTGCTCAGTTTGGTGTCCCTCTTTTTGGTGCCCTACTGGCTGATTACCGGGCTGCAAGACGCCGACGCGGTGTGGATTAACGCCGTGTGGTGCGTCGTCAACGTCATTCTGCTGTCTGCGTCCATTCTGGTGGCCCTAGAGCAGCCCCAGTTGCGCCAGTCTCACCGCCTCAACCGCAACCTGCGGGCGACGGTCTTCTCCGGCGATCAGGTTTGCCGGGGCCACACCGCAGACATCAGTGAAACCGGGGCGCAAGTCCTACTGAGCGACTGGCCCAACCTGCCGGATACCATCGAACTTGAGATCCATGGCGATACCACGAGCCGAGTCTTTTTGCAGGGCCGGGTCCTGCGGGTGAGCCCCCGCAATGGCCGGGAGGTCGCTATTACCGTCGCCTTTACGGACATGACCCAATCCCAAAAGGATGACCTTACCCTGGTCATTTTTTCCGATGTCAGCCAGTGGTATTCCCAGGTTCGCAATAACTCCGACAAACCCTTAGAATCTATCCGCTTTTTGCTGACCAGCTTACTCAGGGTCTTTCGCGACCCCAGATTTGCCAAGGCAAAGCCCGTCTACAAAACCATTCAGGCCCCGACCCAGATCTACAGCCAAGGGTACTACCTCGATGCTATCGCCGTCGCCATCAACAGCCAAGGGCTGCAAGTATCCGTGGTTCAAGATCATCCCCTGGTGCTGCACCCCGAGGTCTTTGGGGTCGGTGAACCGGTGGGGCTGATCATCCACGCCGAGGATCAGGAGGTAGTGAAGTTGGTGGCCCAAATCGATGTCATTCAGTCCACTACCACCGCCACCTCCCTCGATCTCAGCTTTCCCAAGGTACTCCAAGATCAACAGGGGGAACGCATTACCGCCCTCCTCCACACCCTGAAGGGGGTCTCCCCCACCCAACCGGTCTCATCGTAGGGCACCTAAACGACACGTTCGGGCTGAGCTTGTCGAAGCCCTAATTCTTAACCTTGACACTGCACTAGGCGGCGGGGGGGCTGTCCTTAAAGCGATCCTTGGCGGCGTTAAACGCTTCAGCCATGGCGGTTTGGATGCGTTTGGGATCGGGCTTTTTGCCGCCCATCAGGTCGCCGAAATACACACAGGCCCCTTCCCCCAAGGCCCAGGTATAGGCCGCTGCCCAGGAAGCCGCCACCACGCTGCCCAATCCCGGGACGAACTTAATCAACTCTCGCCCCACCAGTTGGGCCAAGAACCCCCCGGCAATGGCGCTAGCTAAGCCCCCGGCCTGGGAGGGTTTCAGGGTTTGGCCGTAGATCTGGCCCAAGACGCCAATCATCGACACCTGCAACGCCGTGAGCACGGGCATGGTGGCAAAGGGAATCGGCACCACTGCCAAGGTCGCTGCCATGATGGCAAAGGCGGAAATATAGTGCCGCCCCACATCTCGATACAGGTGGCCCAGTTGGCGGGAGGCTTCGGTTTGTTCATCCAGCAGTTGATACAGCGCCTGGGCTTCGGCGGCGGGGAGGAGGTCGGCCAGGGCATCGCGTAGGGCCTCTAGGCCATAGAACACCGGGGTAAAGCCGTCTTCCTCTAGGGTGAAATCGATCAGCACAGCCCGATCGGCCAGGGGGCCAAAGCTCTCCTGAAGAGCCGCAAAGGAACGCTGCACCGTCTCTACATTGGGGGGGTAGGCAGGATGATCGTCCAGGTCAGCCGGGTAGGCTTCGTGAACCGACGTGACCACCAACAGACAGGGAATCGCGGGAAATTTGCGGCGCAACCCCTGGACAACCTGCCGCAGCGAATCAATGGCAAAGTCGGTAATTTTGACGGTCAGGATCAAAATTCGGGCTTTTTGGGGGTTTTCCTCTAAATCTGCTACCAATTCCGCCACCAGGGCATCGGTGTCTTGCTTCAAGTCGCCTAGGCCCACCGTATCCGTAAAGATCAGTAACGGCAGATCCTCAGAGGGGTAGGCGTAGCGTTCGGTGTGCTGGGTGTGGGGTTTGAATCCCTGGCCCACAATGTCCGCTGAAACCCCGGTGAGCCCTCGCACAATGGAACTTTTGCCCGCTTGAGGCTTGCCAATCAGCAGGGCTTCGGTGGTGGGCAGTTGGTCGCGCACCGCCGCCAAAATTTCCGCCACTCGGTCGTCATCCACCGCAAACCAACGGGTCAGCGATCGCCCCGGCCGCATCCGCTCCAGGGTTGTAATCGCGCCCTGCCACGCCTTTTGGGGCAACGCTTTCACGCCGTTGGCCGCTGTTTTCCACGGCCCATTGGGGGCTGGGCTGGGGGCTGGGCTGGCGGTTTCCGCATCCTCCGGGATCACCCTCGGTGGGTCAACGGCATCCGGATTTGGGGGGGGCGAATCTAGGGTCATCCTGTCCCTCGGCTATGGCGCTGCCCCTATCCTATCGGTTCCCGCCCGTGGCGATGCGTCTTGGAACCCGAACCCTCCAAGGGGGATACCAAACCCAGGGCTCCATCCCTAAAAACAACCGGGAATCCCGAGGGCAAACCGTTTCGTTCCCGGTCGCAGTGGTGTACATTATGAGAAAATTGTGACAACGATTTAAGCGAACCCAATTTTAGGAGGTCGAGCATTATGGATTGGCGGGTTGTTGTTGTGTTACTTCCCATCGTGATTGCCGGGAGCTGGGCCGTGTTTAACATTGGTCGGGCCGCCCTAGGGCAACTGCAAGCCTTCCTGAACCGGGAAGCTTAAACGGCGGCGTCTCCTAGGCCGCATAACCTTCGAGACTTAAAACAAGACATTGCTTTACCCCCCCAGCCTTGGCTGAGGGGGCTTTTTGTCCCCTGGGTGGCCCCGATACAGCCCCAACATCATCCCGCCGATCGCCCTACCTGTGGCCCGTGCCAGACCGTCCCGTCTGGGCCAGCAGATAGAAAAAAGCGGGTTAGAGTAGGGACATCCCAACTGGGTGGAGAGAGAACGCTATGATGCCCGAACGATTTCGGCGACAGTTGCGCCAGGAGGCCGAAACCTGGCAAGCCGAGGGGTTGATCAATGCGGCCCTGTACGAAACCCTGGCCGATCGCTACCAATTTACGGCCCTAGAGAAAGAAGCGAGCCACCGTTTCATCGCGATTTTGATGGGGCTAGGGGCGGTGTTGTTAGGGCTAGGGGCGATCACCTTTGTGGCGGCAAACTGGCAGGTGTGGCCCCAGGCGGCGCGGGTGGCGGTGCTGCTCAGCACCTTTCTGGGCGTCAACGGCCTCGGCTTCTATGGGTGGAACCGGCCCGCCGAAACCTCCCGCTGGCAGCGTTTGGGCCATGGCTTGCTGCTGCTCGGGGCGCTGCTGTTGGGGGCCAATCTGGGCCTAATGTCCCAAATGTTTCACCAAAGCGGCGATTTGTTTGAGCTGCTGCTGGTGTGGGGGCTGGGGGTGGCAGCCATGGCCTACAGTCTGCGGATCACCTCCCTGGGGCTGTTCTCACTGCTCTTAGTGGGGCTGGGCTATGCCTTTAGCTGGGGTCGATCCACCGTTTGGCAAGAGTGGTCTACCACGGCGCTGCTGATCCAGCACATGCCGCTGCTGGTGGCGGCGGTGTTTGTCCCCCTGGCCTATTGGTGTCGATCCCGGGTGCTGCTAGGGTTTAGCGGCCTGATCTTGGCCCTCAGTTTTATGGCCAATGGCCAACTGCATGGGATTTGGCACCAGGGCTGGCTGATGGCGGTGGCCCTCGCCCTGCCCCCAGCCTTGTTGTGGAGCTATAGCGATCGCCTTTGGCGACCCACCACCGAACCCGACTGGTTTGCCCCCGTCCTGCGGCAGGTAGCCCTGTGGTTCCTGGGGGTGCTGTTCTATATCCTGTCCTTCCATTCCTGGTGGCAATATCCGCCGCCCCCCTCGGATTCCTTGACGACCCTTTGGGATTGGCCCCCGCTGCTGGATGCCGCCGTACTGAGCGTGGTCACGGGCCTAGGCTGGGCACAACTGCGCTACGAAATCCTGTCTCGCCGGGGCCGCGCCCAGGTCATCAACTCGGCCCTCATCGCCCTCCTCCTGGTGGTGACGGTGACCCTCCTGGTGGGGCAAGGTCGCCTCGGGGTGATGACGGCCCTGGGCTTCAATGTTCTGCTATTCACCCTGGCCATCGGGCTGGTGCGCGATGGCCTCACCCTCACCCAGCGGTCTACCTTCTGGGGCGGCATCGTGTTGCTGGTGCTGGGCATCATCAGCCGCAGCTTGGAATACAACACGGGCCTACTCTTCAAGTCCATGGTTCTGGCCGCCTGTGGGGTGGGTATCATTGCCGCTGGCCTGTGGTTTGAACGCCGTAAACCGCCTCAATCTGCCCTATCTGAGCCCTCGGAGATCGGATCATGACGAGCCCCCACGACGCTCAACCCAATCAGGCGGATCCGCCTGCCCCAATCCAGCCAGCCCAGGCCCGATCCAATCAACCCATCCCCTGGTGGCGGCTGGGGCTGCCGCTGCTGCTGCAATCGCTGCTGATTCTGGCCGTGCCCGCTCAAGATGTCTTCACCTACACCACCGGCCACAGGGTGGTGCTGCAAACGGCCCCCGTAGATCCCTACGACATCCTGCGGGGCTACTATCAAACCCTAGGCTATGAGGTGTCGAGTATCGACACCCTGGAGTCCTTGCCGGGGGGCGATCTATTCGCCAACCGCGACTTTGTCGGCCCCATCTATGTGGTTCTGGAGGAACCCACCGCCACGACGACGCCACCCACCCCCTGGCAACCTGTGCGCGTCAGCCGCGATCGCCCGACCGCCCTAGCCGACCATCAAATTGCCCTGCGCGGTCGGGCCGAATCCTGGCGCATTCTCTATGGTCTAGAAACCTACTATATGCCCGAGGATCAGCGAGACACCATTAACCAGGCCATCGCCACCCTGCAAAGCCAGCAGCCTCAGGCCTTTGTGGTAGAAGTCCGCATCGATGGCTGGGGTCATGCCGTACCGGTTAGCCTCTGGGTAGGGGAGACGAACTATCGATTTTAACCGTTGGGCCGATCAGACTGGGCCGCTCAGACAGGTTTAAACACCCAAAAGGAACCGCCTGAACCCAAAGGCCCAGGCGGAATGTGGTGTGAGGAGTGAACGGAAACTTTCGTCTCCGCTTTCTCCTTAATTCTACCGTGGACAGATCGAAACAGGCTACCTAAATCGATAGACAGTTGACAATCTGTCACCCTAGCTATGGCCATTTCGGGGACAGGCGTTCAAGCCGCCCTATTTGCCCATACCCAACTGCTGGGCTTTTTGGTAAACCTTGCCCTCGGTGAGTAGGGACGGCGCAATCACCACCTCCACCTGCTGCATTTCCTTGAGATCCTTTGCGCCTAGGGTGCCCATGCTGGTTTGCAGAGCGCCCAGGAAGTTGTGGGTGCCGTCATCGAGCTGGGCGGGGCCACGCAGAATTTGCTCGAGGGTGCCCGTGGTGCCAACCCGAATGCGGGTGCCGCGAGGGAGCACCGGGCTGGGGGTGGCCATGCCCCAGTGATAGCCCCGGCCTGGGGCTTCGGAGGCACGGGCAAAGGGAGAACCAATCATCACGCCATCGGCCCCACAGGCGATGCACTTACAGATGTCGCCCCCGGTGACGAGGCCACCATCGGCAATGATGGACACGTAGCGACCGGTTTCCTGGAAGTAGTCGTCGCGGGCGGCGGCGCAGTCTGCGACAGCGGTGGCCTGGGGCACCCCCACCCCCAGCACCCCACGGGAGGTACAGGCGGCACCAGGGCCAATCCCCACCAGGACGCCAGCGGCCCCAGCTTTCATCAGATTGAGGGCCACATCGTAGGTGACACAGTTGCCCAAGATCACAGGCATGGGCATGGATTGACAGAACGCAGCCAGATCCAGGGGCGCGATCGCTTCGGGGGACAGGTGGGCCGTAGAGACGACGGTGGCCTGGACAAAGACCAGATCCGCCCCCGCCGCCGCGATGGTTTGGCCAAAGCGCACCGCCCCGGCGGGGGTCACACTCACGGCGGCAATGCCACCCCCAGCTTTGATGTCCTGAATCCGCTGGGTAATCAGTTCGGGCTTAATGGGCTCGGCGTAGAGGCTCTGCATCAGGCCGACAAATTCCTCTTTACCCACGGAGGCAATTTTGTCGAGGATGGGGTTGGGGTCAGCGTAGCGGGTTTGGATGCCCTCCAGGTTTAATACGCCCAACGCGCCCAACTGCGACAGGCGAATGGCCATGGTCACATCCACCACACCGTCCATGGCGCTGGCAATGATGGGAATTTCGCGATCAATACCGCCAATCTGCCAGTGGGTATCCGCCAGTGAGGGATCCAGGGTTCTAGGGCCGGGCACGAGGGCGATTTCGTCAATGCCGTAGGCCCTGCGAACGGTTTTGCCACGACCAAGTTGCATAGTCCTATCCTTTAAAAGTCATTAAGCTAGCCTAGCAAAAAAGACTTCCCCCCGCTAAAGAAATTCTGTTGGGGGGCGCGATTGGAGCGGGTCAATAATAGGATTGAATGGATCAGCCGCCATCCCATTACCCACCGTTGGACGTTAGCCTGTGAACCTCTCATCGCTGAGTTTTTTACGCAAAATGCGTTCCCCCACCCGACAGTTTGCGGTGATTGGGTTGGGGCGTTTTGGTCGGGCGGTGTGCACCACCCTAAACAGTTTGGGCTACGAGGTGCTTGCCGCCGATGAGGACGAGCGCCGGGTCAGCCAAGCGCTGACCGACCAGATTGCCGCCCACGCCGTGCAGTTGGATACCACCCAGCCCACGGCCCTGAAGGAATCGGGCATCACCGAGTTTGATACGGTGATTGTCGCCATCGGCAACTATGTCGAGGAAAGCATCATCACCACCCTGAACCTGAAGGAGGCGGGGGTGAAAAATGTCGTCGCTAAGGCCTCCTCAGAAATCCACGGCAAGCTGCTGGATCGGGTGGGGGCCGATCATGTGGTCTTCCCAGAGCATGAGATGGGCTGCGAACTGGCCCGATCCCTGACGACGCCAGGGATTCTAGATCGCTTTGAGATCGACCCTGACCACAGCATCGCCGAAATCATTGTGCCCCAAGCCTTCGACCAAAAAACCATCATCGACCTCGACCTCCGCAACCGCTACGAACTCACCCTGCTGGCGGTCAGCCAAGACCAACAGCCCGATAAATTTGAAATCAATCCCAGCCCTGTGACTCGGCTCAAGGCGGGCGGCTTGATGGTGGTCATCGGCAGCAATAAAGGGCTGGAACGGTTGCCGGTGTAGGCCACAGTGAAAACCGAGCATCTGCGGAGCATCGACATCGGTTGACCTAGATCGGTTGACCTAGGCAGAGCGAGACCCACAAGCGAGACCCACAAGCGAGACCCACAAGCGAGACCCACAAGCGAGAC
>JAYKHF010000051.1:0-5157 GCA_035285305.1 Leptolyngbya sp.
CGCGTCCAATGGGGGTCAACCTGAGCACGGAGGCCATCGAGTTGAACGGCCATGCCTTGGGTGGTGCCATAATCGAGCTTCCCCCTTGGGAGGCCACAGGGTGCCGACTTCGACGGGATGACGGCGGGGGCCATGCACCACCACGTCACCGGGCAAGTGCAACGCGTAGCGCCATCGACAGTCACTGAGCCACGCCAGGAGGTCATGGTTGGCAGAATTGTGTTAGTCAGCCAGGAGCCAGGGTTGGGATAGAGCCTGGAAATACCCCTAGATCCCCCGTACCAAGGGGTATTTTTTCAAAGTCCCCCTTGGTACGGGGGATCTAGGGGAGGGGATCCGTCTAGCGATCAGCGGGGGCGAAGGGACTCCGCCCCGACGGTAGTGGGGCCTAGGCGGTGGGCCAGTTGACCCAATCCTGGGGTTTGAGGAAGGTGTCGTAGAGCCGCGATTCGATGCTGCCCGGTTCGGGGGTGTAGCCGTATTCCCAGCGCACGAGGGGCGGTAGGGACATCAGAATCGACTCGGTGCGGCCATTGGTTTGGAGACCAAAGATGGTGCCCCGGTCGTAGACCAGGTTAAATTCCACGTAGCGGCCTCGGCGGTAGAGCTGGAACTGGCGTTCCCGATCGCCGTATTCGTCGTTTTGGTGCCGTTCGGCAATGGGCACATAGGCCGGGAGGAAGCTGTTGCCGCAGTCTTGGGAGAAGGCAAACAGTTCGTCCCAGGAACGCTGGGGCAGTGCGCCGATGGCCTGACTGACTTGGTCTGCGCCCTTGCCCTGGTCGGGGCCACGGTATAGCAACCCTTGGCCGTCTTGGTAGTCGAAGAAAATGCCGCCCACGCCTCGGGTTTCCTGGCGGTGCTTGAGGTAGAAGTATTCGTCGCACCAGGGTTTGAAGACCTGATAGTAGGCCGGGTTGTGGCGATCACAGGTGTCCTTAATTGTCCGGTGGAACTGCACCACATCGGCCTCAAAGGGGTAGTAGGGGGTGAGGTCAATGCCGCCGCCAAACCACCACACGGGGCCAGCCTCGAAGTAGCGATAGTTGAGGTGGACGGTGGGAATGTAGGGGTTGCGCGGGTGGAGCACCATGGAGGTACCCGTGGCATAGAAGCGATGGCCAGCGGCTTCGGGGCGCTGCACCAAAATGGAGGGCGGTAGGTGATCCCCCCAGACCTCCGAGAAGTTGACGCCGCCCTGCTCGAATACGCCGCCCTGTTTTATCACCCGCGAGCGACCGCCACCACCCTCCGGGCGTTCCCAGCTTTCTTCCTGAAACTTGGCTTCGCCATCGAGGGCTTCTAGCCCTTGGCAGATGGTGTCTTGAAGCTGCTTAAGCATGGCGCTAGCCCGATCCCGCGAGTCGGGGGGCGGGGGCGCGGTTTTGGGGGTAGCCGTTGGGTTAGGTGCTGAGGAAAGGGTCATAAATACTGAACGTATACTGAGCGGGCAAAGCTAAACCGAGCGCTAGGATAGCGGTCATCCGTGGTTCCTTCACGCTACCGTGAAACCCTCCCCTAGGGCTAAAGGCCGAGGGGATAATGTTGCGAAACTCAACATTTTGCGAATAGAAGTTTGTGAAGCGGTCTACCCCAATAGGGAGGGGGGAATTGGCGGCATGGCCAAGGAATAGGCTAAGGTTTAAGGCACAGACTAGCCCCCGTCTGGGCCTCCTGCTGCGGGTTAATCAGCGGCTATTGGGGGATGGATATCCTATCGTTGCTGTCTGTGGAGTCCGCTGCTATGTTTGCCGCCATGTTTAGGGTTTGGCCACCCCAGAACTGGGCCTTTCCTCGGCTGTTTGTGTCGCTGATGCAGATTATTCAGCGCTGGGTGCAGGTGCAACAGAGATTGGAGAAGTCCTACCGCATTGTCAGCACCGCCTCCGTGGAAACCCTCTGGCAAACCATCAATAACCTGGCGGACATGTCCTGGCATCCGCTGCTGAGCAGCACCAATGCCCCCCAGGGTCTTGCCCCCAAGCCCGGTCTCATTTACCGCGCCTTTACCCGCTTTTTCCCCCTGCCCGTCTCCATCTTTGTGGAGCGGGTGCTGCCCCAGGAACTCATCAGTGTGCGGGTGTTGCCCGTGCCCGGTTTGGAGGAGCGCGTCACCTATGAACTCAAGTCCACCCTGCGGGGCACCCAAATTTCCTACTCCGTGACTCTCCAGGGCTGGCTGTCACCCTTGGCCTGGTCGTTCCTGCGCCCCTATGCCGCCAAGGTAGCCACGGCCCTTGCCCAAGCCGCAGAACAGCCTACCCCCCTCCAGGGGCCAGGGTCGCGGTTCCAGGTGTGGTAGCCCCGGGAATTTAGGATCGCGTAGCCGATGATGGATCGATGATGGATCAAAGTCAGGCGTTCAACGGCGTTGGACGGCGCAACGCTGGTCAGGAGTTACGTTTTTCGTAACCATCCCGGCATTGGCGAGAATGTTGCGTAGGTTGGGGGTACAACCTAGGGAGACCCCAACCATGAAATACCCCCTCAGCCTTTGGTTAGCCCTCGGCACCGTGACCGCCACCCTGGCTCTGTCGATGGCGAGTTTGCAGGCCATTGAGCCCGGGGTGCCCTTGCCCGAAGCCCCGGTGAGTGAGTCTGAGCCACCGCCCTCGACCATGCCGATTCCGCCGATGCCCCGCCCACCCCGTCCGCCCCTCGACCCCTATGGCCAAGTGATCGAACGCACCCAGGCGATGGTGTCTGACCCGGTGGCGCAGCGGTTGGCTACGGCCTTGGATCTGAATATTCTCAATGTCACCTGGGAGGATACGGGGCGCTTCTATGGATCCGCCGTTGGCCCCAACATTAGCGACATGACCATTCAGGTGCAGCACCAAGACCCGCGCACCGGGCAGTACCAGCTTCACCTCATGCCCGTGATTCGCCACCCCAATTTCACGGATGTTACCGCCGATATTCCCCTCGATACCTTCTTTGTGCGGGTGGGCAACGAGCGCGGCCAGGATTTGCGGCGGGTGGCCCTGTCTGAGGTGCTGGGCAACCTGCGCCGCTATTTGCACGATCCCAACTCCTGGGAAGGGCGGCTGAATTCCCTGCTGGCCCAGCGGGATAGCCATGTGCTGGTGAGCGCCCAGGCTTGCTTCTTGCCCATTCCCCAGGAGGGGACGGCCACCTTCAACCCGGTGCTGTTTAACTACCAGTCTTACCCTGGGGATCCGGCGGTGTTGACCATTTTGGCAACCCGGGAGGGCACCAGCATCACCGTCATCGATAACCAGCGGGACGGCTTTGAGGCCGGACGCACCTGGGGACAGCGGCTCTTCTTCAACAAAAATGGTGAACGGGCCAGCTTTACCGGGCAGCGCTTCACCGACTTTGAAGCCCAGGCGACGGCCTCGGGCCAAGTCGATCCCGACCTGGCGGCGGGGGGCGAAGGGCTGAACCTGGTGCTGCTGATTCAAGTCCCGTTGAAACAACGAGAGCCCATGCGCCAGGGGGGTGGTCTAGGGCTGATGGATAACCTCTCCATGGCCCTCCCCGCCCCCAGCATGGAGGCAGCGCGAGGCCCCAGCGATGTGGAAGCCGCCGTCATCGGCCATGGCCCCGTGGAAGGCCCCTTCACCGAAATTGACGGTCTGCCCATCGAGCGCGACCCCGACTACCCGATTCGGGTGACGGTGCAGTTCTACAAAGCCACCAGCAACGGCGTGGTATCGGAGGCCGATATGGCGGAAATTCGGCAGCAGATCGACCGGGTCTATGCCGAGGCGGACTATGTGGGTAGTCTGGTGGTGGATGGCCCCAGCGATCGCCCCACGGAACACGACGGCCCCCACCAACAGCCCGCCGACTGGTGGCGACGCTTCTGGGAACGGCAGCGCCGCTGGTTCCAAGACCCTGATGGATCTAACCCTTGACCGAACCGGCAGCCATTCTCAGGATCAGTAGATCACAAACTCGCTCTATTGCCCTGATTTGGCCCTCATCCTAAATCCCTCTTCCAACGTGGGAGAGGGACTTTGCGATCTACTGAGTATGACTAGGCGGATGCATACAATCCCGCTCAGGCTGAGCTTGTCGAAGCCTTGTCACCCTTCGACGGTTCGACAGGCTCACAGTTCAGGGCGAATGGTCAATTTACCAAAATGAGAATTGCTGACTCGGGGGTGGCCTTTCCGACCCGGGCTACGCCGCTATGATAGAAAGCTAGGCTTCTTTCTGCATTGCCATGGCTCCCTCTCCCCTGTCCGCTACCCCGCTGTCTAGCGCCGCCCCCCTGGCCGATCCCGTCCCGGCGAATCTGGCTCCGGCCACCGAGCGTCCGTTACTCGGTCAATCCCTCGACGATCTGACGGCCTGGATTGTGGCCCAGGGGCAGCCCGCCTATCGGGGCAAGCAACTGCACCAGTGGTTATATCAGCAGGGGGCGCGATCACTGGAGGCGATGACGGTGTTCCCCAAGGCTTGGCGGCAGCAGATGGCGGCTGTGGCGGTGGGCCGTTCGGAGATCTACCACCGAACGGAAGCCCGGGATGGCACCGTGAAGTATCTGCTGAAGCTGGCCGATGGGCAGATCATCGAAACGGTGGGGATGCCCTCGGCCAAACGGCTGACGGTGTGCGTGTCCTCCCAGGTGGGCTGCCCCATGGCCTGCGATTTTTGCGCCACGGGCAAGGGCGGCTTTCTGCGCAACCTGCACACCCACGAAATTGTCGATCAAGTGCTGACGGTGCAGGAGGATTTTGGCCAGCGGGTTAGCAACATCGTGTTCATGGGCATGGGCGAACCCCTGCTGAACACGGATAACGTGGTGGCGGCCATCCGCTGCCTCAACCAGGATGTGGGCATTAGCCAGCGATCCATGACCCTCTCCACCGTGGGCATTCCGGGCCGCATTCGCAAGCTCGCCGACGAAGCCCTACAAGTGACCCTGGCGGTCAGCCTCCATGCCTCCAACCAGACCCAGCGCCAGGGGCTGATTCCCAGCGCCAGGGCCTATCCCCTCGGGGAACTGCTGGCGGAATGCCGCGACTATGTGAAGATCACCGGGCGGCGCGTCACCTTTGAATACATCCTGCTGGCGGGCCTGAACGACCAGCCGCGCCATGCCGCCGAACTGGCCCAACACCTGCGCGGCTTCCAAAGCCATGTCAACCTGATTCCCTACAACCCCATCGATGAGGCCGACTACCA
>JAYKHF010000052.1:0-9405 GCA_035285305.1 Leptolyngbya sp.
GGTACAGCGGCGCGCTGACAAACCCCAACCCGTTCAATATCATCGCTTTCAACACTTGCCCCGGGCTGATCTGGTTCAACCGATGCGCCGGCAAAAGCTCGTCCGTCACCTCTACCAGTCCCATCTCATCGACGATGGCCGCCACCAACCCCAAATGATCCAGATTCTCTATCTTCAAGGCACTATCCCATCCCTTGCCCTGAGCTTACCTCAGCCGCCCCACATATTCCTTTTGTCAACCTGCGGAATGTCGGTTAAAGACCTCGGTGGCGGCAGGGGTAAATTTGCGAATATTGAGGTCTTGATCTAAAAAGATCACTCCAATGTCTGTGCTTTGGAGCAGGTTGTCGATATCTGCGGTTAGTTCAGTAAGCTGTGCAATGCGTTCTTGATTTTCGGCATTGACGGTGTACAGTTCTTCGTTAACTGATTGCAGTTCTTCATTCGTGCTTTGCAGTTCCTCGTTGGTGGCTAGTAGCTCTTCGTTGGTGGCTTGCTGCTCTTCGTTTGCGGTTTCCAGTTCTTCAATACTGGTTTGGAGATTTTCTCTCGTTTGTTGTAATTCATATTCCAATTCCCGAACATGTTGCGAGAGATCGGAGTTGGGATTAAACTCGGTTTCCGTCTGGCTATCAACAGATTCCGTGAGGGCTGCTATCTCCAGCAGCACAATCAACTGTGCCTCAGCCTCAGCCGTAGAAGGTCGGACGCAGCTAACCCACAAATTCAGTCGTTCGGCTGCATCTAGTTCATCTACTTGAATGTCGCTATACAAAACGGGTTTCTGATCCCGTCGAGCGCGGTGTAGGGCGGTGCTTAGGGGAATTTTGAGGGAGGGAAAGACTAAATCTAGCAGGTTGGTGTTAATGTCGCCCAAGGGGAACTCTAGCAACCGGGCGGTGTTGAGGAAAATATGCCGAACTTGATGGGTATCGCTAATTAGTAAACAGGTTGTTGGCCGCTCGCCAAATCGCAGATGTAAGACATGGGATAATAGATGTTCATAGGGTGAGCGTACGGGCTTGGCAGGACGCGCTAAGGAGACCGATTCTAAGACTGATGATGTAATCGTTCGATTGAGTGGTAGTTGTACTCCCTGCCGTTTTGAGAAAAATTTCCAGTGCTGATCGATGACATGGAAGGCGTGGGAAATGGCACCTAAATGCTCGGAGGGGCCAAGGACTAAGATACCTTGCGATGCTAAGGAAAAGTGTAGTAGCCTCAACACCTGCTCTTGCAGGGGCGCTTGCATGTAAATCAACAGATTGCGGCAGCTCACCAAGTGCATCTGTGAAAAGCCAGGATTTTTGGTTAAATCGTGGGAGGCAAATACGATTTGGGTGCGAAGATTTTTTTTAATGCGATAGCCAGAGCCCTCAAACTTAAAAAATCGCTCTATCCGTTCTGGGCCAAGATCTCGCACAATTGTTTCGGGATAAATGCCCTGGGACGCAATGAGTAGGGCTTCTTGATCAATATCGGTGGCAAAGATCTTGACGGGGTGAATATTGCCAAGTTGGTTCATGACCTCATGGATGGCAATTGCAAAGGAATAGGCCTCTTCCCCCGTGGAACAGGCCGCTACCCAAAGCCGTAGTGGTTGTTCGGGCTGTAGCGATTCTATCAGCCCTGGCAGAATATCCCGTTGCAGTAGAGACCACATCTCTGGATCGCGAAAAAATCGTGTTGCGCCAATGAGCAAGTCCTGTCGTAGGTGCTTGACTTCTTCAGGCGTTTCGGCTAAGTAGGTCAAGTAATCTTCAATGGTATTGGCCTTAGAAAGCAGCAACCGATGAACAATGCGACGGTGCAGTGTACCTGTTTTGTACTGAGAAAAATTAATATTTTCCTGCCGTTCTAAAATATCTAAAATGCGCGTTAATTGATCCGCTGGCAGCAGCGGTTCTGCGTTTGTTTCAAAGGTTGCTTGAGTGGTGGTGTAGCGGATGATATCGCAAACGGCATGGGCTAACTCTTCGGGAGAGAGAATTTCATCGACCAATCCCGAACTAATGGGGTTGCTCGGCATTGCGCCGAACTGGGCCGTTTCTCGCGATTGCACTAGGGCAATGCCCCCCGCCCGACTAATGGCCTTAAGCCCCTCGGTACCATCGCGCCCGGTGCCAGAAAGCACAATTCCAATCACGCGATCGCTGCGCTCTTGGGCAAGGCTCAAAAAGAAATGGTCAATGGGGTAATCGGTTCTGCCCCCCGGACGCTCCTCTAACCGCAACTGATGGCCTTGCAGGGTTACCATCATGCCAGGGGGCAGCACGTAAACATGATTTAGACCCAGCACCATTTCGTGTTCAATCACGCTAACGGGCAGTTGGGTACGCCGCTGCAATAGCTCGACCATCAAACTGCGAAAGTCGGGCGATAGGTGCTGCACCACGACAAAGGCGGCTCCCGGTTCAGGCGGCAGACTGCCGAAAAAGGCTTCTAGGGCTTGTAATCCGCCTGCCGATGCACCAATGCCTACGACAAAACCTGATGTAGGGAGAGTCTCAGAAGACGCTCCGTCATCATTAAAGTTAGTCATGGTACACTCCGAACCGTATCTGGGGATGGCTTGCGGCAAAACTATCCACCGTATAAAGTCCGGGTATCAGTCAAATACAATACACGGCATAGATTGCCTCGAAATAATTTTAGTGGTGATTCTGATTGATCAGGCCATCGCGGCTATTAAGAAAACCTAAAATGATTGGGCCTTGGCCAGATCCTATCAGGGAAACTCTTCGGGGCATTGGCTTAACCCTAGGCCCCACGGTTATCCACCCTCCGCCCCCCTGTACGCCTACGCCGCTTGCTTTTCGCTGAACCTAACGGCAAGGAATGGGCAATTCTAGGGAAAACGGTTAGATCTTGCGCTGATCTTGGGAACACTGAGACAAATGTCTTGGGGACTGATCCCGAGGGCATTGTCGTAATCCATCATGTGGCAACCGTTGAGAAACTTTGTTGGCAGCATCACCACCTATGGGCTGCTCAGTCCAGATCAGGCTATGCGGAAGCAAGTCAACCAATGGCTTTCCCCGCGCCCTTGCCTGAACTGTGAAGACTGGTTTCGCCGTCACTGGGCTAGCCCCTCTCTCGGTGCGCCAAAAGCGTTGGTCGAATTCCTCTATGATCGTCTGTCTGCCTACAGCGGCCTCTGCGTGGGCCGTATTCATCCCACGGATCGCCTGTTGGAAGATCTCCACTTCCCGGCGGTGTGTTGGTTTGATTGGAGCCTCACCCTCTGCGACGACTTCTACCACACCTTTGGTGTTGACCTTCTCGATTCCTTTGACGAAACCCAACTGATCACCTGCGCCGATCTCGTCCGATTTCTACAAGGCTATCTCACCCCCCACCCCACCTAAGGAGCCTCCCCAGGTTTCCGCCTCAACGTCCCTCTCCACCGAGTGGAGAGGGACGTTGAGTGAGGTGCTGTCCTGGTTGACGGACAAAACTGGCTAGAACCCAGATTCCTCGAAGGGTCAGGAGACCTGCCCCCTACATGGCCCGAATGCGGTAGGGGCGCGGTTTCCGCACCCGGTGCAGAATCTTTCGTCAGCCAAGCAGGGTGCCGTCACTCAGACCTAGATTGACCTAGGAATTGGATCCGACTAGGGCGGGCTGTTGGGCGGGTTTCACCTGGGGGTTGCCCTCCGCATCCACATCCAGCAGCACCTTGTCGCCTTCCTCTAGGGTTCCGGCCAGGATGGCTTCGGCTAGGGTGTCTTCCACCAGGCGGGCGATGGCGCGACGCATGGGACGAGCCCCGTAGCGCTGGTCGTAGCCTGATTGGGCCAATTTGTCCCGGAAGGCCTCGGAGAGGGTGATCTGCATTTGGCGGTCGGCCAAGCGCTTGTTCACCTGTTCCAGCATCAGGTCGGCGATTTGGTTCACCTCTTCGCGGCTGAGCTGACGGAAGACGATGATTTCATCGAGGCGGTTCAGCAGTTCCGGGCGGAAATACTGCTTCATTTCCTCGTTCACCAGGTTGCGGATGTTGTTGTACTGGCTGTTGGCGGCGTCGGTGGCGAGGTCAAAGCCGAGGCTGCTGCCGCCCTTTTCGATCACCTGGGAACCAATGTTGGAGGTGAGGATGATCAGGGTGTTCTTGAAGCTGACGGTGCGGCCCTTGGCGTCGGACAGGATGCCGTCGTCGAGGACTTGCAGCAGCAGGTTGAACACGTCGGGGTGGGCTTTCTCGATTTCGTCCAGCAGGATGACGGTGTAGGGCTTGCGGCGCACGGCTTCGGTGAGTTGTCCCCCTTCGTCGTAGCCCACAAAGCCGGGAGGCGATCCAATCAGCTTGGAAACCGTGTGGCTTTCCATATACTCGGACATATCCAGGCGGATCATGGCCTCTTCGGATCCGAACAGGGCCACGGCCAGGGCTTTGGAGAGTTCGGTTTTGCCGACCCCGGTTGGCCCTGCAAACACCAGGCTGGCAATGGGGCGGTCGGCACTGGATAGCCCAGACCGCGCCCGCCGGATGGCCTTGGCGGCGGCAACCACGGCCTCGTGCTGGCCCACCACCCGCTCGTGGAGGATCTCCTCCATGTGGATCAGGCGCACCGCTTCGGTTTCAGTCATGCGGTTAACGGGAATGCCCGTCCAGGCCGCGACCACATTGGCGATGCTTTCCTCATCCACCACGGGCAGGGCGGGGGTTGGGGGCTGGGCGGATGCGGCGGCTTCGGCATATTCCGGCACCTCGGCCTGAATTTGGGCTAGGAGTTCCTGGCGTTCTCCCTGGAGGGTCTTAGCCTTACCAAAGTCTTGCCGTTCAATGGCTTCATCCAGGTCTTTGTTCACCTGGCGGAGTTGCTGCTTCAGTTCCTTGGAGGGATACTTGGGAGCCAGCCGCAGTTTCACTTGGGATCCGGCTTCGTCGATCAGGTCGATGGCTTTGTCGGGCAGGTGGCGGTCGGAAATATACCGATCCGACAGCTTGGCAGCGGCTTCAATGGCCTCGTCGGTGATGGTGACTTGGTGGAATTGCTCGTAGCGGCTGCGGATGCCCTGGAGAATTTCGATGGTTTCGGGCACCGAGGGCGGGTTGATGGTGACGGGCTGGAAGCGGCGTTCCAGGGCGGCGTCCCGCTCGATGTACTTACGGAACTCGTCTAGGGTGGTGGCCCCAATGCACTGCATTTCTCCACGAGCGAGGGCGGGCTTCAGCAGGTTGGCGGCATCCATGCCCCCCTCTAGGGAACCCGCGCCAATCAGGGTGTGGATTTCGTCGATCACCAGCACCACATCGGGGTCTTGGCGCACTTCTTCCACCAGTTGGGTGAGGCGTTCTTCAAAGTCTCCCCGGAAGCGGGTTCCGGCCACCATGGAACCCATATCCAGGCTGATGACGCGCTTGGTCAGCAGGGCCTCGGGCACATCTTGGTTGACGATGCGCTGGGCCAGCCCCTCAGCGATGGCGGTTTTGCCCACACCGGGCTCACCCACTAGGATCGGGTTATTTTTGGTGCGCCGACCGAGGATTTGCACCACCCGCTCAATTTCCTTGGCCCGACCCACCACGGGATCAATTTTGCCCTGGGCGGCAAGGGCCGTGAGGTCGTTACCAAACTCGGAGAGAATTTTGCCCTTCTTACGGCTGTCGTCGCGATCGCGCTCTCGGCCCCCCCGACCCGCTGGAATCGAGGCCACTTCACCCAGTTCTTGAATCACCCGCGTCCGCACTTTGGCCGGATCCACACCTAGGTTGCTAATCACCCGATAGGCGACGCTTTCGGTGTTTTGGGTCAGGCTGAGCAATAGGTGTTCTGGCTCAATGTAGGCGGCGTCTAGCTTGCGGGCCTCCTGGAAGGCTTGCTCGAACACTTGCTTGACCTTGGGGGTGAAGGGAATTTCGGGGGGAACGCTGCCGCTGCCTCGGCCAATGATGGCCTCAACCTCTGAGCGGGCGTCCTCTAGGGTGATGCCAAAGTCTTGCAGCACACGAGCGGAGATGGTGTTCTCTTCCTTGATCAGCCCTAGCAGCAGTTGCTCGGTGCCCACAAAGTTGTGGCGCAGGCGACGAGCTTCCTCCTGAGCCTTCATAATGACCGCGATGGCAGTGTTCGTGAAATGTTCAAACATGGCAACCTAGGAATCAGGGCGGTAAGAGACGGAAAAGGCTGACGTGGGCGACGTTATCGGCGGGACGGGGAAGGAGCAACGCTAGTGATGAAAGATAACGGTAACTTAACAAACCACTCCAAGTCTTAGTAATACTTTACGTAACTATGCCCCTCGCCGTAGGTGAGGAGAACCGTCACCCTGGGTAGGTAAATTTAGATACCTACGATAGACAAAGTAAGACCACCCACCGACCGGGAACTTGCCGTGCGAATATCCTTCCTTAAAGGCTTATTTACATTGCTTAATACAAGTTTAGCGGCTGGATGGTGGTTGTGTAAATCCTGAGATCCCGCCGAAAGGAAGGTGGGATGGGCGAGACAACAGAAAGAACGGAGAGGGTTTGGGATCCCTGGGGCCGATCCGGGGGATCCCAGGGGCGGGGGCGGTTTGGGGGTCAATGAACTCGTTTCAAGAAATGCAAGGTTCTGTTGAGCAAGGCGGCTGGATTTGTCAGGACAGCGTAACACTAGAGTGAAGAGGCGAATCCTGACGGTCTCAAGCGAGGCCCTTTGGGGGTACCAGGGGCCGAACCCCGGGGGGAACCCTGGAATCCTGGCCATTGAGGGCTTTCTCCTCCCAGCGCCCAGCGCTCCACACTGTTAGATCATGGAAGTGAAACGGTATGTCCAAAGAAAATGCGCTCTCGTTTCTCCAGCAGGTTGCCGCCAATCCTGAGCTACAAAGCCAGGTAAAAGGGGCGGAACAAGCCAGTGATTTCATTGACCTGGGGGAAGCCCAGGGCTATGCGTTTTCCCCCGATCATGTGCGCGAGGTCATCCCGGAACTGAAGGCGCAACGGGGATTTTTTGGAGACCTGGTAGAAGCCATTCTGGAACTCTTTAGTCCTAACCACGACAACTACCCCGCCACGGGGGTGCAGCCCTTCAGCGGCGAGACTCCACGCCACTAGGGCCAAAAATCCGGGAATCCCCATCCTTGTGGGGCGCGAAAACCGCGCCCCTACGGCATGGATTTGATATCGGGGTCAGGTCTCCTGACCCTGTTGGGCGCGACAACCGCGCCCCTACGGTATGGTTTTTTGGACTGACACCTTGGGACTGACACCTTGGGGCTCAGACCTTGGGATCTAGCTGCCGTAGAAGTAGGCCACTTCCTTCGGTTTGAGGGGGGCAAAGTCTGCGTCTAGGAGCATTTGATTGAGGTCGGCTTGGGCGTAGTGCTTGGCTCCGATGCGGACGATGCGAGACCGCATGGAGTTGACCACGCCGCTGCGTTGGCGTTGGGCTTCCTTGGCCATGACGGTGTTGTAGAGATCCAGTTTGGCGGCGGGGATGGGGCTGCCATCCAGATCGATGCCCTGGGCAATGGCGGCATCAACGGCGTCGGCTCCGGTGGTTTGAGACATGGCTAAAAAGCTCCTAAACAATCACAGCACGGCATGGACACCCAAGCCTGGTGCCTGGGCGAATGCCGTATTCGGCTTGTGCAAATCCTACCAAGAACCGTGTCGCCTCTCGACGGGGAGGGGCGCAGGGGCTGGAACGAACCGAAGGCCTGTCAATCACCGCAAGGTACACTAGGGGCGCACCGATGATCAGGTTTTGCGGCCATGTCCAGACCTTTTACGCCTCGACAGATCCTCACGGCACTGCTGCCTTACCTCAAAACAGCGGGGGCCTACGCCCAGCAAATCCAGGCCCAAATTCAGGCCCAACCCGACAAGGCTGATAAGGGGGATAACTTCTTTGCCTCGGCCCTCAGCGATGCGGATTTGTCGATCCAAACCATGATGGAAGTGGTGCTGCTGGGGCTGTTTCCCCAGGTGCGCTTCTTTGGGGAGGAGTATGAGCAAACCTACAACACCAAGTATTTTCGGGCCATTGACCTGGGGGAACCGGGGGATTATCTGATCACCCTCGACCCCATCGACGGCACCCAGTTTTACCTGGATGGCCATTCCAACTATCAAATCATCCTGGGCATTCTCAATACGGACGAGTACGAGGCCGCCATTGCCATTACCCCCGGCCAAGATTGCTACTACTACGCCCTACGGGGAGAAGGCACCTTCAAGGGTGGCCTCGCCGATGGCCTGGAGGACTGCCAGCGGATGACCATTACGAGCCCCACTCCAGCGATTTGCCTGGGCTGGCAAATGGGGGATCTGGTGCCCTATTTGAGGGATCGCTACCGCGTCTTTCACACCAAGGCCGATTACTCTAAAACCCAGCCCATCCCCAACTTTAATGGCCTGCTCAGTGGTGACTTGGCGGGGGCGGTGCTGGCCCGAAGCCAATTTATCGACGGTGCGGCCCTGGCCTTTATGGCCCAGGAAATGGGGCACATCGTCACCACCTTCACGGGGGATCCGCCCCCCCCGCTCCAGGCCTGCGATTCCTACCAGCGCCCCGGCCTGGTGGTAGCCGCCACCCCCGCCATCCATGCCGACCTTCTAGAGGCCGTTGCTCAAGGCTTGGCCTAGGGTTAGCTGCGGACTTTGGGGCAAGGGCGAGGTTCCCCGGAGGCGACGGGGGCCAAGGTGCAGCGCTGGGCTAAACAGGGCTGTTCGTAGGCGGCTTCTGTCTCCAGGGGCGGGGGCGCTTGGCCAAAGACCATCTCACAGCTAAAGTCCTCAAAGTTGGGGGTCATGGTGAGGGGAATGCCAAAGTCTTCGGTGAAAAACCGCTGGGTAGGCTGCTTGCACATATTGACGCACAGGCCCACACATTGGCTCTCCTCCAGGTAGCGGCACTTTTGGATGTGGACGCCGCTACGCTGCCGCTGCCGGGTGCCGTCCGCCGTCGTGATCTCCACCTCGGTGACTTCGCAGGGGCCAACCAGCCACTCAAACAACTGGGTGGCAAACCAGGCATTGAGCTCGCACACCAGGCGCGTGGGGGAAAACAGGGTACGAATCAACCACAGCACCGGGGCTGGCACCAGGGAACGCAGCACCACCGCCACCAGCGCCTGCTGCTCCTGGGCGTTGCGTCCCGGCATCATCTGCCGCGACAGCGCCACAAAGCCGTCATAGCCGGAGCCTAGGCTTTTCTGGCCCAGGGCCTTGGCCATCTTACGGCTAAACAGCGCGATAAACAGTCGATCTAGGGGGCTGTCGTGGTAAACCGTCTTGGCCCCGGTGGCCGGATTCAGCGGGTCAAGATCCGGTGTTGGGGGTGATGACGGAGGCGATGACAGGGGCGATGACGGGGGCGATGACATAGCAAACCACCAGACAATTCCTGAATCTAGGGTAACGGCTGCCGTCACGATCCTGATAGCACCGGGGGCTTATCCCCCATCGGATAG
>JAYKHF010000053.1:0-6795 GCA_035285305.1 Leptolyngbya sp.
TCGCGGGGATAGAGGAGCCAAATGCGCTCGGCGGGTTGGCTGAGGGTATTGACCAAGGGGGAGAGGGCTTTGATATCCACAAAGGCGTTGTCTATATGCATGTGGATACCCTGTTGGTAGGTGGTGTACCCTCGGCTCCAGGTGTGCTCTAGGGTGGCGTAGGTCTCGCCAGGAAAGCCATGGTCAACCAAATGGGCCTGTACCTGGGCGAGGAAGGACTGTTGCTGATCCTCGGATAACCGCGTCACTTCCAGGGTTTTCAGCAAATCTCGATCCACGTAGCGCCGACAGAGATCCGCCAGCAGCCCATCCTTTCCCCGCTGCCAGCGTTGGAGGTGGTAGTTCAAGACCCCATCATCAGCCCTGAGATAGGTCTCAAGGCTGAGGGGAATGTCGGCGGATTGTAGCCAAGCCGCAACGGTGTCATCCACCTCCAGTTGTCCGGCTTGGTGGCGGGTGCGGGCGCGGTGAAAGGCGCATTTCAAGAGCCAGGTGGCGGCAATATTTTTGGGGTGGTTATAGACCTGGGCATACATAAAGTGGCGCACCACGA
Organism: Leptolyngbya sp.; assembly: GCA_035285305.1. Classification (GTDB taxonomy): domain Bacteria; phylum Cyanobacteriota; class Cyanobacteriia; order Phormidesmidales; family Phormidesmidaceae; genus Nodosilinea. Next base: position 554 of record JAYKHF010000053.1, read on the forward strand.
GGTAATGCTCAATGGCGGCAAGGCCCTTATGGGCGACCACCAAGCGGTTGCTGTCGGGCTCCAATTCTAGGGCCATCAGAATCCGATCGAGATCCAACTGCCCGTAGCTTGCCCCCGTGGAATAACTGTCGCGCAGCAGGTAATCCAGGCGGTCGCAGTCTAACTGGCTAGAGACCAACTGCCACACCAGGGGCACCGGGTGGGTGTGATCATAGACCTGGGTCAGGGCTGGAATCAGGTCGGGGGAATAGTGGTTTAGCGGATCGCGCAGGGCGGGGATCTCTTGAATCATCCGCTGCGTCCAATACTCATGGTGCAGACCAAAGATTTCCTCTGCGGTGTGGCTAAAGGGGCCATGGCCAAGGTCGTGGAGTAGGGCGGCACAGAGAACGGTCGCTCGATGGGGTCGGAGGTGGGGGTAGCGGCCTAGGATCTGGTCAAAGGCGCGGCGGGCCAGGGCCATCACCCCCAGCGAATGGGTAAAGCGCGAACTTTCAGCGCCGTGGAAGGTGAGATAGGCTGGCCCCATTTGCCGAATGCGCCGCAGCCGCTGGAAGGTTGGGGTATCAATCAGCCGAATCAGCAGAGCCTCTTCGGGGTCGCTGGCATGGAGGGTAATGGCCCCATGGAGGGGATCATGGTAGGTGCGGGAGGGCTTGGACATGGGCGCTGTGCTTTCCCAAGAATGGGCTGGAAAGTTAAGGGTACGTTACTCGATGGGGCGATTATCCTAAGGATCAGGTCGTTCCTCAAGGTGATCGCTGTGTTTACGGGTCTTGATTTTGTCGTCGTTGGTTTGGCCGTAGGATTGATTCTTTATGTCGTGAGGCCGGAGGGCGGCGGCGGCGGGGCGGTGAGCAAGCCAGAACCCCTAACCCTCATGGTGATGGTGCTGGTTGCAGGGATGATCGTTCTGTCGCTGATCTAAGGCCCTGCCCTGCTTGGCCTGACGGATGACGCCCTGCGAATGCCCTTTTCCCGCCGTTTTCCCGATGTCTCCGCGATGAACTCAGCCCATGGCAAAACCTGATGTTACCCCGACCCCAACGCTCACGCCAGCGGTGATCCAGCGGGTGCGCGAGGGGGTGGCGATGGCCCAAAACCCCAGGGTACGACGGCGCATCACCCAGGATTTAGACCGCCTTAGCGCCATGGCGGCTGGGCAGGGGGATGAACGGGTGAGCGGTCGGTTTCGTCGGTGGCTGATGCGGCGGTTCATTAAAACCTTTTTTCGGGTGCGGATTGAAAACCCCCAGTACATCCCCGACGGGCCTAATGTGTTGACGGCCAACCACCTCAGCCACCTCGACCCGTTTTTAATTCTGGCCTTCGTGCCCCCCCATCCCTACTACTACATCCTCGGCGATGCCCGCACCCTCTACAACAAACGCTGGAAACGCTGGCTGATTGGCTGGGCGGGGGGCGTGATTCCCCTAGAGCGCTGGTGGAAGGAAGAAATCGCCGTGGTGGCAGCGGCCCAGGCGAATCGTCCTGACCTGGCGGAACTGGCGGCCACCATTCAGCGGGATGTGCCCAACGGCAGTTCCATTCAGCAAATGCGCCAGATTGATCAGGCGGTCAAAGCCCTGCTCAGCCGAGGCGATGGTCTGATGATTTTCCCCGAAGGTCGTTTGGGCGAACGCGAGGGCCAGATGTATCCCCTCAAACGGGGCACCGTGATCTATGCCATGCGGTCGGGGGTGCCCATTGTGCCCATCGCCATCATCGGCACCCAGGATCTCTACCTTCGTAAACGGCTAACCCTGCGCTTTGGCCCCCCAGTGCCGGTGCCCCACCAACCCCGCCCCAAGCGCCAAGACATCGACGAGGCCTTGGCTCAGCTTGAACAAGCCTTTGCGGCCCTGCTACCCACCGACTACCAAGATCCCCCCGGCCTGAAAGTTCTGGGTCATTGGCTCAATCACCTTTTTTGGTAATCCCAGGGTGGGCTACTCAGTACCCATCAGTCCTGTTTGACCTCATCTCCCCGTTTGGCCCCCTCTTTTGGCCCCCTCAATCCCCCAATTTTGGGGGACTTTGAGGATATCTGAACCCTAAAATTAACCCTGACAAACCACTAGCCTCCAATTTGGGACATCGTGCGATGATAAGCCCCAGTCACGCCGGATTCCCGCATTTTGTAGTTGATGTCGGGTTTGGCCCCCAATAGATCCGCCACCTGAGCCCGCAGGTTGGTGAGGGGTTGGCCCTGGCGGAGGGCGGTTTTCAAGTCAAGCTGCCCGGTTTCATTGAGCAGACAGGGGCGCAGCCAACCATCGGCGGAGAGGCGCATTCGGTTGCAGCGATCGCAAAAGCACTCCGACATTTGGCTAATGAACCCCACGGTGCCCAAGGCTCCCGGAATTTGGAACACATCCGCTGGCCCATTGCCCTGCACCTGGCCCTCGGTCAGCCCCCAGCGTTGGCGAATGCGCTGGCGCAGGGTTTCAGACTCTACCCAGCCCCGGTCTTGGAACAGGTGATCATTGCCGATGGGCATAAACTCGATAAACCGCACGTGCCACCGTCGATCCAGCGTCAGGGCGGCTAAATCCAGCACCTCGTGATCGTTGACGCCGGGAATCACCACCACATTCAGCTTCAGGGGCGAAAACCCCACTCGATGCGCCGCCTGAATCCCCGCCCACACCTCCGGCCAGCGAGATCGCCCCCGCCCGCCCACAATCTGCTGAAAGACCGCTGGATCGAGGGAATCTAGACTGATGTTGATGCGCCGTAGCCCCGCATCCCAGAGGTCTTGGGCCAGGTTCGCCAATAAAAACGCGTTGGTGGTAATGGCGACATCCTGAGTGCCTGGAAACTGGGCGATGTCCCGCACAATGTCCACCACATCAGGCCGTAGCAAGGGTTCTCCCCCGGTGAGACGAAACCGCGAAAACCCGAGCGGCATAAACACCTCCGCCAACAACTGCCCCAGTTCCTCCCGCGTCAGCCAGTCCTGCTGCTGCACATACTGAAGGTCGATGCCCTCCGGCATACAGTAGGTGCATTGAAAATTGCAGCGGTCGATTAGGCTGATGCGGAGGTAGTCGATGGCGGGCATGGGGGAGTCGGGAGTCGGGAGTCGGGAGTCGGGAGTCGGTCTAGGCTCCCCTCTCCCTCGGGGAGAGGGGTTGGGGGTGAGGGCTGAGAGTCGGGAGTTGGGAGTTGGGAGTGGGGCGTCGGGAGTCGGTCTAGGCTCCCCTCTCCCTCGGGGAGAGGGGTTGGGGGTGAGGGCTTCGGGGACTGGGCCGTGGCCGAGGGGGTGACGGTTTTAGTTTAGCAACAAGCAAGTTTCGTAAGTCAGTGCGGGGTGAACCAAATCCTGGAAACCTGAAATAATCAGCCTAGAACGCTGGCGGTGGGGATGGGATGGCCATTGACTATGATTTGGTGATTGCGGGGGGAACGGTGCAGGGGCGGCGGGCAGCGGCCTTGGCGGCGCGGGAGGGGGCGCGGGTGGCCCTGGTGGAGCCGCCGGGGCGGGTGGATCGTGATCTGGCGGTATCGCTGGGCCTTGAGAGGCTGGCCCGGTGGCGGGGGCAGGGTGGAAATGACGGTTGGGCGGTTGACCCTTCTGCCCCTGGCCCAGATTGGGCCGCCCTACAGGCGCAAATCCAGGCGGCCACGGCCCTAGCATCGGCGTCCCTATCCCTGGCCTCCCTGGCCACGATGGGGGTAGACACCATTGCGGCTAGGGGGCAATTCGAGATCCGGCCTCGGCTGGCGCTGACCACGGCGGATCGGCGGCTGCGGGCCAGGGGCTATGTCCTCTGTCCGCCCACTTGCCCGACGGTTCCGACCATTCCCGGTTTAGCCCAGACGCCCTACCGCACCCTGGAGGACTTTCCCCACGGGGAGACCCTACCAGACCAGGCCATTATCCTCGGTCGTAGCCCCCTGGCCATCGCCCTGGCCCAAGCCCTGGCTCGGCTGGGGCGATCGGTGACGCTGTTGAGCCGAGGCGATCAACTCCTACCCCACGAGGATAGCGACCTATCGCTGTTGGGGGAGCAGTTGCTGCGGGCCTCGGGGGTGACGGTGCGCCTAGGACAGCGACCCACCGCCATTACCTACGATGGCCAGTTTAGGGTGACGCTAGAGGATGGGACGACCCTCCACAGCGCCCAGGTGATCCTGGGGACGGCCCCACAGCCGGAGGTGGAAAACCTGAACCTTGCGGCCCTCGGGGTGCGGCCCGGAGTGGCGGGTCTGGCGGTGGATGACCGCCTGCGCACGGCCCACCCTCGGGTCTTGGCCTGCGGGCCTGCCCTGGGGGGCTATTGGGCCAAGGCTACGGATTTTCAGGATGTCCCCATCGCCGTGCGCAATGCCCTCTATCTGCCCCATCGTCAACATCGGGCCTTCCATCGGGCTTGTCTATTGCCCACGGTGCCCGCCCTGGGGCGGGTGGGCCTAACCGCCAGTCAAGCCCAGCGCTGGTTTGGATCGGAGGCTGCGGTCATTCAGGTGTCCCTCGGCGATACGCTCGCCGCCCACCTGGCGGGGGATACTACCGGATTATGTCGCTGGGTGGTGCATCGCGATGGACGACTGCTGGGGGCGCATATTTGGGGAGCCTGCGCCCAGGATTTAATCCCAACCGTGGCGGGGATGATGCAAAACGATTGGCGGATTCAGCACTGGGAACGGCTCCCTACCCTGCCCCACAGCCACGCCCATCTGTTTGATCAAATGCTGGCCGCTTGGCAACGGCAGCGTTGGCAACCGGGCACCTGGCGGCGCGACTGGGCCGAAAACTGGTGCAACTGGCGACGATCTCGCGGGTAGGGAACTGGGAAGAACCCCTAAAACGATCACCATTTACGACTGGCCTTGGTGGCCTTCCGGTTCGGTGTTGGAGGCGGCCCAGTCGGCCTACCGTCGCCTACCCTTTTTGCTGACCGCGCTTTTGACCCTCATCGGTTGGACAGGGGTGATGGGGGTGATGATTCTGGCGTCAGGCCCGATTCGGTAGGCGTTTTGGCCGATGCCGCGAGGGAATAACTTAATTTGTCGGCGAGGCCCTCCACCCAGGCTTCATCTTGCTTGGTATAGCTGCGGGGGGCATTGGCGGCCAAGATCAACACCCCCTGATCGCCTAGGGGCTGACAAATCACCCCCTGGGTATTGGGCGGCAGGTAGGTGAACTCCACTCGGCCCGGGTAGATCTTCAAATTCACGAGGTAAACGGCTTTGCCCGTCTCCAGCACACGCTTGAGAATCGGCCCGGGTTCCACCGTCGCCGTTGGCCCCAAAATTCCGCGCCGCAACACCACCCGCCCCTGGTAGTAGACCACCACCGAGCGCGTCACCGTATTGGTGATCAGCACATGGGACGCCCAGGCGAGTTCTACCTTCACCGCCTCCGGTAAATCCGCTGCGAGGTCAAACCCCTCTTCGCCCTCCAAAATCACCGCCTCTGGGGGGATGGGCTGCACCCGCTGCCACAGCAGCCCGGTCAAAATGAGGAGCGCACTGAGGATCACCCCCATCACATCCGATCGGGCCTGGGATTCCGTTAAGCCTGGAGTGAGCAGCCGATTCAGTAGCAATAAGGTGCCCCCTAGCCCCCCGGCCACTAGGGGCAACAGACGCAGGATACGGTTCGGGTCAGATTTTGCCATAGCGCTAGGAATCTGGGGTTCGGTTAAAGAATTCAATGTCTGGCAGGCGGGGATCGGCCACCATGCCCAGGCCTTGGAAATCCCAGCGAGTCAGCAGAGACTTGAGGGCGCTGGGGGTGACGGTCTCCACCGCAAACTGGTCACTTACCTCAGGGGCATGGGCATTGAGGTAGATCAGGGCATCGTAGTCTGCCTGGAACACCAGCAGAAACCCGGCCCCCTGGGCAGGGTCAGCGGCGCGGAGACGGGCGGACAGGTAGCGGCCATCGGCGCGGGCACGGAGGAGGTAGTAGAGAGAGGGCACGGGAGTGAGGGGGCGGGAGTGGGGAGTGGGGAGTGGGGAGTCGGGAGTCGGGATCTGACTGCCTGACACATCTTTATGCCGCCTCCCAGGGGGACAATTGACAGCGCATGGACTGGATCCTAGAGAACCAGATGCGGTCATAATATCGGGCTTCTGCCTTTTTAGAGGATATTTGGAAAGTATCAATTAGCACACAGATGCCCGGATCCCAGAAAAGGCTTCCTCGGTATTAGGCTCAGAGTAATGAACACTGTAGCCCCTTAGAAGCCATGTCATCAGAATATGCCAGCCACTTGACCCGTGACCAGTGG
>JAYKHF010000054.1:0-20229 GCA_035285305.1 Leptolyngbya sp.
AACTTGAACTGAAAGTCTTTTCGGGCATTGGCCAGATATTCGTGATGCCTAGCCATCTTCTTTTGGAGTTTGAGCCAGCGACTAGACCCTTTCTTTCTGCGCTTCAATTGACGTTGCAGCGATTTCAGCTTGCGTTGCCCATTCACGAAAAATCTAGGATTTTTAACTAACTCGCCCGCAGAAGTTGCTAGATAGCTTTCAATGCCAACATCTACCCCTAACGGTTCTCCATGCGGCGAAACGGCTGGTACATCTACATCAGACTGGAACACAATCATGACGTAGTATCCAGAAGCCCGCTTGACCACACGAATCTGCTTTGCCTCAAACCCTGCGGGCACTGGCCGAGAAAGTCGCATCTTGACCCAGCCAATCTTGGGCAGGTTGACGCGATTCCCTTTGACAACGCCTTTGTTGAGTTGAGGAAACACAAACGACCGCATCCGCTTCTTGAACCGAGGAAAGCCATGCCCACGTTCCCACATCGCCACAAAAGCTGCTTCCAGGGTTCTTAGAACCTGCTGCAGCACATGGGTATGGGGTCGCTTAAGTTCAGGAATTTCCTGCTTTGCCGCTGCCAGTGACTTGCATTGACTAGCAAAGGTTGGTCGTCTTGCGTCTACAGGGACAATGTACTCCCGATCAATACTGCAAGCATTGATCGGGCACTTGCGAGAACGCACCCAATCTTTTCGCTCGGCAAGGGCGTAGTTATAGACCTTCCGGCAGATTTCTAGCCAGTCTTCTATAGCCGCTTCCTGCTCAAGCGTCGGATCAAGCTTGTACTCGTAGGTGATGTTTAGCATGACTCCACTATAGCGCATGAATAAATGCAGTGCCATTTATTCAGAGAAAGCCGCCCTAAAAGGGCGGGGCTTGTATCCCATTAGTTTTGGTCAGGATCGCCCTGTTTTCCTAGGGGTGCTGGCCCGCCGGACCATGCGGCTGCACCCGCGCCCCTCCCTTGCCCAAGTTCCCCCTATCGAGGACATCATGGTTTCTCCGACCCCCACCGCCGATATAGCCGCTACGCGCAAACGGTTGAATCAATTTAGCTGCCTTTCCACCCCCCCCACCTTAAGCCCAGTGGAGGTGGATCAAGTGCGTCAGGATTTAGCCTCCTTTAATGACCTTTCCGATTACCAAACCCTGGGCATTTGCGCCAGTTCTCTCAGTGAAGCGAAGGCCGCCATGGAGTCATTTTTAGCGGCCCTGGGCGTCACCGTGACTCTCAATTTGCCTGACCGATCAGGATCTGTTTATCTCAAGTTCAATACCCTCAAAGGGGCCTGGTATTTAGATGATTACAGTGGCCAATCTCGCGGTGTTTTGATTACTTTCCACAGTTCTGAACCGGAATATGAAGAACTGGTGGGAACCTATGGGCCTTTTCCCTTTGATTTGTTTTCCTAACCTTCGCGGTAGCACCGCCAAGGTCTACAGCACATTCGGGTGAGGCCGTCTAGATTCCCTGGCTGGCTGACAAAAGATCCTGCATCGGGCGCGAAAACCGCGCCCCTACGGCATGGGTTCTATACCGGGCGCGAAAACCGCGCCCCTACGGCATGGGATCAGCCCGATTCCTTACTCGGTGTCGTCGTGGGCGTAGCGGTGGTAGAGGAAGTCGAGGGCTTCGTTGCGGAGTTCGTAGAAGCGGGGGTCTTCCATGATGCGGCTGCGATCGCGGGGGCGATCAAAGGGCACGGTCATGATTTCGCCAATTTGGGCAGCGGGGCCGTTGGTCATCATCACCACTCGATCCGCCAAAAACAGGGCTTCATCGATGTCGTGGGTGATCATCAGCACCGTGATTTTGTGGTCTTGCCAGATTTTCAGCAGTTCTTCCTGAAGTTCTTCACGGGTGATGGGGTCAAGGGCACCGAAGGGTTCATCCAAAATCAGTACCTTGGGCCGCAGGGCCAGGGCGCGGGCAATGCAGACCCGCTGCTTCATGCCGCCGGAGAGGGCACCGGGCTTTTTGTGGGCGGCTTCTTCTAGGCCCACCAGCGCCAAATGCTCCATCACGATGCGCTTTTTCACCTTTTCCGGTTTATCGGGGAAGACGGAATCTACGCCCAAATAGATGTTTTCGTAGGCGGTCAGCCAGGGCAGCAGGGAGTAGTTTTGGAACACCACCATGCGGTCGGGGCCGGGGGCTTGAATCGGCTGGGTTTCTAGGCGTACTTGGCCTGCGGTGGGTTGTCGAAAGCCCGCCACCATATCCAGCAGGGTGGATTTACCACAGCCGGAATGGCCAATCACGCAGACAAATTCCCCGGCCTGCACCGCCAGATTGATGCCATCCAGCACCACATACTCCCCGGTGGGGGTGGGGTAGACCTTGGAGAGGTTGTCGATGACCAGGAAAGGATCCTGGGTAAAGGAATCGGTGGGGGATTGGGTGGGAGAGTTTAGCACTTGCATGGTCAGAGTTAACAGTGGAGATTGGGCCAGTCGGCGATGCTAACGCCCCGATCCTAGGAGAGCGGGGCCAGGGGTAACGGCAACGATCACCTCACCGTATCCATCGGCATTTCCTCGATGCGGAGGTCGCGCTTGATGGGGAATTGGTTGAGGTAGTCGAGGGGATGGTTGGGGTCGAAGGGGATACCGTCGAAAAGTTGGATGCTGTGGCGATCTCGACCAATGTCGAGGAGGCCCAGTTCGCGGGCGGCTTGGCCAAAGATGTCGGAGCGCTTCACCCGTTCAGCAATTTCCAGCCAGTTGCGGGGGAAGGGGGTGATGCCCCAGCGGGCCATTTGGGTCATCATCCACACCGCCTCGGTGACATCCGGGAAGTTCGCCTTGCCCGTAAAGAACTGGACGTAGTTCAGGACTTGCTGGGGTTCGTTGCCGTCGCCCCGGTTGTAGGGGTCGATAAAGCCCTGGCGGATCAGAGCCTCATCGGCACCAACGTATTCAGGACGGGCCAGCATTTCGGCGATTTCTTCTCGGTTGCGGCGGTCTTCGCAGTATTCGCAGGCCTCCAGCAGCGCCTTCACCAGGGCAACGTGGGTCTTAGGATACTGGTTGGCCCAGGCTTCGGTGACACCCAGCACTTTTTCGATATGTCCCGACCAGATGTTGTTATCCGTCGCTAGCACCACACCATGGCCCTCGGCCACGGCACGGGCGTTCCAGGGTTCGCCCACACAGTAGCCATCGATGGTGCCCGACTTCAGGTTCGAGACCATCTGGGCCGGGGGAATCACGGTCACGCTCACGTCGCGGTCGGGGTCGATGCCGCCAGCCGCCAGCCAGTAGCGCAGCAGCAGGTTGTGCATGGAGGTGGGATGCACCGCCGCCAGGGTGTGGACTTGATCGGGCCGACGGTCAATCGCCGCTTTGAAATCCGTCAGGGAACGCACGCCCTGATCAAACAGCCGTTTGCTGAAGGTGATGGCGTTGCCGTTACGGCTGAGGGTAAGGGCGCTCACCATGGGCACCGGGCGCTGGTTGCCGTAGCCCAGGGTAATGCCCAAGGGCATCCCCGCCACCATCATCGAAGCATCAAGCCGACCACTGGTGACACCATCGGCGATGGCATTCCAACTGGGTTCCCGGTTCAGGGTGACTTGGCTAAGACCGTTGGCTTCAAATAGCCCCTTTTCCTTGGCCACAATCAGCGGCGCACAGTCCACCAGCGGGATAAAGCCCAGTTCCAGGTTCACCTTCTCTAGGCCATTGGCCGCCACCGCCACCGCAGGCTTGCTCCGTTGTAGTTTGGCCCGCTTCTGCTGGTTCAGGAAATACACAATCTCATTGCGCAGGCTGTAGTAGTTGGGGTGCTTCACCACCTCCATGCGCTCGCGGGGGCGGGGGAAGGGCACATCCACAATTTGGCCGACGTGGGCCTCTGGGCCATTGGTCATCAGCACAATGCGATCACTCAGCAGCAGCGCCTCGTCCACATCGTGGGTCACCATCACACAGGTGACTTCGTGTTCCTGGCAAATCTGCATGAGCTGTTCTTGCAAACCGCCGCGAGTCAGGGCATCCAGCGCCCCAAAGGGTTCATCCAGCAGCAGCAGCTTGGGCCGAATAGCCAGGGCGCGGGCAATGGCCACCCGCTGCTTCATACCGCCGGAAATCTGGCCTGGTCGCTTCTCTGCCGCCTTTTGCAGCCCCACCATTTCAATGTGATGATCCACCATCCGCTTCCGTACCGCCTTGGGATGGTACCCCATCACCTGATCCACCGCCAGTTCGATGTTTTGGCGCACCGTGAGCCAGGGCAGGAGAGAGTAGTTTTGAAACACCACCATGCGATCTGGGCCAGGTTCCGTCACCTGTCGTCCCTCTAGGATGATGCCGCCACTGCTGGGTTGGTCCAGGCCAGACAGAATATTCAACAGGGTAGATTTGCCGCAGCCAGAGTGCCCCACCAGGGATACAAATTCCCCTTTGTGGATATTTAGATCAATATTTTTTAGGGCAATATATTCCCCACCATCGGGCAGGTTAAAGACGCGATCAACGTGGTCAACTTCAACAAAAACAGCCATGGTTCTTTAGGGGATTTGGGGTTTAGGATTCGGGATGCAAGATTAAGTAAATGCAGGTTGGGTGGCGCGATCGCAGAACCCAACAAAGGTCTGTGGTGTGCTTAACCCGGTGGTGCATTGCTTCGCTAATGCACCCTACGGGATATTCTACTTAAACCAGACTTTAGGGTTCTTGTTTGGGTGCGTTGTTACCGTCTTGGCCTAAGTCAAAGAACTCTGGGAGTTCCCCTCTTACTCCCCTCTCCCCGTGGGAGAGGGGTTGGGGGTGAGGGCATTATTTCTTCTGTTCTTCAGGCAGAACTAAGGTGCCAATGAACACAATCAGGCGATCCAGCAGCAGGCCGACAACACCCACATAAATGATGGCGATGATGATATCGCTGATGCGGGAACTGTTCCAGGAATCCCAGATAAAGAAGCCGATGCCAACGCCGCCAATCAACATTTCTGCCGCTACAATCGCCAGCCAAGATAGGCCAATCCCGATGCGAAGCCCGGTGAAAATGTAGGGCACGGTGGCGGGAAACAGAATTTTGAAAAAGTAGGTGGGCTTAGACAACCGCAGCACCTTGGCGACGTTGTTGTAATCCTGGGGAATTTGGCGAACGCCCTCGGTGGTGTTAATAATGATGGGCCAAATCGCCGTAATAAAAATCACGAAAATGGAGGCTGGCCCTGCCTGCTGAAGCGCGGCCAAGGAAATCGGCAACCAGGCCAAAGGGGGCACCGTTCTCAAAATTTGAAAAATGGGATCAAGGGCGCTATACATCAGTGGACTGGTACCCACCAAAATGCCAAGGGCCACCCCTGCCACCGCCGCCAAGGAAAAGCCAATGGCTACCCGTTGCAGGCTGGTGAGCACCTGCCAAAACAAACCTTTATCCGTGCCGCCATAGTCAAAAAAAGGATTGACAATCAGTTCCCAGGTATCTTGAACCGTACGAATGGGGGTCGGTAGGGTGGCATTTGGCCCCATGGTCAAGACTTGCCAAACGGCCAGGAAAATCAAAATGGCCACAGCGGGAGCAATCAGGCTCTTGAGCCCATTGAGCGCCTGTTGACCTAGGCGGGCTATGTTAAATCGTGATCGGGTCGGGCGAATATCAAGGGGTGCGGTCATCGGTGATCTCCAGTGGCGAGGTTGCGGGGCAGCGAGAAGTCAGAGGTTATCCGTCAAGGAAGTTTCCCTCTAGCTCCCCTCTCCCACGGGGAGAGGGGTTGGGGGTGAGGGCCTAGACCTTTTTGATCTTGAGGCTGTCCAAATAAGCCTGGGGATTTTCGGGGTCGAAGGTGACGCCATCGAAGAAGGTTTCGACGCCGCGAGAGGTGCTGGCGGGAATGGCCGCATCTTGGCCAATGGCGGTGGCTGCTTCGCGCCAGAGGTCTTCCCGGTTGACGCCCTCCACCCAGGTATTGACATCGGTGTCCTTGGGCAGCAGCCCCCAGCGAATGTTTTCCACCAGGAACCAGAGATCGTGGCTCTTGTAGGGGTAGGACGCATTGTCAGCCCAGTACTTCTGCTGGAGGTCGGGCAGTTCTTCCACCCGGCCCCGGCCAAAGTCGTACTTGCCCATGGAACGGTCGATGATGTCTTCAAAGGGCACGTTAAACCAAGCCCGTTCGGAGAGAATGCGGCACATTTCCTCTTTATTTTCGGGTTGGTCGCACCACATTTGAGCCTCCAGCACCGCCATCAGCATCGCCTTGGCGGCGTTGGGGTTGGCATCCACCCAGTCGGCCCGCATGGCAAAGGCTTTTTCGGGGTGGTCTTTCCACATTTCCCCGGTGGTGAGGGCATTGAACCCAACCGCCTGGTTCACGGTCTGCAAGGGCCAGGGTTCGCCCACACAGAAGGCATCCATGTTGCCGACCTTCACGTTGGCCACCATCTGGGCCGGAGGCACCACAATGGTGGAGATATCCTGGTCAGGATCCACACCCCCCGCCGCTAGCCAGTAGCGAATCCACATGTCGTGGGTGCCGCCGGGGAAGGTCATCGCCGCCTTCAGTTCTTTGCCCTCGGCTTTGCGCTTGGCAAAGGCTTCCTTCAGGGCCGTGGCATCCACCCCAACATCGAGGTCGGCGTAGTCGTTGGAGAGACAAATGCCCTGACCATTGACGTTCAGGCGAGCCAGGATGTACATCGGCACCTTGTTGCCATCGGTGACGATGCCCTGGGAAATCAGGTAGGGCATGGGGGTGAGGATGTGCGCCCCATCGATGCCGCCGCCGCCGGAACCCAGCACAAGGTTGTCGCGGGTGGTGCCCCAGGAGGCTTGCTTTTCCACGGACACATCGGTCATGCCGTACTTGTCGAAAAAGCCCTTCACCTTACCAATAATCAGCGGGGCTGAGTCGGTGAGGGCAATGAAGCCAAGCCGAGCGGTGGTGGTTTCCAAGCCCTCCACTGGCCCAGCGGCGGAATCAGTCGAGGAGCCCGCATCAGCGCCCGCATCGGCGGCGGTATTGGAACCCCCTTGGCTACAAGCATGGAGAAACACCGTACCAGCGGCGGCGGTGCTAGCGGTGAACAAAAACTTACGACGGTTGAGACGAGTCATGGTTGATCCTTAAAAATCCGAATTGCCTGGGGCTAAATGACCCATTACCTATGGGTAGACTGACGCAATAGAGGGAAACCAGTGGGCCGCTAAGGCTAATAAAGGCCGAGCTTAAACACCGTGCCAGATCGACTGAAGAATACTGAAAAAGGAGTGACCTAGTTTTCTGCTCATTACCCATCTCCTCTGACTGAATCTCAATACGTTAGAAAAACAGGCAGCGGCGGTAGTTGACCTTGTCAATCGTCATTCATAGCCCTAAACAGGCTCAGAATATACTCAATCAAAGGGAAACTAGGTTTTTCTGTTCCATTTTCAAGATTATTGCCTAGGAAAAATCAGAGAAATAAATCCATGATAATCGCGCTTTCACCATCGCCAGCCGCAGGGGCTGTGACGATTTAATGCGTATCTTTTCTCTGACATGTAACCCATTCAAACATTCACCTGCGACCCATGACTGAATTTAATTTCGGCGAAATTAGACCTTAAAAAATAGCCTGATTATGTTTGTTAACAAATTATTCAAACTTCAGGGGAGCTTTTGTATGCTGCGTTACTTTTTGCCCCATTCGATACTTTTAGCGCATGATTTTTATGTAGGTTTCGCATAATGTACCCCTTCTCGCTCCCACGGAAAAGAGGGGCCTGGGCGAGAGGCCCCTCTTTTCCGTGGGGGGTGGGGGGTGTTTGCCTCAGATCCCAGGGTGCTTGAATGGGTAGCCCACCGATGGCGGCATCCCCAGCTAGAACCCTGGGATCGCGTCGGGATCGCGTCTCGGCTTAGCCCTGCATTCGGGTGATTAGGACGGGGCAAGGCGCATAGACCCGCACATAGTCGGTGAGGGACTCGCCCAGCACCTTATCCAAATCGGGGAGGCCCTTGGCAATGGTGGGCCGACGGTCGGGGGATCCGAGAATGAGCAGGTCGATGTTGCGGTCTTCCGCCAGTTGGCAGATGCGCTGCCCAGCTTTGCCTTCGGGGGCGGCCAGTTTGTAGGGCACGCCATACTTGCGGGCCTCTTCCGCTGCGGCCAGCAGAACGGGGTCTTGGTTAGCGTCAATGGTGGTGATGTCGAAGGGTTTGGCCTTCAGGCTGGAGACGGAATGCACTAGGGTGAGTTCGCCACCCTTGATGTCGCGCAGCAGGGTGAGGGCGATGTTCAACCCTTCCTTGGCCGAGTCGGATTTGTCCATGGCCACCAGCACCCGCTTGATGGGGCGAATGGTGTAGAGGTCATCCCTCACGAGCAGCATGGGCCGTGCCGCAAGCTGAAACACGTATTGACTGACGGAATTTTCTAGAATCGCTTTCAGCCCTTGGAGCCCCCGAGATCCCATCACAATCAGGCTGGCATCGACCTCCTCGGCAACCTGCACAACGACATCCTTGGGGTCGCCCTCCCGCAGCATCGCCGTGACCTTGCCCGGATCGAGGTTGAGGGTTTGAATCGCCGTGGCGAGGGTGCGTCCGCCCTCTTCCCACTTGCTGGCCATGGCTTCGGCAGACACCTGGGAGGGCACCACATGGAGCACCGTCACCGCCGCCCGCTGGATCAGGGGAATATCCATCAACGACTTCATCATGGCTTCGGTATTCCCGGTGCCAGAGTCCGCCAAAAGAATTTTTTCTATCATGGGATCCTCCTCTCAAACTGCCGAATCAAAATTTGGGTTCGCAAAAACGTGGGTAAATCGCCTCAAGGGTAGGCCTAGTCAGGCCTTGCCCTGGGTCTACCTCAACCATCATAGGCATGGGCTTTCCCCCTACCTGGCGACCATTCATAATTTGTATTGACGGTTAGATTGGCCGCTATAGTAACGAGTTGATGGGGTCGGGAGCAGTCGCGTCAATGCACCGATTGGCCTGATCCCCGTCCCGTTGATCTGTAATTCTCTCCCCCATGACTGACTTGGCGACTGATGCGGCGACTGGCTTGGCGACTGACTTGGCTCCTTGGTTTGAGTACGGCGTCATCGTTCACCCCCACCACACCGACTATGCGGGCATCGTCTGGCACGGCACCTACATCGCTTGGCTGGAGGAGGCCCGGGTGGATTACCTCAAGCAGCGTCATCTCACCTTTGCCGACTGGGTGCAGGCCGGGGTCGATCTGCCTGTGGTGGATATGGCCCTGCGCTATCGCCAATCCCTGCGGCTGGGGGATAGGGCCTTGATTCAGGCTCGGTTAGCTCCCTTCAAGGGGGTGCGCCTGGTGTGGGACTACCAAATTCTCAATGCGGCCAGTGGGGATCTCTGTCTAGAGGGCACCGTTACCCTCGCCACGGTGGATCTCACCAGCCGCCGGGTGCTACGCCGTCTGCCCGATCACCTCCAGGCCGCCCTGGGCTAAGTCGCGGTTCCTCCGGGTGCTGCCCGCCCCCAGATTCGGGCCATCGACCCGGGCATCACCGTGGCCATCCCCAGGGTAAGGTACAGGGCTAGGTCAAGGTTTCCTAGCCTGGGAGCCCCGGGCCTAAAGAAAACCTTTGGGAGAGGCCGAATGTCCAAAAGGTTGTTTACGCTGTGGACAGTTTTCCTTGGGAAGGCGTGGTTTAACCTTGTCCTTAGTCTCCAAGGTGTACCGTCTAAGACCACACCTGAATCCTGCAAACCCGATTCCTAACCCAGCAAACCCTAGGGGCGAGGAGACCTCCTCCGTACCCCAACCCAATCAACCGTAGGGGCGAGGTCGCCTCGCCCGCCCGAACCCGTTGTCATCCCCCAACCTTGGGGCAAGACAACGGCGAACGGCAACCCTACGGCAACCGTATCCCCAAGCGAACAGTTACCAAGAGAGTTCTATGGCACAGAGTTTTGGTGTAATCGGCCTCGCCGTGATGGGCGAAAATTTGGCCCTCAATGTGGAGCGCAACGGCTTTCCAGTAGCCGTCTATAACCGCACCGCCCAGGTGACTCAAAGCTTTATGGAGCGCCGCGCCCAGGGCAAAAACGTAAAGCCCACCTACAGTTTGGAAGAATTTGTGGCATCCCTAGAACGGCCCCGCCGGATTTTGTTGATGGTGAAGGCGGGCGGCGCAGTGGATGCGGTGATCGACCAACTGCGGCCCCTGCTGCAAGAGGGCGACATGATCATCGACGGGGGAAACTCCCTCTACGACGACACCGAACGCCGCACAAAGGACTTGGAATCCACGGGGCTACGGTTCATTGGCATGGGCGTCAGCGGCGGGGAAGAAGGTGCCCTGAATGGCCCCAGCCTGATGCCCGGTGGCACCCGCGCCGCCTACGATTCCATCGAGCCAATTGTGCAGAAAATTGCCGCCCAGGTGGATGATGGCCCCTGCGTTACCTACATCGGCCCTCGCGGCGCAGGGCACTACGTCAAAATGGTGCACAACGGCATCGAGTACGGCGATATGCAACTGATCGCCGAAGCCTACGACCTGATGAAAAGCGTCCTTGGCCTCGATCACAACCAACTCTACGAAGTCTTCGCCAAGTGGAACACCACCGACGAACTCAACTCCTACCTGATTGAAATCACCACGGACATCTTCACCAACCTCGACCCCGACACGGGCAAACCCCTGGTGGAACTGATCCTCGACGCCGCTGGCCAAAAGGGCACCGGACGCTGGACGGTGATGAGCGCCCTAGAACTGGGCGTCGGCATTCCCACCATCACCGCAGCGGTGAACGCCCGGATTCTGTCCTCCATCAAGGCCGAACGGGTGGCGGCTTCCCAGGCATTGACTGGCCCCAGCCCCAGCTTTGGTGGCGACGTGAAGGACATGGTGAACAAGATCCGCGATGCCCTCTACTGCTCCAAAATTTGCTCCTACGCCCAGGGCATGGCGCTGATTGGGGCGGCCTCTAGCCACTATGAGTACGGCATCAACCTAGGGGAAACCGCCCGAATTTGGAAAGGCGGCTGCATCATTCGGGCCGGATTTTTGAACAAAATCAAACAGGCCTACGACGAAAACCCCAGCCTGCCCAACCTGCTGCTGGCCCCAGAATTTAAACAAACCATTCTGGATCGCCAAGCCGCATGGCGCGAAGTGATCGCCCTCGCCGCCCACCAGGGCATCCCCGTCCCCGCCTTCAGCGCCTCGTTAGATTACTTCGACAGCTACCGCCGCGATCGCCTACCCCAAAACCTCACCCAGGCCCAACGCGACTACTTCGGAGCCCACACCTACCAGCGCACCGACAAAGAGGGCACCTTCCACACCGAATGGACGAAAGCGCCCCGCTAAAACCTCAACGGTGACTTAAGGATCAGAACCCAGGGTTCTTCAAAAACCCTGGGTTCTTTTGTCGCCATAGATTCGCGATGGCCTCGGAAGCAGGGTGTTTCTCAAGGTCGCCGAGGGCAGCCGTAGGGGTTTTAGAGTACACGGGAATTTTTTCAGTACGTTTGAATTACGCCCAATTCACACCCCAACAGCCCAAAAAACACCTATCTTGGGCGTCAATTTAGTATGTATGTCCTCCGTAACCGAAGGCGAACAGGCAACAAAAACCCCCTGAAAAGCCTTATGCGTCAAGGGTTTTAGAAAAGCTGGTGACAAGACTCGAACTTGCGACCGGCTGATTACAAATCAGCCAACTTTTCTTGATATACCGTCTTTTTAGCCTCTGAAGTTAATTCCTACACCCAGTTTACACCCAAAATTCCCTCTCCTTGTGAACAGATAGAAGCTGCCATCTACTCGTCAGGCTCATAAATGATGAAGTCCCCTGGCTGCCACCCATAAGCTCGGCAGATTTTTTCAATCACATCTCCAGTAGGGATGTAGCCAGGGTCGTCGCATAACCGATACGCCGTTGCACGACTCAGCCCGGTGTCCTGCCAAAAGCGGTACCGGGTAATTCCCTGCTGGTCAATCAAAACTTTGATGAGGTTCTTTGTGCCCATCCCCTAATATTGCCAGCATTCTCATATTGCAACTATGCCTAAAAAATGAGAATAATATATTTGTACACCACCGCATCAGCTTTGGTCGGCAGGAGCGGTGGCTAACCCCTTCTATGGAGCTACAACCATAATGACAGACAATACACGCTACCAAGACGCGCAAGCCTGCGCCGGAGAAACTATTGAGGCACTTCTCTCGATTTATTGGGGGGACAGCTTTGATGCAGAACAGTTGGAGTCAGCTCTTGCTGAGACTATCCACTCCTTCACTCAAAGTGCTCGTAAGCTAACTGAGGCTCATCCAATGGCTGAGGCATTTGAGTTGGTGGAATTGGTAGAGCCCAGCTCCCTATCGGTCACAAGTCAAGCTGAAGAACTTGTACCAAGGTTGGAGCGAAAAGTTAGGAGGTCTCAACCACTAGAGGATGCTGCGATGCTAGCCCCAATGGACGTGCTTCGGTTAGTTGCTGTTGGCAGTCCACAGACAGTGAACTCATGCGTTGCCGGTTTGTTTCGCCTAGGATATGCACGGCCCGAGGAGTGGTCGAGATATATGCCAGCAGCAAAGCCTGGTCAGGTCATGCGTATCCTTACTAAGCAAGTGGCGCAGGTTGGCTAAATAGCTCCATAGGTTTTACCCATGTACTGCGATCGTGGCTTAACGCTGCTAGCCACAAGCCCCTAGTGGCAACACTAGGGGCTTTTCTAAAATAGTGTTTGGTAATTTGCTTGATCTTTTGGGAAGATCGGGTATATTAGTACTGTCCGCTTACGAAGTTCGTATGTGGAATGCCATAGGTTGCTGGTCATAGGCCACAACTGAGGATGCCTGTACTCCCTTCCAGCCTCATAGAGGTTGGCATCCTTTGGCATGGCAGTAATAAGAGAATACAAGTTTGGCACTAAGCACCAAGCCGCCGCACTTACTGGGCTTAGCTCAGAAACACTGAAAAAGTATCGCTTGATTGACCAAACCCTTTTAGAGGGAATTCACTGGGTCAAACTGAATTCGCGAACCATCCGGTACAACCTGACGTTGCTGCTGGACTGGATGGAAAATCGAAGTGACCCAGCCGCACACCAGCAAGCTATTGAGCAGTATCTGATCACCAAGCTTTCAAATCAAAAGAAGCGCCCTGGGCGTTCATCTCAAGTTGCATCGAACTAAATAGCAGGTAAGGCAATGACTAAGCACCTTAGTACGATGCCTTACCTGTCTGAGAACTTGCATAACTCATCTCAACTCCATTTCAGGCTGTACTACGCGCTGAAATGGGGAAAGTTCTCAGCGGCTAAGGCAGGCTTAAATAACTTTCGAGATCATCGTCAGTTTCTGAGGAGCCATAAACTATATGGGTAAGGCTAAAAAGAAGCCTTGCCTGAACGAAGCTGCAAAACTCAAGACGACTTCTACTGCAACTAGAAGTCAGACTTCTGCATCTTCAAAGTCAGCTAAGGCTTGCAAGAAAAAAACTACATCCTCTAAGGATACTCCTAGTCAGAGGATTTTGGAATTTTTCAAGAAGTTTCATCCTTGGGACTTCATCACTGCTGAGGCAGTTAGAGGAAAGCCCAGTTGGGTTACTTGTTCCAGGAAATTTCCATTATCGCCCCTATCGCTCTATCAAAAATGGGAAAATCCGGATGAATTGGTTGGAGTGAGATTTCGCAACGGTTCTGGTGGCACTACCTATTTTGTTATAGATATTGACAAAAACAGCGAGTACCATCCAGCAGAAAACTACGGGAACTTTGTCTCGTTACTAAATTCGTTTGAACAAATTGGCCTCTTTGGACACATCATCATTCGATCAAGCTTCTCAGGAGGGCTCCATCTGTATTTCCCCTTGCCAGAGGAAGTGCATTGTTTTAAGTTGGCCCTGGCTATTAAGGAAACTCTTGTCAATAACAGATTTACCTTAAAGTCAGGCCAGTTGGAGATCTTTCCCCACGTAAAGCAAAAGTACTCTAGTTATAATGCCCACAGATTGCCACTACAGCTTGGTTCTTGCGTACTTGATGAAAACCTTGAGCCTATTCACAACAACCTGAGCAAATTTATTGATGCATGGGAGAAAGCCTCAGGGCTGCAAGACATGCAACTTATAATGCCTGTAATTGAAAATGCGAAACCTACTTGGGTCAAGCAAATAAATGAACTTAAGGGGAATGCACAAGAGTGGAAGCAACGCCTAGAAACGACTCTGGAGCAAGGTTGGACGAGCTCAGGCCAGACTAACCAGATTATTCAAGAGGCTTGCATCTACGCCCGAGTATTTGAAGAACTTGAATGGGATGACGTAGAAACTTGGGTGATCCAAAAGTTACCCAAATTATCAGGCTTCCGAGAGTTTTGTTCCCATCAAGCTGACTATCAAAAACGAGTTCAAGAATGGGTGGAGGCAAATCGTCAACATAACCGCTATTACCCATACAGTCAGCGTTCTCAATCTTCTCAATCCTCTAAAGAGCCCAAATGCCCGAATAACGATGCTAAGTACCAAGATGCTCTCCGGCGTATTAAGGGAGCCATAGCACAAATTGAGGCAGAACATGGCGGCCTTCCTCGAACCGTCAAAGAACGTCAGATCTTGATTTGTAAAGTGGCTCAGTGTAGTGCCACAACCCTGAGAAAGCATTTACACCTCTGGCACCCTGCTCATCAGAGTCAGGTGAAGGCCTCGGGTCAACAGTCGAGTGAGCAACCTTCAGTAAAAAGTATTCAGGGGAATGGAGAACTTAACCTTGAGGGGTGTGTAACCCAAGAGATAGTGGCATTTTCGGGCGATAGTTGGGCAAATCAAGTGACTACTCAAATGACTGAATCCTCGAAAAATCAAGGGGTTACACACGGAGGCCTACTAAGGTGTCCTAGGGCAGTTGAAGGGGACTCTGCTGAGCTAGGTGTAGTAAGAGAGGATTGAAATCTTGTTGTCATTCCAAGAGATTGCAGTAAGAGTGCAGAGACTAGAGGCTGTGCCCGTGCCTCGAAAAAACAATTCATGTGACCCTTCTGCCAACAGGACAAACCGGGTAAGTCAAGAAACCTGTTGCGCAGGCTTAGATGGCAGCACTTCTACCGAGTAACCGGTACAGGTAACCTGTAAACCGGACAAACCGAGGGCATAGCCGACAAAGCAACCGGAACCTGCTCCGGTTTCAGGTTCGGGCATCGGTACCAGTGCCGGTACCGGTCTGCCGGAAATGCCTCGAAGAGTTGCCCAGTACCGGCAGTTCGCCCTGTAAACCTAAACAGGTTATTAAGTTTTGCCTAATGTAAAAGCGTCTTCCCTGACAGGTTGGGCACAATCGGTAGGTATATCTGTCAATTTTCGGCTCTCGCCACCTGTCTATGCCTACTGCTGCTCTCCCCACCTCCGGTTCCATCGTGACTTGCCGGGGGCGTCAATGGGTCGTTATGCCCTCAGAACAGGCCGATTTGCTGCGGTTGCGGCCTCTGAGTGGCAATGAAGACCAGGTCTGCGGTATCTATCTGCCCCTGCTGAAGCAGGGCTTGGAAAGCCTAGACTCCGCCCAATTTCCTGTGCCTGCGCCCCAGGCTATCCAAGATCACGCGGCGGCTCGGTTGCTGGCGGAAGCTGCTCGGTTAAGCCTTCGGAGTGGGGCGGGGCCGTTTCGGTGTTTGGGGCGGCTTT
This sequence comes from Leptolyngbya sp., assembly GCA_035285305.1. Taxonomy (GTDB): domain Bacteria; phylum Cyanobacteriota; class Cyanobacteriia; order Phormidesmidales; family Phormidesmidaceae; genus Nodosilinea. Next base: position 15,609 of record JAYKHF010000054.1, read on the forward strand.
CGGTGCGGCCTCGGCCCTATCAGCTTGTGCCCCTGCTGATGGGGCTGCGGTTGGAGACGGTGCGGCTGCTGGTGGCGGATGATGTCGGGATTGGCAAAACCATTGAGGCGGGGCTGATTGCCCGTGAGTTTCTAGACCGGGGTGAGGTGCAACGATTGGCGGTGCTGTGTCCGCCTCACCTGTGCGACCAGTGGCAGCGGGAACTGCGGGAGAAGTTCCACATTGATGCGGTGGTGGTTCGGTCGGGGACGGTGAGCAAGCTGGAGCGGGCCTTGCCTGCGGGGGATCACCACATCTTTGGCTACTATCGGCACATCATCGTGAGTTTGGACTATGCCAAGTCTGACCGTCGTCGGGCTAGCTTTTTGGCCCATTGCCCGGATTTGGTGATTGTGGATGAGGCCCATACCTGCGCTCGGCCCAGTGGTCGGAGTGAGTCTCAGCAGATGCGGCACCAGCTCATCCATGCCGTTGCCCAACGACCAAGCCAACATTTGGTCATGCTCACCGCCACTCCCCACAGCGGCATTGAGGAGTCGTTTCTGTCTCTGCTGGGCCTGTTGCGGCCCGACTTTGAACAGTACGACCTGGAGCGTCTGAGCGAGAACCAGCGGATCGCCCTGGCCCAGCACTTTGTCCAACGGCGACGGGCGGATATCAAGGTCTGGCTGGGAAATGAAACCCCCTTCCCAGAGCGGGAACCCATGGAGCGGCCCTACAAGCTGTCTAAGGGCTACCAGGATCTCTTTGAAAACGTCTACAACTTTGCCCGTGGGCTAATTAGAACCACCACTAGCGACATGACCTATGCCCAGCGGCGAGGGCGGTACTGGTCGGCCCTGGCTATTATTCGCTGTGTGATGTCTTCCCCGGAGGCGGCGCTATCGACCCTGGGGCGGCAGCTCGAGAAAACCGCTTCGGAGGACGAACTGGCGGCGGACATCGACGAAGCCCTGATGGTGGCCTACACCTACGACCCCACCGACCAAGAGCAAGCCCTGGATGCCCAGCCTACGACGGCCATTGCCCAGGGGCAGCGTTCCTTTAGCGATACGGACCGGCGTAAGCTGAGAGCCTTTATGCAGGATGCCGCTGCGCTTAAGGGCGGGCAAGATTCTAAACTCAAGGCCGCGACGGAGACCATTGCTGAACTGCTGACGGAGGGGCTGAACCCGATCATCTGGTGTCGCTACATTGCCACTGCCAATTATCTGGCCCAGGCGCTGAAGGACACCTTTGAGAAAAAGCGGGGTAGCCAAGTGCGGGTGATGGCCGTTACCGGGGAACAGGCCGAAGATCAGCGGGAGGCTCAAATTCAGGAGTTGGCGACCTATCCCCAGCGGGTGCTGGTGGCCACGGATTGCCTCAGTGAGGGGGTGAACCTGCAAGAGCATTTCCAGGCGGTGATCCACTACGACTTGCCCTGGAACCCCAACCGACTGGAGCAGCGAGAAGGCCGGGTAGATCGCTACGGCCAAACGGCCCCGGTGGTGAAAAGCTATCTGCTCTATGGCCAAGATAATCCGGTGGATGGGGCCGTGTTGGATGTGCTGATCCGCAAGGCGGTGAAAATTCACAAGAGCCTGGGCATTAGCGTCCCGGTGCCGATGGACAGCGCCACGGTCTCGGAGGCGGTGTTTAAGTCCCTATTTGACCGGGCCACCGATGCCGAGCAGTTGTCCCTGCTGGATCTGCTGGATGAGCAGGAATCGGCCATGGAGCAAGTCCATAAAAGCTGGGATCGGGCCATCGAACGGGAAACCATCAACCGCACCCGCTTTGCCCAGCGGGCCATTAAGCCCGAAGAAGTGGAGCAAGAGCTGGTGGAGTCGGACATGATCCTCGGCAACGAGTCCGACATTGAGCGGTTTGTGCTGACCACCTGTGCTCGGCTGAACCATTCCCTCGTCAAACAAAAGCAGGGCTGGCTGCTGCAAAACATTCCCACCTGTGTGAAGCCGATCCTGGGCGACAAACCCCGGCTACTGACCTTCACCACCCCGCCCCCGGAAGGGGTGGAGTATGTGGGCCGCAACCATCCCCTAGTGGAAGGGCTGGCCCGCTATGTGCTGGAAGATGCCTTGGAAAACGGTCAAAATCCGGTGGCGGCCCGGTGTGGGTTTACGGTGACGACTGCCGTAGAGAAGCGCACCACGTTATTGATGCTGCGGTTGCGGCACCTGTTGGCCAGTACCAAGGGGCAAGACTTGCTCGCCGAAGAATGCCTCGTCGCCGGATTTACTGGCCCACCCTCGGCCCCGCTATGGCTAGCGCCAGAGGCAGCGGCCCAGCTTTTGCAACAGGCGGAACCGACTGGGGATGTGCCATTGGCGATGAAGCGAATGGAAATTGAGGAATTGCTGGGGCGGCTGGATGGCTTGCAGGAGGAACTCAACGACCTAGCCCAACAGCGAGCCAATGCCCTGCTCCAGTCCCACCGTCGGGTGCGGTCTATCACCAAGGAAGGCCAGATCCGGGTGAAACCCCAGTTACCGATGGATATTTTGGGGGTCTTTGTTCTCCAACCTCAGTGATTTACGCCGCCAAGAGATTCTTAAAGATTCTTCTTGACAAGAATACCCTATCTAAAGTTCTAGGCTTACGAGGTTTTTATGACAAGCTCTGAAAAACCAAAGAAGATCAGCAAAAGCTCCAAAAATTCTATTCGTGAAAGGAGAAAACAAGCGAGACAGAAAAGAAAGCTAAAGAAAAAATTAGAAGAAAAGAAGCGCTTAGAAAAGCTCAACAGGCTTTATCAAAGTTTTCCACCCCGATCTTCCGAAGTCTTTGAAGATGAATACGATGAGACTCATGATTCGCATGAGCCGCGTGAGCCGATTGTTTTAGAAAAGAGAGCAAGAGGGGTTAGAAAAGTTATCTCTGATAGACAATGTGATGAGTGTGGCGGGGGGCCTTATCAAAGTCAGAGGATGACTGTGTACTATAAAACCAATGTGGGTGAGGTCGCAATTTGTGATGACTGCATTGATAACGTTAAAGAGAGATCGGGGAGATATATCGATGCTTTTAGGGGAGCGTTTCTTGGAGGCGGATTTAGCCCTAGATAGAAAATAGAACGCAAACTTACCAGTCTTTAAGTCATCAGCTACTTACTCGTTTATTGATATGGCTACCGCTACCACCCTCACCGGATTGCAAATCGAAGGCAACCTGATCGCCTCAGACCTGATGGCCGATGTTTTGGCTGGAGACCTCAAAGGCCAGACCGTTGAAGCCTTTGGCCTACCCAAAACCAGCAAGCTCTCCGATGAAGTGGCCCTGGCCTGGGGCGATGCCAAAATCTACTGGGCGGCGTTTCAGCGTGCCCTCGGTCGTTTGCCGGAGGATGACCCCGCCACCACCGTGACCCGTGAACAGTGGGTGATGCCCCTGCTACGGAGCTTGGGCTATGACCCGGTGTATGTGGCCAAGGCTGAGGTGGTGGATGGGCAGACCTATGCGATTTCGCATAGAGCGGGGAGTCGGGAATCGGGAGTCGGGAATCGGGAAAATGCGCCCCACGACTCCCCATTCCCTACTCCCTACTCCCCCCTCCAAACGCCGCCGATCCATGTGACCGGATGCCGCGTTCCCCTAGAGCAACGCCCTCCCAGTGGCACGCCTCGGCTATCGGCCCATGCGCTGGTGCAGGATTATCTGAACCGGACGGAACACCTGTGGGCCATCGTCACCAATGGGCTGCGCTGGCGGCTGTTGCGCGACTCTTCCCTGATGACCCGGCTCACCTATGTGGAGTTTGACCTGGCGCAAATCCTCGATGGCGAAAACTTTGCGGAGTTTGGCCTGTTCTATCGCCTATTCCATCGCTCGCGTCTGCCCCAGGGCATGGAGGATGCCGATGAGTGCCTGCTGGAGTTCTACCACCAGGAATCCGTCCAGCAGGGGGGCCGGGTGCGAGATCGGCTACGGGATGGCGTCGAGCAAGCCCTCAAAGTCCTCGGCACCGGATTTCTCCAACATCCCGCCAACGAATTCCTCCGCCAACGGCTAGGCGTAGGGCATCCAACCTCTAATCCCCCCTCGCCCTCTGGGAGAGGGGCCGGGGGTGAGGGCTCCGAGAGCATGGCCGAGGGTGAGGGTTCCCCCCTCTCCGAAACTGACTACTACCGCCAACTGCTGCTGCTGATCTATCGCCTGCTGTTTTTGATGGTGGCCGAGTCTCGGAATTTGATTATCGGGAATCGGGAATCGGCAGTCGGGAATCGGGAAGAGTCTGCACCCGACTCCCCACTCCCTACTCCCTACTCCCCCACTTCCACTTTTGCTGAAAGGGCCAAAATTTACCGCGACTACTACAGCATCGAACGCCTGCGGGCACTGGCGGAAAAACCGTCTTGGCGGCGGGAGGGCTTTCAGGATCTCTGGCAGGGGTTGCGGGTTACGTTTCGGCTGTTTGATGAAAATTGGCGGGGGCAGTTGTTGGGCCTGTCTCCCCTAAACGGGGTGTTGTTTGGCTCCCATTCTCTGCTAGACATTGACGACTGCGCCATCGACAACCACGATCTCACCCTGGCCATTCGCCACCTATCGCTCTATCAACAGCGGGGCCAACTGCGCCGCGTCAACTATGGGGCGCTGGATGTGGAGGAACTGGGCAGCG
>JAYKHF010000055.1:0-12900 GCA_035285305.1 Leptolyngbya sp.
ATATTGCCGCCGAACTGGGCTACGCCGACCCCGCGAACTTCACCCGGGCCTTCAAGCGCTGGGCTGGTATTGCCCCGAAGGAAGTCCGTGCGACCCATCGGCCCATCGAGGCTAGCCCCGTGGCCGAGACTCACCTAGGGGAGCAAGAAGCGGTCTGGTGATGGCGTTTTTGTTGGTACATGGCTCGATCTGCTTCGGCCCAGGCGGCTTTCAGGCCTCGGCTGGGGTAGCGAGGGGCGATGCCCACCGAGGCCTGAATGTCGTTGTTATTCAGGGCCTGCTGGAGGCGTTCCCCCAGCCATTGCCCTTGCCCCGCCGAACACTCGGTGCAGAGCACCACAAATTCATCGCCGCCAATGCGGGCGATGATGTCATGCCTGCGGGTTTCCTGGCGGAGAATCTCACTGGTTTGCTGAATGAGGAGATCCCCCGCTGTGTGACCGAGGGTATCATTCACCGTCTTCAGATTATCCAGATCAATCACCACGACGCAGGCCGGAAAGCCGTAGTTGGCGCAGCTTTCTTCTTCCTCCGCCAGCAGTTGATCCCATCCCCGCCGGTTGTAGAGCCCCGTGAGGGCATCGGTGAAGGCTTCGGTCTGTAGTCGATCCGCTCGGCGAGCCTGTTCAGCAGCGGCCATATCCGCGTGGAGAATAGAGCTTAGGAGTTGGGCCAGGAGCTCGATCAGGGGCAAATGCTCAGTGATGGATTCCGGCTGGGGGGTGGGGTCAATGGCGCAGAGGGTGCCAAACAACGTGCCGTCTTGGGCGGCTAGGGGCACTCCCACGTAGGCTCTGATGGCGACCTGGGCGGCGATGGGCGCTGCCGCGTAGGCGGGCACCTGTTCAGAATTGGGGGCAATGCGAGGCCCTTGGCCCGCCACCATGCGGGAGCAGAAGGAATCTGTCCAGCGAAAGACATCCCCCTGTTTAACGCCATAGCCCTGATCCTGGGCCTGGAGCACGATCCAGTCCTCGCCTTCGGTGCGTGTTACCATCCAAAGCCCAAAACCAAGGGTCTGCTGGAGGTAGCTCAAGACAGCCGTGGCAGCGGCGTTAAAGTCGGGAAACAACTCAGTGGCAGGCCCCATAGCAGAATCTCAGTTACTGAGGATACATATTCTATTAATTCCCTATTTCGGATCAAAATGCTCAACAAAATACCAATGGAGATCCGCTAGGGGACAAAGAAGCCGCTTTCGGAGCAAAGCCGAGTCAAGGGTCGATCCCACACATCCCGAGGCAGACTGGGCAGCCGCGCATATTCAAACACGATCCCCACAGTGGGAACCGATCTCCAGCACGGCTGGCTCAGCATTCGGTCATAGTATCCGGCCCCATAGCCGAGGCGATAACCCTTCACATCACAGGCCACGGCGGGCACCAAAATCAAATCCACCAGGCTAGCCTCCACCGGGGGCGACTCGGGCTGGGGTTCTAAAATGCCATAGGATCCCTTGGCGAGGGGCCAATGGCCATGGGAAGCCCACTGGTGCCACTGGAGATCGTTACCCACGCAGCGAGGCAGACCCCAGTGCTGATGGTGCTGCGTCAGGGGGCTGAGGTCGGGCTCTTGACGAAAGCTGATGTAGGCCAGGATCACCCGACAGCGGCGGAAATAGTCCCATTGGAGGAGGTGTTCGCAGATGCGATCACTTTTTTGTCGCCACACATGATGGGGAATTTTCTGCCGTGCCTGAAGGAGACGGCGGCGCAGGTTGGATTTGGCTTTGCGGTTCAGTTCGGCGGGGGTGGACACGGGGCTGGGAGGTGAGAAGAAGGGTGAGAAGAAAAACGGCTCAGACGTGAACGGGGGGATCGGCTTGGGATTTCGGTTCCTGCAAGGCCACGGACGCTAGGCAGCCCGCCCCCTAGGGCAGCCAGGGGTACTGGCGAAAGTCGGGGGGGCGTTTGTCGAGAAAGGCTTGTTTTCCTTCGGCCCCTTCTTCGGTCATGTAGTAGAGCAGGGTGGCGTTGCCCGCCAGTTCTTGCAGACCCGCCTGTCCATCGCAGTCAGCATTGAAAGCGGCCTTGAGGCAGCGGATTGCCAGGGGGCTTTTTTGCAGAATCTCCTGCGCCCACTGAATGCCCTCGGCCTCCAGTTGTTCTACAGGCACCACACAGTTGACTAGGCCCATGGCCAGGGCGTCCTGGGCGTTGTACTGGCGGCAAAGGTACCAGATCTCTCGGGCCTTTTTCTGGCCCACCATCCGGGCTAGGTAGCTGGATCCAAAGCCGCCGTCAAAACTGCCGACCTTTGGCCCCGTTTGGCCAAAAATGGCATTCTCAGCCGCAATGGTGAGGTCACACACCACATGGAGGACATGGCCCCCGCCGATGGCATAGCCCGCGACCAGGGCAATCACCACCTTCGGCATGGATCGGATCAGGCGCTGCAAATCCAGCACGTTCAGCCGGGGCACCCCGGCCTCGTCGAGGTAGCCGCCCTGGCCGCGCACGCTCTGGTCGCCACCCGCACAAAAGGCGTATTTACCATCGCTGTGGGGGCCAGCCCCGGTCAGCAGAATCACCCCAATGCGGCTATCCTCCCGCGCATTGGCAAAGGCTTCGTAGAGTTCGGTAATGGTTTTGGGCCGAAAGGCATTGCGTTTGTGGGGCCGATTGATGGTGATTTTGGCGATGCCGTCGGCTTTTTCGTAAATAATGTCTTCGTAGGGCTTAACCGAGTTCCATTCAACCTGCATGGGGCGCTGATCCAGAAGGGTGTCCAAAGGTTCCAATACTTCAGCCTCTCATACCCTTGCCCCCTTGGACGGGGGAATTCCAGGGAAGGGGTTAGGGGATAGCCTCAGGCCCGAGGGTAGGCTGAGGAATGGGGCCAAGGTCGGGAAAATCGCCGATACATTTGACTTCCGGATGAAGCCACACCTCCCAGCGCTCGTAAACCCGATTCTGGACATGGCGAATCAGCCGATAGACATCCTCGGCCCTCGCGTCCCCGAGGTTGAGAATAAAGTTGGCATGGCGATCCGCCACCTGGGCATTGCCGATGCGATGCCCCTTGAGCCCGGTCTGCTCGATTAAATAGCCTGCGCTATGGGGGAGGGGATTGCGAAAGACACTGCCGCAGTTGGGCCAGTCGTAGGGCTGGGTGGAACGCCGCCGATTCAGGCCGTCGAGGGTATCCGCCGTCACCACCGCCGGGGCATGGCCTGGTTCGAGTTGAAAGGTGGCTTCCAGCACGACAATCCCGGCCCCCTGCAACACAGAGGTGCGGTAGGCAAAGGCCAAATCCTGGGGCAAAACCTCAATCACCCCTTGGGCTGGATCCAGCACGGTGGCGGAGACGAGGCAATCCGCCGTACAGCCTCCGTGGGCTCCGGCGTTCATCACCACGGCCCCGCCCACGGTGCCCGGAATGCCCACCGCCCACTCTAGCCCGCGCCATCCCCGCTTAGCGGCTTTCCAGGCCAGGGTGGGGAGCGGCTCTCCCGCCGCCACGGTGATACGCCCTTGGGCCTCGTTAACCTGGGTGTTGCGCCAGCGCCGGGTGCACAACACCAGGCCCGGTAGCCCCTGATCGCTCACCAGCAGGTTAGACCCAGCCCCGAGTACCGTCACCATGAGATTGGACTCAGCAGCCCAACTCAGCAGCACCTCCAGGTCTTGGCGCTGTCGAGGCATCGCCAGCCACTCTGCCATGCCCCCCACCCGAAAGGTATTGAGCCTTTGCAAGGATACCTGGGCACTGAGGTCGGCAATGGCGGGGATGCTCGTGACGCGTGCAGTCATGGGCTTGATCTAGGGCAGATTCGCATTCCTTACCCTAGCAGGCCTCCTGGAGAGACGGCGCTTCCATCTCGGCATAGTGGGCCATGACGTGGGGAATAATTTGGTTCAAATTACCGGCCCCCATGAACAACACCAAGTCCCCAGGGCGCAGGCTGTTGGCCAGGGTGGCCTGGATGTCGTCTAGGGTGTGGCCGTAGCGAACGCCCCCGTGGTTGTGGGCCACGGCATCGGCGACCTGCTGCCCAGAAATACCGTAGGTATTGGCTTCTCCGGCGCTGTAGATGTCCGCCATAATCACCTGGTCGGCATCGGCAAAGGCGTCGGCAAAATCCTCGAGCAGGGCCGCCGTGCGGCTAAACCGATGGGGCTGGAATACCGCCACCACCCGCCGATCCTCCGCCCCCCGGGGAGCCGTGGCCAAACTAGAGACCTTGGAGGACTGCCCCAGACTGAGCCGTGCGGCTGACAGGGTGGCCCGGATTTCGCTGGGGTGGTGGGCATAGTCATCGACAAACTGGATGCCGCCGTAGCAGCCCCGCACTTCAAACCGTCGGCGTGCCCCACAGAACTGCCTGAGGCTATTGGCAATGTCCTCAAAGGCGATGCCCAAATGACGGCCCACGGCCACGGCGGCGAGGGCGTTGCTGAGGTTGTGGTCGCCTAGGAGTCGGAGGTTCAGTTGACCCAGGACGGCTTTCCGTTCCCACACGGTGGCACTGGTGCCGCTGGGGGCAAACTGGATATCGGTGGCGGTATAGTCGGCCTCTGCGGCGGGATCGAGGCTGTAGGTGAGGGTGGGCTGGAGGCTGGAACGAACGACTTCGCAGTCGGCACAGGCCACTAATACGGCACACTGACGCTGGAACTGCTGGAAGGTGTTCACCACATCCTGAAGGTCGGTGTAGTGATCGGTGTGATCGAGCTCAATATTGGTGACTACGCCAATGGCCGCCGACAGCTTGGCTAGGGTGCCGTCTGATTCATCCGCCTCGGCCACAAGGTACTGACTTTGGCCCAGGCGAGCATTGCCGCCCCAGACGGACACCTCGCCCCCCACCACGATGGTGGGATCTAGCCCCGCATGGAGCAGCATTTGGCTAATCATGCTGCTGGTGGTGGTTTTGCCATGGGTGCCCGCCACGGCCACGCTGTGATGATCATTAATCAGCGCCGCCAGTACATCCGACCGATGATAAATCGGGCAGCCCAAGGCTAGGGCCGCCCGATACTCAGGGTTATGATCGTTAATGGCAGTGGAACAAATGACCTGGGGTGTCGTGTTTCGGGAGGCCGGCTGGGCTGAGGAGGAGGACTGGGGTGTGGCATCGGCAAAATAGTTCAAATTCTCCGGTTCTTGCTGCCAAAAAATATGGGCTCCGGCCTCCTGCAACCGACGGGTGATGTGGCTGAGTCGTAAATCTGAGCCCGATACGGGGATGCCTCGCTTGGTTAAAATGTAAGCTAGGGCCGACATCCCGATGCCGCCAATGCCAATAAAATGAAAGGGTCTGCCGTTAAAATCTACCGAATTTGGCATCGTTCACTCCTTCACAACACCACACCACACCATCTATCCGGCGTCATCATAGCAAGCTTTGCTAGATTGGCCTAAAATTCAGGCTGAAGGCTTCCTCAAAAGTTAGTGATGATTGTACCCTAGGACGCTAAAAAGCTCAGGGGTTAGGTGATCTGACATTTTTGGCCTTAGCATCCCCGTCAACCCTAAGCCCCATCAAGGCTTGAACAAACGCACTGGAGTCGTTGCAGGGAACGTGAGTCGAAACCTGGGTCGATACAAATCCTCTATCATCCCTGAAATGGATGAGCAGTAATACTTATCAGCCTGCGATCATGCCGTTCGCCTTGAACTTGTCGAACGGCATGACTCTACTGGGCTTCGACGGTTCGACGATTCGACAGTTCGACAGGCTCACCGCTCACCGCTCACCGCTCAGCCCGAACGGCGTATCCTCCACGGTTTCGTTCGCCTTGAACTGGTCGAAAGGCATGACTCCGCTAAGACGCATCATCCTGAGAATTGCTGGGGCGACTGAGGATGGCTATAAAGTGGATCATCCTTTGCGATATCATATTCTCGTCTAAAAACAGATACCTAGTCCGAGTACAACAGAGGGTTAAACGCAGTGATTAGAGTAGCCATTAACGGGTTTGGCCGCATTGGTCGGAATTTTTTGCGGTGTTGGTTGACGCGGGAAAATAGCGGCCTTGAGGTCGTTGCTATCAACGATACTTCGGATCCAAAAACCAATTCTCATCTGTTGAAGTACGACTCCATGCTGGGGCGTCTCGATGCCGACATCCAAGCCGGGGAAGATACCCTGATCGTCAACGGCAAAACCATCAAGTGCTACTCGGATCGCAACCCCAACAACCTGCCCTGGAAAGCCTGGGATGTTGATCTGGTGATCGAATCTACGGGGGTGTTTGTTAGCGAAGAGGGAGCCTCCCGCCACATCGAAGCCGGGGCGAAGAAAGTGCTGATCACCGCTCCTGGTAAGGGCAGTGGCATCGGCACCTACGTCATGGGCGTGAACGATGCCGACTACAGCCACGACGCCTACAACGTGGTCAGCAATGCAAGCTGTACCACCAACTGCTTGGCCCCGGTGGTGAAGGTGCTGCACGAAAACTTCGGCATCATCAAAGGCACCATGACCACCACCCACAGCTACACCGGGGACCAGCGCTTGCTGGATGCTAGCCACCGGGATCTGCGACGGGCACGGGCAGCGGCGCTGAACATTGTCCCCACCACCACGGGGGCCGCTAAGGCGGTGGCGCTGGTGATTCCTGAAATGGCGGGCAAGCTGAACGGCATCGCCCTACGGGTGCCCACCCCCAACGTCTCGGTGGTGGACCTGGTGGTTCAGGTGGAAACCCCCGCGATCGCGGAACAGGTGAACGCCGCCCTCAAGGCTGCCGCAGAAGGCCCCATGAAGGGCATTCTGGCCTACGGCGAAGAACCCCTGGTGTCCATCGACTACCGCAAAACCGACGACTCCTCCATCGTGGACGCCAGCCTGACCATGGTGATGGGCGGCGACATGGTGAAGGTGGTGGCCTGGTACGACAACGAGTGGGGCTACAGCCAGCGGGTGGTAGACCTGGCGGAAATGGTGGCCGCGAAGTGGGCCTAGGTCTTAACCCCTGATCCCCACTGGAAATTCCATGGGGTCCATCGGCAGAGCGATCGCTCTGTTGATTCATAAATAACCCCAACCCACCAAAGCCGGAGGCAACGCGCCCTCCGGCTTTGGCTTTTGAGCCCCATTTCCCAGCCCTAGCCACGGACATCCGCTGGCTGAATTCCCCAGGGTGTAGGGACAACAAACCCTAAGACTTTCAAGAAATCGGGCGCGGGGTGTCTCAGGCTACAATCTGGCCCCATCGAGACCTAGAGATTTTGGGATGACCCGGCCAGGGCGCGGACGGTGCCTTGGCCAGATGCCCCGGCCCTATGTACTTGTCCACCATGAAACCGAAGATCATTGTGTGTGGGTTGGGCCGCACGGGATATCGGGTGTTTTCCCTGCTGAAGCAACAGGGGGTGGCGGTGGTTGGCATTAGCACCCAGCCCCGACCAGAGGCCGATTTGGCCGACATTGTGGTGGGGGATCTGCGATCGCCCCAAACCCTGATGGCAGCGGGCATCCACGATGCGTCTGCCCTGCTGCTCATGCATGGGGATGATGCCCTCAACCTGGCGGTGTTGACCCAGGCTCGCATGCTGAATCCCCGCATTCACATCATCAACCGCCTGCTCAATGCCCGCCTGGGCGATCGCCTCGATCAAACCCTGGCCTACCACGTGTCCATGAGTGTGTCGGCCCTGGCGGGGCCAATTTTTGCCTTTGCCGCCCTGGGCAATCGGGCCATTGGTCAAATTCGTTTGATGGGGGCCACCTGGCCCATGTACGAGGAGGTGATTGGCCCCGACCACCCTTGGCAGGGCCGATCTCTGCGGCAGTTGTGGACTAACCGCGATCGCCTGCTGATCTACTACCTGCCTGCCCACCAGGGGGGCGATTTGGTGGGGGCGGTGCTGGCCAATCGTCCCCTCCAGGTGGGCGATCGCCTGATTGTGGCCACCCGCCCCACCGTGGCGAAGGCCCAGCGGCGGTCCTGGCAACGATGGCTGGGCAATGTGGGGGCGGGACTGCGGCAATTTCGGCGGCAGAGTCAGGCGGCCCTGGCCATTACCCTGGTGCTGCTGCTATTAATCGGGGCCTCGACGCTGATTTACGTCAGCGTCAACCTGTCCAGCACCCTGCCGGAAGCCCTCTATTTCACGGTGGGCATGTTAACCGGGGCCGGGGGCCACGAGGAGGTGGCAGAAACCTCCCCCATTGCCATCAAGGTGTTTACCGCCGTGATGATGTTGGTGGGGGCGGGGGTGATTGGGGTGTTCTATGCCCTGTTGAATGATCTGGTGCTGGGCAGCCATTTCCATCAGGTGTGGAATGCGGTGCAACTGCCCCAGCGGGGCCACTACATCATCTGCGGGTTAGGGGGGGTGGGGTTTCAAATCGCCCAGCAGTTGCGGCAGGCGGGCCACGGGGTGGTGGTGATCGAGCGGGATCCCCAGGGGCGGTTTGTGAACAGCGTCCGGGCCTTGAAAATTCCCGTCATCATTGACGATGCCAGTTTGCCGGGGACGTTGACGGCGGCTAAGGTCACCACCGCTGCCGCCCTGCTGGCGGTCACCAGCCACGACACCGACAACTTAGAGGTGGCCCTGACAGCCAAGAGTTTGGCCCCCAAGTTGCCCATCGTGGTGCGGAACCACGACCCCGATTTTGCCCAGCAGGTGCAGCGGGTGTTTGAGTTTGACCGGGTGATGAGCCCAACGGATCTGGCGGCTCCGGCCTTTGCGGCGGCGGCCTTGGGGGGGCGGGTGCTGGGCAACGGCATGACCGCCCAGACCCTCTGGGTGGCCTTGGGGATGTTGATTACGGCGGGGCATCCCTTCTGCGGCCAGGGGGTGGCCGCGATCGCCCAACAGGCGGATCTAGTGCCCCTATATTTAGAAACCCCCCAGGGTAGCCGCCATGGCTTGGATCTGCTGCACCACCGCCTCGATTGCCAAGACGTGCTGTACCTCACCATCCCGGCCCACAAGCTGGAGCAACTGTGGCATCCCGCCCCCCGCCAGGAAACGGTGTAGAACCGGACGACGTTACTACCGTCAGGCGTTTGCTTGGCCGCCACAGCCCAGCCCCCTAGTCCAGCGCGGCGTAAGTTTGCCAACCGTTTCCTTGGGTGGGGGAGATGGGGAGCATGGGAGATGCCTGTCCTGGTCGCGCAGCGGCTCCGAAGGCGCAACGAAGTCGTGGGCTTTGCCGCCCCAGCGGGGCTAGGAGGGAGTCAGACGGTAGGATTATTCGCGCCAAGCTCAACTAGGAAATGGACTCGTTGACAGGGAAGCGGTTCATGGCGGCAACGGTGCGGCGGGCGGTGTCCCGCAGGGCGTCAGAAATGTGGGGCACATGGGGACTTTGGGAAAGAAAATCCAGGGTGCGGCGCAGCACCCGCACAATGTCCCCCTCATCCAGGCTGGTGTTGTTGCACAACTCCGTCCAGTCACCCCCTTCGTCTTCCGGGGCGGAGCCAAAGCCCTGGGCCGCCAGCAGACGGCGTTCCCCCATGTCGGCCCAGGCTTCCACCAGGCCGATCAGGTCGTACTCCATCCACACGGGCACGGCGACCTGCTGCCGCCGCTGCTGTTGAAACAGTTCCCGCCGCAGATCCCGCAGCCCTTCCAGTGCCGACTCCACCGTCGGGGAGGGCTCGTAGGCGGTCCAGGTGTCGGGGCGGTTAGATTCCACCGTCAGGGCGGTGCAGGCGGAGGCCAGTTGGGGGGCGCTCAAGTGGTCTAGCTCCCCAGAGGCCAGGGCCAACCCCAGCCACAGCTCGTTGTCGCCCCGAATAGCGGCGGCAATTTCCCCCAGGTTGGTGGGTCGATCGCCCTTCAAGGCACCGAAGTGGGTCAACACCGCCATGATGCTGGCAAACTCCTGCCAGTAGCGATCGCTGAGTTGGGAGAGGCTATGGACGCGATCGCGCAGTTCCTCTTCTAAACGCTGCCAGCGCCGCCACTGCTTCATCAGGTTTTTGGGATTGCCCCATTCCAGCACCGGGTGGGTGTTGAGTTGATCTTCCACCCACTGGACCCGATCCAGTTGGTCTTTGACCTCTGGCGCTACCGCCTCCAGGGGGGGCGGCTGGGGAATCTTGAGGGCGATCGCCGCCGTTCCGTCATCTCCCTTGCGGTGCTGCCCTGGCTTGGGGGGCAGGTCCGCCGGAGGCACCAGGTCATCCACCACCGTCAGGCGGGGATATTCGGCATGGAGGCCCACCACATCCGCCACCGTCACCACGTACCAGTGGTTGTCTTGGGTCAGGCAGATCAGGTAGGGGAATTGACCTGACCCCGGCACCTTGGCCACCAACACCGCTGGCAGGGGGTCACTGACGGGGACGTGCTTACCCTTGAGGGATAGGGTCGTTCCGGCAATGGCAAAGGCCAGGGCTGGCCCCATATCCCCCGAGAGCACCTCCGCTGCCTGCTGCTGTAGGGTTTTTAGCAGGCGCTTCTCCTCCCGCAGGCGCTCCTTCAGCTTTTCGTAGTCCGCCAGCACCGCCTCGTCAAAGTCCGCCAGTTGCGATCGCTGATGCTCCACCTGGGCTTTGAGGGTTTGAACCGCCGCCTGCTGGGGGGCCAAGTGTAGGTTGGCCAGGTATTGGCCAAAGCTGCGCTCGATCAGGGTGCGGGCCTCTTGCAAACTGTGGGTTTGCAGTAGGTTCAGCACCATGCCGTAGCTGGGGGTGAACTGGCTCACCAACGGGTCCGGCCCCACCGTGGCCAGGTAGGCCGCTTCCTTCGCCCCTTCAAAGGGGGTCTCCACCGTCACCACATGGCCGCGATCGTCCATGCCCCGGCGGCCCGCCCGCCCTGACATCTGCAAAAATTCCGACGCCATCAGCAGGCGATGGCCCGAATCCGTCCGTTTCGACAGACTGGAAATCACCGTGGTGCGGGCGGGCATGTTGATCCCCGCCGCCAGGGTTTCCGTGGCAAACACCACCTTGATCAGCCCCTGCTGAAACAGTTCCTCCACCAGGCCCTTCCAGGCGGGAAGGATGCCCGCGTGGTGGGCGGCGATGCCCCGGTAGAGGGGTTCCACCTGCCCTGCTCGGGCCGCTTCGGGGCTCCAGGCCAAAAAGGTGTCGATCGCATCCTTCAGTCGGGCCGCCTCCGCCTCGCTCACCAGGGACAGGTTGCTGACCTCCGTAACGGCGCGATCGCACCCCCGGCGACTAAAGATGAAATAAATGGCGGGCAGCATATCCCGCTGCTTCAGTTGGGACAGCACAAAGGAAATGCTGACCCCATCCCGCTTGCCCCGCCGCCCCTTTTGTTCTGCCTTGCGCCGCTGCTTTTTCTTTAAAACCGGATGCAATCCCTTTTGCTGATCATCCAGCAGTGGCCCCAGCCCTGGCCCCTTGCCGTTGCAGTAGTGAAAATCCAACGGCACCGGACGAAAGGTGGAATAGATCAGCTCCGTTGGCCCATGGACCTGGCACAGCCAGTCCGTCAGTTGGTCGCTGTTTTCCACCGTGGCGGACAGGGCCAGCAGTTGAATCTCCGGCGGGCAGTAGATGATGGATTCTTCCCAGACGGTGCCCCGCTGGCGATCGTTCATGTAGTGGCATTCGTCCAGCACCACCGCCTGCACATCCTGTAACGAGGTGCCCACCTCGCCGATGCGGGTGCCGTAGAGCATGTTGCGAAAGATTTCGGTGGTCATCACCACCACGGGCGCGTCCCGATTGATGGCGGTATCCCCCGTCAGCAAGCCCACCTGATCGGCCCCGAACTGGTCGCGAAAGTCCCGCAGCTTCTGGTTTGACAGGGCCTTGAGGGGGGTGGTGTAAAAGACCCGCTTGCCCGCATCCAAGGCGCGATAAATGGCGTATTCCCCAATTAAGGTCTTGCCCGATCCGGTGGGGGCACAGACCACGACTGACTTGCCAGCATCCAGGGCGCGGACGGCATCCAGTTGAAAGTCATCAAGGGCGAAGGGAAACAGTTGGGCCAGATCGCGCACTAGGTTGCCTAAAAACAGAAGAACACCGTCATTTTAGTGCCTCCCCCCAACTCCGCTGCGGGGGAGCGATGGAGCGGGGGCCGATCAGGGCGGGGGCGATCGCGGTAGGGGCCATCAGGGTCGGGCCAAGACCAAGGCGGCATGGGGGGCGATCGCGGGATTGCCCCCCCACCAGCAACAGCACCCAGCCCTGGCAAAGCCCCGACTGGACAAGGGTTCTCGCCTACGGTCTCCCCGCATCCCAGCGTCCACCGGATGGGCCAGCACGGGGGCGGCGGTTGGGGTCATCCGGTTTTAACGTATTCTGTAGGGACCGGTGGCCATCACAGAACTTAACCTCCAAATCCAGAATCGATTGCTAAGGTCGAGGGGACGGGAGGAGTATCGAGTTTGCCGTCCTTTCGCGCTACGTTACCTCGGCACACGACGGCCTGGCTTGATTGCCGGAGCCCGCTACGGTCTCCTGTTCCCTTTATGAGCTTTGCTTAATGACTTATCAAAATCGCCTGAGCCCTTGGTGCATCGTGCGACAGTTGCCCAAGATGCAGCGGGTTGTGGTTGATCGGTTTCGTCGTCACCAAGAGGCCGATGCCCGCGCCACCACCCTGCGCCGCCTCACCCCTGGAGCCACATTTGTGGTGATTTTTGACCCAGTTGCAGAGATGCCCCCCGAACCCAATCTCTAACCTGCACCCAGGAGCGCAGTTCCGCCCCCCAATGCCCCTGAATGGCTGTTGACTTACCCTAACGCTGCAACATGGCAGCGTTTCTGGTCTCCACCCTTAACCCCAGTCCCTAAACCCATACCAGAAGCTAAAACCAAAGCCCTATATCTCTCATGTGGAGGGATATAGGGCTTTCCCATGGGGAGTACGCCAGGTTTGTGGCCCTCACCCTAAATTCCTCTCCCAAGCCTGGGCTACTGCTTATATAGAACCCATTTGAGATCTCTAAGCTGGTGCGGCTAGCCGCTTGAGCATGAGCCTGATAAAACACAAGTTGAGCAGAGCATTGGCATT
>JAYKHF010000056.1:0-6451 GCA_035285305.1 Leptolyngbya sp.
TCGGCCACGGGGCTAGCCTCGATGGGCCGATGGGTCGCACGGACTTCCTTCGGGGCAATACCAGCCCAGCGCTTGAAGGCCCGGGTGAAGTTCGCGGGGTCGGCGTAGCCCAGTTCGGCGGCAATATCGGTTATGGGAACGCGCTCACCCTTGAGCCATTGAGAGGCCCAATTCAATCGCACCTCATCGACTAAATGACGAACCCCTCGGCGACTGCGAGCGCCCAGAGCTCAGCGGCTTTTTGAACTAGAATGATAACGATTATCATTTGCTTGGTAAGCTATGACCAAAAGACAAGGAACATGGGTTGCGATCATCCTAGGGGGGATGGCCCTGGGGGGATGTGCGGGGGATGGCCCTGGGGCAACCGTT
Source organism: Leptolyngbya sp. (assembly GCA_035285305.1). Classification (GTDB taxonomy): domain Bacteria; phylum Cyanobacteriota; class Cyanobacteriia; order Phormidesmidales; family Phormidesmidaceae; genus Nodosilinea. Next base: position 373 of record JAYKHF010000056.1, read on the forward strand.
GCCGAGGCGGATCGGCCTCAGATCGTGGCGACCAGCCGGGTTTTGTGCGACCTCACCCAACAGGTGGCGGGGGACAGCCTGGATCTCACCTGTCTGCTGGCTCCGGGCCAGGATCCCCATACCTATCAAGCGCGTCCGTCGGATCGACAGGCGGTGGAACAGGCGGATCTGGTGTTGTACGACGGCTATGGCTTTGCTCCATCGGTGACGCAGGTGGTGGTGGCGAGCCAAACGGTGGCCCCTAAGGTCGCGGTGCTAGAACGGGCCGTTCCCGATCCCCTGCTGGGACAGGGGCATGACCATGACCATGACTATGACCATGACCACGCCGCCGAGGGAGATGACCCCAACCACGACGATCCGCCGACGGCGGGGGGGGAACCCGGGGCGGACGATGATCCGGTGCCGGATCCCCACGTTTGGCACAATGCCCGCCATAATGCGGCCATCGTGGCGGTGATTGCCGAAGCCCTAGGGGATCTGAACCCGGAACAGGCGGATCGCTATCAAACCCAGGCCACCCAGATCGCCGATCAGTTCATGGCCCTGGATGGCTGGATCCAGGCTCGCGTTGCGACGGTGCCGCCCCAACATCGGCGATTAGTGACCCCCCACGACGCCTTTCGCTACTTTGCCACGGCCTATGGACTGGAGGTCAAAGGAGCCTTGAGTGGCCTCAACACCGAGGCCCAACCCTCACCCAGGGCGCTGGCGGCCCTGGTGGATCAAATCCGGGCGGCGGCGGTACCGGCGATTTTTGCGGAATCCACAACAAACCCGGCCCTGATTCAATCCGTGGCCGCCAATGCGGGGGTCGCCGTGGCCGATTTTCCGCTCATGGTGGAAGGGCCGGAGGGGCCAGAGAGCCGCGCCGCCACCACCCAGGCCATGCTCGTGGTCAACACCTGCACCATCGTCAACGCCCTGGGGGGCACCTGCGACGAGGCCGATTCCCCCCTCAACTGATCACCCTCCATGGGGCACTCTCGCTGGGGGCCGGGACAACCTCTATCCCATTTTTGGGTAACGTGATCTTAGCGACTCAACGGAGAGACCCCCATGTCCGCTTCCCGTTCCTTCAACGCCGAACAGCAGCAGGTGATTCAACATTTAGCCGGGAGCTTGCTGCTGTTGGCCCCGGTGGGCACGGGCAAAACCTCAGTGCTGTCGGCACGGGTGGTACATGGGATCCGCCAGGGCATGGATCCCCGTCGGGTGTTGTGCCTCACCTTCACCAACCGGGCGGCCCAGGAAATGGGAGATCGCCTCGCCCAGGCCCAGGTCGGGCGACAGGTGACGATCAAAACCTTCCACGGCCTCTGTGTGCGAATTTTGCGGATGGGGGCCGAAGCCCTGGGGATACCGTCGGATTTTGGGATTTACGACACCGAGGACAGTGAAGACATCCTGAGGGGGTTGATGCAGTCGCCAGACCTAGATCGCATGGCGGAGGACAAGCGGCAACAGGCGGAGAAACGTATCGAGAAGCGGGTCAAGGCGCTGAGAACGGCGATTAGCGAGGCCAAATCCAAAGCCAGCCCTAACCAACTGACCCTAGACCTTAGCCTCGATGGGTTGTTTGGGGCGTTGGATCCCCAGGATCGGCGGTGGGCCGATCTGTATCAGGCTGAATTGCAGCGTCGCCAAGCCTTGGATTTCGATGATTTGATTTTCTTCACCCGTTCCCTCCTGCGGCTGGTGCCGGAGGCGGGCGATTACTGGGCCAAGCGCTACGACTTTGTGCAGGTAGACGAGGTGCAGGATACCCACCTGGGCGAGTATGAGGTGGTGCGTCATTTGGCCCACCGATCCAAAAACCTGGCGCTGATTGGCGATTTGGATCAGACCATCTACGCATGGCGGGGATCGGAGCCGGAGGTGGTGCTGGATCAGTTTCGGGCAGAGTTTTCCCCCACGGAATACCGCTTAACCGAGAACTATCGGGCCACCCGTAGCCTACTGGAGGCCGCTGACGCCTTTGCCGAGGGGTTTACCAACCGCCACACCCAGATTACGATTCCCGCCACCAGCCGCCCTGGGGAACCCGTCAGATCCTATTTGGCCGTTGATGGGGAGGCAGAAGCCGACTGGATTGCCCAGCACATCCAAGCCCTAGCCCAAAATCAGCCGAACTTTGCCTATCACCGGGTGGCCGTGCTCACCCGCACCAATGCCCGGGCTACCACCATTGCCCAGGGGTTGCAGCGTTGGGAAATCCCCTGTCTGACGGTGGACAAGTACCAATTTTTCATGCGCCCCGAAATCAAGGATGCCCTCGCCTACTTGCGGCTGTTGGTCAATCCCTTCGATACCGGAGCGTTCAAACGGTTGCTGAGGGATCCCCAATGTGCCATCGAGATCGAAACCCTGCGGCAAATCTATGGGCGTGGGCGATCCTGTGGCCTATGGCTGACGGATATGGCCTTGGCTCCCCCCTTAGTCCATGGGGATCCCCTAGAGGCGGTGATCCAGGCCTATCGCCACGGCACCCTAGTGGTGTTTGATGTGGAGACGACGGGGGTAGCCATCGCCGATGAGGTGATCGAAATTGCCGCCCAAAAGCTGGTAAACGGCCAACCGACGGAAACGTTTCAGGCCTACATCAGCGACGCCGTCGAGGTAGGCGAATCCCAGTCTATCCACGGCTATAGCGATGCCTTTCTGCGGGCACAGGGCCAGCCCGGTCATCGCGTCTTGGCGCAATTTTTTCAGTTCGCGGGGGAGGCCTTCATCGTGGGGCACAACGTGGGCTTTGACATCGGCATGGTGACCACCCAGGCCCAACGGCTGGGGATGCCTGTCCCCGATTGGGCTTGGGCCGATACCCTCAACCTGGCACGACGGTTCCTGGAGGCCGAAAACTATCGCCTCGAACACCTGGCCCAGGTGTTGACCTTGCCCACCCGGCCCAACCACCACGCCCTAGACGACGTGGCCACCACCGTGGAATTGCTGCATCATCTGATCCCGGAGATGGAGGCCACCGCCGCCGCCCGCCGGGATCTCTATGGCGGTTATCGCCAGACCTTTGCGCCCCTGGCAGAGGCGATCGCCCAGTGGAAAATCCGGATCCATGACCTGCGCCCTGCCGAGTTACTGCGCCACATTCTAGACACCTCTGGCCTGCTTCAGCGCCACCGCCATCAGCCCCAGTCGCTCCAGAACCTCGGGCAAATGGTAGACCTCTTTGCCGCCCAGGATGATCCCACCTTGCCCCCCGTTCTGGCCCTCAGAACCCTGCTAGAATTGACCGCCCTGGCCAGAAACCTCGACTATCTTTCCGCCCAAGCCAGCCAGGTGCTGGTGATCACCGCCCACCAGTCCAAGGGCTTAGAATTTGACCATGTGTTCATTGCGGGCTTGGTCGAAGGCGAATTTCCCGACTTCCGCTGCTGCCGACCTGAGGATCTAGAGCAGGAAAAACGGCTGTTCTACGTCGCCCTCACCCGCGCCAAGCAATCCCTGTATCTCTCCAGTTTTGAGGAAGATCGCTATGGTCGAGGTAAGGATCCCAGTCAGTTTTTCGATGCCCTAGCCCAGGGTATTCCCTCGTCGCTAGGGTAAAAAAGATGCGCCATCGAGACGATTGGTTGGCAGGCTCAGTAGATCACAAACTCGCTCTATTGCCCTGATTTGGCCCTCACCCTAAATCCCTCTCCCACATTGGGAGAGGGACTTTGAGGATTTTTCTAGCCCCCCTCTCCCCCCTGGGAGAGGGGCTGGGGGTGAGGGCCAAGCCCATACGAAGAGACATCTTTGTGATCTACTGAGGCTAGCGTTGCTGACAATTCAGGGGATACGAGGGGTTTTTAACTAGCATTTTTCGATTTTTCAGAAACTGACGCGGCGACACCCCAGTCCAACGCTTAAAGGCATGGGAGAAATTCGCAGGGTCGGAAAACCCTAGGGCATAGGCCACTTCAATGAGGGGAATATCGGCATCCTGCATCAGGGAAAGTGCTTTTTGGTAGCGCACCCTATCCATGAGACGAGAATAGGTTAAGCCCTGTTGAGATAGGTTTCGCTGCAAGGTTCGGATACTGATACCCACCACATCGGCAGTCACTTCAATGGTGGGATAGCTGTCGAGTAAGAGGGTCGTTAGGGTTTGCTCTAGGGTGCCAACAAAATCCTGTTTTGGAGCCGTTGCTTCCCAAGTATCGATACGCTCTGATGATAACGAGGGCAGTGGCAGGGCGGGGGCCACCGATGTTGCCAACCGATGACGGGGAATGCAGATGGCAATGTGGGAATGGTTATAGTGAATGCGAGTCGTTTCCAGACGGAATTCCTGCCGAAATTGCTTAAACGGCGGGGTAGCAATATAGACTTCTGTGGGCTGCCAGTCATCGCCTAAAAAGCGGCGAATGTAATTGAGCATGAGGGCGAAGGCATAGTGGGTTGCCCCAGATAAGCCACCTTCAAACAAGGTTGAAGGATTATCAAATCGCTCACAAAAGCAAACTTGATGGGCTTGTTCTATCAACCAGTAGGTTTGTCCCGAGGTAACTTTCTTGGAAATAAAGCATAGCTGCCGTAACGCATCATAAAGGGTGATAGATTGGCCAAGAATTTTCCCTACGAGGCCAAGGTTGAAGACGTGGTAAGAATCAGTAAACGCCAATCCTAAACTCTCTAGCCCCTCCGCCCTGGCAGCGCCATGATAGAAGTTCACCATGGCGGCTAAGGGAACACTCACCTCCGGATGCTCTAAAACCAGTTCAGGGATATTCGCCTGCCGCAAATAACGATGCACAGGGGCTCCCGCCCTTTGCAAGGAGAGAATGGGCGGCAATACGGCACTAATTCGGATGAGGGAAATTGGCTTCATCTCCGTCTGGCTATATAGCTAAGGGGCTTTAGATTGCGTGTTTTTTCTTCATAGAAGCCAGCCTTGAGGTAGGAATTCCCGGATTAGTGCCGTTCATCAAAGATGAACGGCAGATTTCTACCGCCCCTTGTCGAGGAAGCTTCGTCTGACCATCCCGGAATTCAGGCAACGGGGAACCTTCGCGCTGTATGCTGATTCGGTGAAATGGGCTATCAAAATGTGTCTTGATAGCTGAAACACCTCGACTTCATAGCCTTGGGCTACATGGTGGGTGCTGATGACCTCCTTCCCAGAAGTTTAAGGCCATCCGTAGGCTCCAGATTTTCTTAATGAAAAGTTTTGTTCCTAGGAGAACACTGTGGCACGAAATCACAAGACTATTGGGCATTTTTTTGAAAACTTAAACACCGTCAGTAGATCACAAACTTGCTCGATTGCGCCGATCTGGCCCTCACCCTAAATCCCTCTCCCAGCATGGGAGAGGGACTTTGAGGGGCTTTCTAGCTCCCCTCGCCCTCCTGGGAGAGGGGCTGGGGGTGTAGCTTGCTTCCCGCAGGGTGGGCTAGGGGGACGTTGTGATCTACTGAACCTACGAGATATCAAGGCTTCTCAGCGTTGTATCAGTTAGCCAGAGTACGATCTCCCCTTGAGCAGGCTCAATGGGATAGTATTTTCTAAGGGAAACAAGGTTCGGAACATTCTAAAAGTGCTTTTCTTGGCCGATGGCAGTGGTACCCTCTAAACATTATTTAATCTTTCAGCATCCCTCCCAAGGCTGAGATTTCCATGCCTCCTTCCAACCCAGCCCTTAGCCCTGGCCTCATCCTTCAGCATCGGTTTACCGATATCGATCAGTTTACTGAAGGGATCCAGCCCTTTGGCAAAGTGCGGTTAACTCAGCTCAGTTTGAAGGGGTTGCAGTGCGACCTGCGACTGGCGACCTTCGATGGGTTGCAGTTTGCCTTTATCAAATCCTCCTGCCCCATCCTTACTGTGGGGGAAAAACCCAGGGACTTTATTACATTTACCTGCCTCCTGGAGGTAGCAGGCCCTTGTTTGGTGGCCCATCATCGCAAGCTGTCCCACAGCACCCTGGCAGGCTTTGATCCAAGCCGAGAGGCAAAACTTATTTTACCACCGGATATGCAATTACTGGTGTTCCAGATTAAACGAAACATCCTACAAAGTTGCCTTGAGGCGATGGAGCGCGATGATCTGAATGATCACTTTTGGGCGCACAACTTTGTG
>JAYKHF010000057.1:0-24842 GCA_035285305.1 Leptolyngbya sp.
CCAGAGGATATTGCATATTCTCCAGAAGCTGAACGTTCTCTCCAACAACCTGAAATAGAAACCAGACTACAAGTGGCGAGGCAACTGGCAACACAACATCCAGAATCAGCCATCCTCTATTCCTGGTCTCTTGTTGAGGCAGCATTAAGGCTTGTTGCAGAAAATGAGGGAATGAGCCTACAAAGACTTGATCCGCTCTATTTAGTCAAGCAATTAACAACTGAGGGTGTAATTTCACGCTCTGAGTATCAGTTGCTTACGAATGCAATTTCATTGTGTAACGCAGTTTCCCATGGCTTCAAAGCAGCTCAAATCACCCAAAAGTCTGTCTATCAACTAATTGATCTCGCAGAGCAACTGTTGACAACGTTGCCTATTAGTTAGGATTACTTCAGCTCGTAAATCAATATGCCAGGAAAGCCAAATTTTTATAATTAAGCTACCCCCCTACCTTTAAACCCCCATGGCACAAATCACCATTGATATTCCCGACGACCTAGCTCAACAGCTTGCCCCCTACCAAAGCCAATTTTCTGACCTATTTACTCGACTCATTGCCACAACCCTCCTCAGCCAACAGCCCCCAGAGCAAGCCGTTCCCATGCCCAACTTGCTCAACTCCTCCAGCCTCTATCAAGAAATTCTCGACCTCCTCATCAGTCAACCCACCTCAGAGCAAATCATTGGCTTCAAAGTCTCTGAAGCTTCCCAAAGCCGCTTGCAAACGCTGCTGCAAAAAAATCGTGAGACAGCCCTCACCCCCGCCGAAACCGCCGAGCTAGACCTGTACGAGCAACTCGATACCTTGATTGGTCTGTTGAAGGTTCGGGCCTACACCGCCCTCAACCCCACACCGCAAAACTAGCCCCACCCATGACCGACTATATTTCGGCATCCCTTCGCCAACTCATCACCCAGCGGGCATCCGGCACCTGCGAATATTGCCGTATTCACCAGACCTTCTCCATTTACAGTCATGAGGTTGACCACGTTATCGCCCTCAAACACGGCGGACAAACTACCCCAGAAAATCTTGTCCTAGCCTGCCTGCCCTGCAATCGACACAAAGGTTCAGACCTCACTAGCCTCGATCCGCTCACAGGCGAGATTACTCCCCTCTTTAATCCACGCACCCAAATCTGGTCAGAGCACTTTCAGCTAGACGGGGGATTTATTCAGGGCTTAACCGCCATTGGGCGTACCACCCTATTTTTGCTTAAAATGAACGAGTCTAGCCGACTTCAGTTACGCCAAGCCCTGGTTTCTCAGGGACTCTACCCAGACCTACCCAGTAGGTTGAAAAACGGGTAGCTGCGCCCAGCCTCAGCCTAAAATTCTCGGTGAATGTTGGGTAAAGCGAAGCGGAGTCCAACCTAATTTGGGGATGTGTCAGGCAATCAAAATCCCATCTGAAAGGTAATGCGATGCAAGCCAAACTTCAAGAGCAACTTTCCTATACTGATGCTGAAGTCATCCTAGAGCGATTGCCTACTCGGATTCGCCCAGCCTTACTTGCTCGTGCCCCTTTGTCTGTCGATTTACCTCAATAGCATTATTGGTAAGCTATTGCTTGAAAAGCATTTTGGATTAACGAGCAGCTAGAAGCCTTGGGGATAGAACTGCCATGACGATTGTGGTGATCGAACTACCAATGGAGAAAATTGCTGAATTTTGTCACAAATGGCAAGTGACAGAATTTGCCCTATTCGGCTCTGTCCTGCGCGATGACTTTCGCCCCGACAGCGACATTGATGTGATGGTGCAATTTCACTCAGATGCTCACCCCACGTTCCGTACCCTAGACCAGATGGAGGCAGAGCTTAAAACTATTTTAGATCGAGACATTGACCTGATTATCCGTCAGGGCATTGAAACCAGCCGCAACTACTTACGTCGTCACGAAATTCTTTCCTCAGCCCAGGTGATTTATGCAACGGGATCTTCAATTTCTGCTTGATATGCTGCAATCCGCAGAGCTGATCCTGACCTACACCGCTCAATGCTCGGCACTGGTTTCTAAAAGTATGATCCTTGATTTCTCGTTGCCAAAAGTCCTTGCGTAGCAGGGGCTCCAAGAGGCATCCCACCTTAGCAGGCCAGTGCCCAATGCTCAAAGGATGAGTTTCTTGCAAACGTGCAGCTTCAAGATTCAGTCATTCGGCGGCTATTGGTGATTGCTGAAGCGACAAGGCGGGTTTCAGACACAACCCGGCAGGCGTTACCCAATGTCTCTTGGCAAGAAATCAACGGAATGCGAAATCGGTTGGTGCATGAATATGATGATCTCAATCTCAACATTGTCTGGGATGTAGCGCAGCTTGAGCTACCGCCTTGGATTGAGGAGCTGAAATCGCGAATTCCTCCAGAACGGTAAGGATAGCGGGTAGAGGAAATTGAAGCGACATAAAAAATTGATCGCTGAAAGCCCTGCTGCGCCTAGACATTAGCTGGGTTTATCACCCTGAATCCGGAAGAGTCAGATTATCCATGAAAACGACCGACTATTTTAATGAGTTTGCTGCTCAGAAGCATCCTGAAGTGAAGTGCAGGGCACTGGTTTCTAAAAGTATGATCCTTGATTTCTCGTTACCCAAAGTCCTTGCGTAGCAGGGGCTCCAAAAGCTATCCCACCTTTTAGAAAACTAAGGAATTTTGGGGTGTGGGTGGGCGTGGCTGTCCCGGCCATTCAAGGACTCTGATACATTGTCTATACCCCGTCTGTGACCATCGGAGCGGGCGGGATGCTGTGTTTGGAATGCCTACCGTGACCCTAGCTACCGAAACCCAAGATTGGTCTCCCCTGTTGCACCGCCTCATCCATGGGGAATCCCTGAGTGAGCCGGAAGCCGAGGGGTTGATGCGGGGCTGGCTAGGGGAGGAGATTCCGGCGGTGATGTCGGGGGCCTTGCTGGCGGCGTTGCAAAGTAAGGGGGTCTCGGCGGAGGAGTTGGCCGGGATGGCGCGGGTATTGCAGGGGCAATCCCTGGGCGGTGAGGCGAAGATTGTGCATCCCAGCCCTTGCATTGACACCTGTGGTACCGGGGGCGATGGGGCACACACCTTTAATATTTCTACGGCGGTGGCCTTTGTGGCGGCGGCGGCGGGCCTGCGGGTGGCCAAACATGGCAACCGTTCGGCCTCCAGTAAGGTGGGATCGGCGGATGTGCTGGAGGCGCTGGGGGTGCACCTAGAGGCCCATCCCGAACGGGTGAGGTCGGCCCTAGATGAGGTGGGTATTACCTTTCTCTTTGCCCGGGGTTGGCATCCGGCCATGAAGGCGGTGGCTCCGCTGCGCAGCACCCTCAAGGTGCGGACGGTGTTTAACCTGCTGGGGCCGTTGGTGAACCCGCTGCAACCCACGGGTCAGGTGATTGGCGTGTACGACCCGGCCCTGGTGCCGACCATGGCCCATGCCCTCCACCAACTCGGCCTGCCCCAGGCGGTGGTGCTCCATGGTCGTGAGCGCCTGGATGAGGCGGGGCTCGGTGATCGCACTGACCTCGCGATTGTATCCGGTGGGCAAGTCACTACCGCTGTGATTGACCCTCAGGATTTTGGCCTCACGGCAGCCCCCCTCAGCGCCTTGCAGGGGGGCGAAATTGCCGATAACGTTGCCATTCTGAGCGCCGTGTTGCAGGGCAAGGGCACCCCGGCCCAGCGAGATGTGGTGGCCCTGAATGCGGCCCTTGCCCTCAAGGTGGGCGAAGGGGTTAAGGGTGATGCCCTGGCGGCGGAAATTGCCCAGGGTGTCACCCTGGCCCAGGATATTCTCGCCAGTGGAGCGGCCTGGGATAAACTGCAAGCCCTGGTGAATTATCTCGCCTAGAAACCGCCCTGCACCATGCCAATGCCCGCCTTTACTGCCTCGTAGCCAAACAGCAGCACCAGGGTGGTCAGGGTGCCCCCCATCACGCACAGCACCAACCCCGCCAGACTAATCGCGCCATCGTCATCCAAAAGGCCAAATCCGGTGACGAAAATGCCCATGGCGGGCAGGGTGTTGGTCAGGGGGATAGGAATCATCATCGAAATGGCCATGAGCGTGATGGCAATGCCAATCACCACCCGACCCGGTGGGCTGGCACACACGGGGGTGAGTCGAGGTCGGGAAATGGCCTCAAGCCGCCTCAGCCAGGGGGTGCCAGCGGTGATTACTTTCTGGACGGTGGCCAGGTCAATGGGTTTCTCGTTCCAGGCCACGGGCATCCAGGGCTGGGTGCGCCCCATGATCAGTTGTATCGCCAGCACCAGCATCACAATCCCAAAGGGCACCGAATAGCCCGGAGCGGGCAGCGGCAGGGCCGAAGGCAGGGCTAGCAACACAAAGAGAAAGCCAAAGGTGCGCTCCCCCGCCAGGGTCAGAATATCTTTTAGGGTGACTTGGGGCGTGGTAACCGTTTCCAGAAAATAATGGTTCAACTCGGCGGACAATCGGGCCATGGCAGGGAGTTTAGGGATAAGGGATACAATAGCCGTTGCTAACTTTAGCAAACTTATCCCCATCGTCCATGCCGCTGGAAGTTTCCCAAGGCGGGCCAGGATAATGCTGGAGAGGGGGTGGGAAGGTGGAGGGGCCATGGTGGGGGCAATCCAATGCTGATGAGCCTAATTTTGGTGCTCCTAGGGGGTTTTTTCGCCGGACAGTTGACCACTCGCCTGCACATGCCAGCCCTGGTAGGCATGATATTGGCGGGGATCGTGCTGGGGCCTCAGGGGCAAAACTGGATTCATGCCGATGTGTTAGCCCTGGCCGCCCCCTGGCGCACCGTCGCGGTGATGGTGATTTTGATGAAGGCTGGCCTCGGCCTGGATGCGGACAAACTCGCCCAGCAGGGAACGGTGGCGCTTCGGTTGGGATTTCTACCGGCAGCCTGCGAGGCGGTCGTCATTGCCCTTGCCGCCATGGGGTGGTTGGGGTTTGATGCCGCCCACGGTCTATTACTGGGCTGCATCATCGGCGCAGAATCTCCGGCGGTGATTGTCCCGGCCATGCTCCGGCTGAAAAGTCTAGGCTGGGGCGTCGCCAAGGGCATCCCCGATGCGATCTTGATGGGCAGTGCCCTGTCGGATGTGCTGTTGCTGCTGGTGTTTAGTCTGCTGCTGACCTTCCTGTCCCAGGGATCGGCGCTGGGATTTCACTGGGGGGGCATCACCCTCAGCCCGGTGCAGGGCTTGCCCGTTCAGATCGTGATCCAAATTAGCCTGGGGCTGCTGATCGGCTGGGCCTGGGCACATCTGTTAGTGAGGCTGCTGACCCGGCAAAGCTGGGCTGAAACGATGGTGCAAGAAGCCCTGGTGGTCGCGGGTTTAGCCCTGCTGCTGGTGGTGCTGGCAGAGGCCGTACCCATTTTTTCCGGCTACCTGGCGGTGATGGCCACGGGCTTTTTCCTCACCGCCCTGGATGCCCCCCTAGCCCGCCGCCTCCGCCATAGCTTTGATGCGCTCTGGGCCATAGCCCAGATTGGCCTCTTTGTGCTGCTGGGGGCCAGTCTTCCGCTGGATGTGCTAGGCGATGTGGCGGCGGTGGGCCTGGTGGTGCTGGCGGTGGGCACGCTGGTGGGTCGGGGGCTGGGTTGGTTTCTATCCACCCTGGGTAGTCCTTGGACTTGGTCAGAGCGCCTGTTTCTGCTGCCTGGAAATTCCGCCAAGGCCACCGTGCAGGCGGCGATTGGGGCGGTGCCGCTGTCCCTCGGGCTGGAGGGCGGCGAAACCATGCTGGCCCTGGCGGCCCTGTCGATTCTGGTCACAGCCCCCCTCGGGGCCTGGGCCATTCCCACCTTTGCCCCTCGCTTGCTAGAGCGCGGAGAGGTGGATCCGACCAAGGTCTCACTGTCGCAACCGGTGGTCATTTTGGCGGCGGTGGATACCTCCCCCCTGGCTCCCATTGTGCTGGCCAAGGCCGCAGAACAGGCCCGCCGCAGCGAAGGCGAAGTGATTGTCCTCCATGTCCCGCAGGGGGAGGATCCCCAGGCCGAGGTGCAGATCCAGGCCCAGGCCCAGCGCTATCTCGCGGATATCCGCTACCGGGTGGTGATCCAACCCGGCGTGATTGCCGAAACCATTGTGGCGGCGGCCCAAGCCCTGGCCGTCACGGAAATTCTGCTGGGCAAACGGGGGCACCGACCGTTGACCGAGGTGATGATTGGATCCGTTTCCCAAACCGTTTTGGCCACGAGTCCGATCCCGGTGTTGGTGCTGGAAGCGCCCTAGGGGGGAGGTTTGAGGACTGGCCAGGTCTGCCCTAGGGTGTGCCCGGTGGGGCCGGGGGAGCATGGCGCTGATGGAAGCCATCGATGGCGGTGGGCAACGTGAAATAAATATGATGAACGCCGATGCGATCCAACAGGCCACACCGCTGGAGTTGGGCATAGAGATCCTGCTTCACCCTCGCCATCGCAAAGGTGATGCCGCGTTCCTTCAGTTCATCAAAGAGCTCATTGAGCATGTCAGCGGCGGTGATGTCGATTTCGGCGATCGCTTCGGCATTGAGCACAAACCATTCCACGGGATGCTGCTCCGCTTCGATGGCGGCGAGGGCACGGCGCTTAAAATTGTTCACGTTGGCAAAAAACAGGGGCGCATCGTAGCGATACAGGACTAAGCCTGGAATCGTGGTGGCTCCAGACCAGTCGCTGACGTCATGCAAACCGGGCAGATCGGGCACCTTACCCATCACCGCATCGTAGGGACGGGCAATGCGGGCAAACAGTTCAATCACCGATAGCCCCACGGCAATGGCAACCCCCACCAGCAGATCCGTCGCCAACACCCCCAGGGTGGTCAGCACCGCCAGGGCATAGTCCCCCTGCCGAAAATGTTGCAGACGAGTAAATTCAGGGAGTTCCACCAAGCGGGTGGCAGCATAGATCACCAAGGCCCCTAGGGCGGCGGTGGGAAACATGACCAGCAGTGGGCGCAAGAAAAACAGCACCAACAGCACCACCCCAAAGGCCACCAGGGAAAAGACCTGGCTTTTGCTGCCCATGGCGTTGCCAATGGCGGCTCGACTGCCGCTACTGCTTACCGGAAAGCCCTGAAACAGCCCCGTCCCGAGATTCACAATCCCCAACGCCAGCAGTTCTTGGTTGGGGTCAATCAGTTGAGAATAGTGGTTGCGGGCGGCGAGGGCACGGGCGGTGAGCACATTGTCGGAATAGCCCACAATGGCGATGCCCGCCGCCGCCGAGAGCAGGGCAAAGGCCTCCGGCTGAGACACCATGGGCACCTGGAAACTAGGCAACCCAGCGGGGATGGTGCCCACCACCACCACGCCATAGCGGTCAAGGTGGAAAAGGCTGACCACAGCGGTGGCCACCAGCACCGCCAGCAGCGGCCCCGGGGCTCGAGGGAAGCGAGCCTGCACCCCAAACAGCAGCACCAGGACAAAGCCGGACAGGGCAAAGGTGGGCCAGTGAATCTGATCAAGGTTGCCCAAAAAGTCCGCCACCTGTCCGGCAATATTCGTGGCCTCAATGGGCACCCCGCTCACCTTGCTGAGCTGGCCCATAATCATAATCACCGCCACCCCCGCCATATAGCCAATCAAAATCGGCTTAGAGAGCAAATTGGCCAAAAACCCCAACCGGGCCACATAGCCCACCAGGCACAGCACCCCCACCAAAATCCCTAGCACGGCGGCTAGGGTGGCGTGGCTGGTGCCATGGGCTAACACCAAGGGAGCTACCGCCGCTGCCGTCATCATGGCGGTGGGCGACTCTGGCCCCACCGAAAGCTGAGGCGAAGACCCCGTCATGGCATAGAGAATAATGGCGGGTAGCATGGCCCATAGCCCCTGTACCGGGTTGACCCCCGCCAATTCGCCATAGGCCATGCATTGCGGAATCAAGTAGGCCGCCACGGTGATCCCGGCCAAGAGGTCGGATCGAAACCAGTGGGGGGGATAGTGGCGGAGACGCGCCATCCCCAGGAATAGGGTGGTGAATAGAGGGGAAGCAGACTTCACGGTCACGGTCAATCGGTCTTGGGGGTCGTCAAACGCCAGGGGGGCCGTCGCGATGCACGATGCTGCACGCCGTCAGGATCAGCGGTCATCGGTGAACGGCCACAGCCCCCGCCTGGGCAAGCCTGGAAATCCTGAACTTTGGGGATACTCAAACCTTGGGGATACTCAAACCTTGGGGATACTAATCCTACGGCCTTTTCGGGGCAACCGGAGCCCACCGTAACCCTTTGCAACTAAATGGTGTGGTCTCTGGTGTGGCCTTTTTCCAGCGGGTCTCGCCAGGGATCAGACAAAATGGTAGGGCGGGAGGGCCTCGCTCATTTGGATCTGCCACTGGGCGGCGGTGGCTTGCCATTGCCCCAGATCCTCGGCTAGGGACTCCTGCTGGGAACGGCGCAACAGGAGATATACCTTGGGATCAGCGGCGGTCTCGTCTACCACCGCTTGGGGATAGGCGGTGGTGATGATCCGCAGGAGGGTGTGCCGTTCGGCCTGCTGTTGCTGTTGGGCTAGGGCCAGGTCTTGCAGCCGTTGTTTCTTGGCCAAGAAGTAATCCCGTCCCTTCAGCCCCTCCGGCAGGGGGGGGAGGTCAAGGGGGGTAGGGATGAGCTTGACCTGGTATTCGGCCTGATCGCCGAGGGCCAGGAGCTTGGCCTGGTAGGTCGCCTGTTCTTGGGTCAGGTAGGCCCGGAGGTGATCCCGGGAGGGCAATTGGGTGCCAAACCGCAGGGGTAGCAGGGGCAGGTGCTGGAAGATTTGACACAGCACCCGGTCATGGCTGACCACGGCCTCTAGCAGTCGCGAGTTATCCGCCTGGATGGCCTCTAAATCAATATTTTCCTCCACGAGGGCGGCGAGGGCATCCACGGCGATCAGATCCACCCTGCCCGCAATGCCGGGGGGCAAGACAGGGGGTTGGGCCGGATTCAGGCACAGCCCATAGAGATATAGCGGGCCGCTAGGGCCAGACTCCACCACTGAGGCCATAGATTTCGCTTCGACCCTAGCCTCGGTTTTTGATGGTCATCACCTGCACAATTTGCAGGGCGGTGTCCCCTGGAATTTCTAAAATCCGGTACAGGTCATCCAAAAAGGCCTGTTCCTGGGGGGTCACGGTGCGATCCGACAGCACGAGATCCGTGGCAATGGCAAAGGCGGTTTCCCGAAGTTCCTGGGTGAGGCCCACCTTCGCTTGATTGACCAGGGCGGCAGGCCCCTGCTGCTTGAGCCGTGTGAGCAGGCTATCAAACAGGCGGTGCAGCATATCTTCGGGGTAGCCCTGGAAGAGATGCATCCGCGACAGCATGATGGTCATATCTTGGCCTTCCTGGTCGGATAGATAGCCATCGGCGGCAATGGCCACCAGGGCAATACTAGCGATGGCCTCAGCGGCCCCCATGGCCTGTGGATTATCGCTTTCGTCAGAGGTCAACACGTTATCAAAGAGCCCCATGCTGGTTTCTGGAATGGTTTACGCCTTCATCTTGCCTCAGATTCGAGGCTTCCGTACCTCGGGTTGAAGAGTTGTTACAGCCCAAGGGGCTAGGGAGGATCCATCGCCCCTGTGATCAAGCTCACCCATGCCTGTGACCCAGGGCCTAGGCAAGCCCCCCCGCACCGCCGATACTGAAGGAGACTCATTTAGCCGAGTCATCTACAGGGAACACATCACGAATCGGCACCCCCTTGGGGATTGTCGATTTTTTTTGTGGATTTGCCCCGGACGGTATGCTTCCACGACGCCATGCAGCGGCCTGGGCGGTGGCCCTCACGGCTGTTGTATCCAGGCCTCAAAGGGTTGGGCCACCTGGGCGAGGGAGATCCGATGGAGGCGTCCGTCGGCCTGGGCGGCGGTCCGATCCGCCGCCGTGTTATAGCCCCAGTCGGCGAGGAAAAGCTGGATGTTCGCCAGATCCGGCTGCTGCTGCACCGATCGCAGGGCCTGGATCCGATCTTCCACAAACCAAATGCGGGCCTCGGGATGGGCCGCCTGAATCCGTTGCAGGGTGACATACTTGGGCTGTTTGACCTCCTTTCCCAGGATGCGATCCGCCGCCAGGGTGATGCCCTGCTGGGCCAGCAGCCGTTCAATGAAGCGCCCTTCCTTCGTGGAAATAATCCTCAGATCCACCCCCTGGGCCTGGGCCTGGTGCAACCGGGGCAACAGCCCCGGATAAAAGCGATGGAGCCCTAGCCATCCCTCCAAATCGGTGGCCATCCAGCGGTCTCGCACCCCATCCACCGCCGTCCCCAACTGGACAGAATCCACCGCCGCCTGGGCCAGCAGGGTGGGGATGAGGGTGGGCCAATGATCCAGGATGGCCTCATCGGGCACCCCCGTCAGCAAGGCGTAGAGGACGAGGGGCATTTCCCACCCCGTCTCCACCACGGGGCGCAGGGGATAAAAGCGATCGGCCAGCCCCGGGGGTGGATCCAGGGAGGTCGGCTGAAAGACCTCGCAGTAGGCTTTCCAGGCGGTCTGGAAATACTCCAAGAGACCGTCGCAAACGACGCCATCGAAGTCTAGGGCGAGGAGAGTGGGCGGCAGGGGTAAGGGCATGGCTGCGATGAAACGTGGGAAACGCGGGTAAACTTGTAAACTATTGAAACAATTATCCCCGATCACACCATCCCGAGGCATCTCGAATGTTAGCCACTTCCTCCCCCATGGTGCCCTCCCAGCCGAACCCCGTGGCCCTCGGGCGGCTTGCCCACCCCCAAAAGGTGGTGGTGGTGGGAGATAGCTTGGTCTACGGCTATGGTGACCCCGAGGGGGGCGGCTGGGTGGAGCGACTGCGACGGCGGGCCATGGCCCCAGGGACGGCGGGGGCCGTGTTCTACAACCTGGGGGTGCGGGGCGACCGGGCCAATCAGGTGCGCGATCGCCTAGATGAATTTCGCTATCGGGGGGAAATTCGCAACCGCCTACCCGACCGCCTGGTGCTCTCGGTCGGCACCAATGATTCCGCTCGGGTGGGGCGTCCCCTAGGCCGCAACTACACGGATTTCGACGACTTTGAGCAAACCCTCGCCGATCTCCTCGCCGAAGCCCGCCAACTCTGTCCGGTGCTGTTTGTGGGGATGGTGCCCGTCAACGAAGCGGCCATGCCCTTTTCTGAGGTACTGTACTATTCCCAGCGAGAGCAGTGGCGCTATAAGGAAGCCACTCGGTTGGCCTGCGAAAGCCACAATATTCCCTACCTAGATGTGATGGATCTGTGGCTGCACCGGGGGGATGCCTGGTGGCAGGCTCGTCTCTCCACCGACGGCCTCCATCCGAACGTCCTCGGCTATCAGTCCCTCGTGGAAGACATTCTCACCTGGGATGCCTTCCAAGCCGCCGTGGAAATGCCCGAAACCTAGCCCGCTGCCTCAGGATTGGCATCTCAGGCTTCAAAGCTAGGAATGAACCCCGGTTAAAGGGCCTTTATTGGGGAGATTCAGCCCATTGGGCGGCCCAGTCTTGCCCCACCCGCACGGTAATGTCGGAGTCGAGATCACCGGTGGATTCAGACAGCACCCGCCCCTGCCCCAGCATGGAAAGCACCACCTCGGCACTGTCTCGATCCCCGCGCTGGGCCACTACCTCGGTGGTGCGGCTGAGGGTTGGGGCGTCGCGACTGAGGTAAACGTTGCTGAAACCGTTCTCACGCAGATAGCGCACCATCTCGGCTCCGGCCCCGGAGCTTTCCGAGGCATTCTTCACGGCAATCCGTAGGTTAGCCACATAGCGGGGACTGGCATTGTCAGCATAGACCCCGACCCCTTCCGTTTGGAAAAAGGTTTGCAAAATGGTGGCGGATGCTTCCCAATCGGGGATCCAGTAGCTGGCTTCAAACTCCGTTGGGGTGCTGAAACGCCCCGGCAACATCACCATTTGGAAGGCATCGGTGTCAATGTCCAGGCCAAAGCTTGCCAGGGCCAACATTTCCTCTAGGCTCAGGTTGGTATCGACATAGCGTTGCACCACGCGGATGACCTGGGGCAGGCTAGGGATCACGAGGGGACTGGTGAGCCGCTCTCGCAAGGCCCGCAGCAGAATTTGTTGCCGCTGCACTCGGCCAATGTCCCCGGCATCGCTGCGGAAGCGAGAAAACTGCTCGGCTTGGTCGCCATTGAGGGTTTGCCAGCCCGGGTAGAGATCAATGTACAGGCCCTGGGTCTGATCGGTATATTGCATCCGTTGGGGCACTTCAATCTCAATGCCGCCCACCAGATCGACGATGTCTCGAAAGGCCGTGGTATTCACCCGCACATAGCGATCAATCTGCACATTGCCTAGGTTGTCGGCGATGGTTTGGGCCACCAGGCTGGGGCCACCCGCAACATTGGCATAGTTGATTTTGGCCATGCCGTAGCCTGGAACCTGTACCCGGGTATCGCGGGGAATGGAGATCACGCGCAGGGTCTTGTCTTGGGGGTTCACCCGCACAAGGAGCAGCGTGTCGGTGCGCCCTGCAAAGATGGCCTCGCTGCCGGGGGCGGCGTCCAGATTTTCATCGATCCCCATCACTAGGATGTTGACGGGGCGAGTCACCTGGTAGCGAAACCCCGCCTGCCACAGGTCGCTCAACCCAGGCCCGCTGCTGTCGGCCTGGGGCAAACCGGGCAGGGGCAAGAAGATCGTCGCTCCGGCCCCTATCAGGGCAGAGGTGACGGCGGTTCCGGCAAACAGACCCGCCCACAGGAGACCGTTGATCATGCGCCTCAGCTTTCCCTGTTTTGGGGGGCTGGGTGGGGCAACGTAGCGGTAGCCCATCAGCGGGTCGGCCTGATCTGCCTGGGGAGTGGACGGGGCCGTTGCCGAGGCCGACGGGGCCGAGGAATCCTCTAAATCGGGGGATGCAGCGGTGGCCTCGCTGGATGCGCCGGACGGGGCGGGAAACGCTGCGGATGGCTTCGACGATGTCATGGATACCTGCCTCACTGATGTCACTCCTCACTGCCACCGATCCCCTGGATAGCCCAGGCGTCAGGGCTGCTTGTTGCCCATTATCGACCGTTGTCTTGGGCTTGTCCTAGACCCTTAGACACCTCACCCGCTGGCCCTAGGGAGGTTCTCTGGGAAATGTCCGCTGGGAAATGTCCTGGAGAAACCTCCTAGGGAAATGCCTGGAGAAAGACCCGTAGGGCACTGTGAAATGCCCCTAGGGCTACGCTGAAAAGTCTAAAACCATTGAAATTGTGTAGCCATGCTCAATAAAACCACGCTCAATAAAACTCGGTTTTTTCGAGCTGCCCCTTAGGAATGGCTTGGGAAAACCTAGGCGGAACCCTAAGCTGAATCCTAAGCTGAATCCTAAATTATGTTAATCAATATTAAGCCCTTTTCGGTTCAGACCGATCTCCCCAAGGATAGGATTAGAGCGTCGATTCAGTGCTGGTCTATAGAGAAGAATTAAGGATTAATACCTATGACAACGTTGATTCCGGTCATCCTCGCGGGGGGGAAGGGGGAGCGATTTTGGCCCGTGAGCCGTCTGGCTTGCCCCAAGCAGTTCCTGTGCCTGGATGGCAGCGATCGCAGTTTACTCCAGGCCACGGCGGATCGCCTGGGGCAATTCTCAGGCACCGATAACCTCTGGGTGATTACGGCGGAGCATTTGGCCGATCGGGTGCGCCAACAACTGCCTCACCTGCCAGCGGCCAACTTGCTCGTGGAACCCGTGGGCCGGGATACGGCTCCCGCCGTGGCCTGGGCCACCCTAGAAATTGTGCGCCGCTATGGCCCCGAAACGGTGGTGGGTTTTTTCCCCGCCGACCACTGGATTGCCGATGAAGCGGCCTTTGGCCAAACGCTGACCGCCGCTGCCCGCCTTGCCGCCGACCGGGGAGCCATTGCCACCCTAGGCATTACCCCCAGCTATGCCGCCACGGGCTACGGCTACATTGAACAGGGCGAACCCGTCGGCACCTATGGCAACGTACCCGCCTACTCGGTCAGCCGCTTCACCGAAAAGCCCGATGGCCCCACGGCCCAAGCGTTTATTGACAGTGGCCGTTTTAGCTGGAATAGCGGCATGTTTGTCTTTCCGGCCCAGGTCATGCTGGAGGAACTGAAAACCCATGCCCCCCACCTGATGCAGCCCCTCCTCGATCAGGGCGCAGCGGCCTACCCTAGCCTGGAAAAACTCAGTATCGACTATGCCGTGATGGAGCATACGGCTCGATCCTATGTCATGCCTGCGGTGTTTGGCTGGGATGACCTTGGGGATTGGAATGCCGTGGAGCGTCTGCTAAAACAGCCCGACGACCCCAACGTGAACCTGGCGACCCACATTGCCCTAGACACCGAAGGCAGCATTGTTTATGCCGCTGACGCCGATGAAGTGGTTGTCACCATCGGTCTCAAGGATGTGGTGATCGTGCGGGATGGCAACGCCACCCTCGTGGTTCACAAAGACCGCACCCAGGATATTAAGCAGGCGGTCAAGCAACTGGGCTCGGAGGATCGCTTCCAGCATCTCCTTTAGCAAAGGGTCAGGAGACCTGACCCCTACCATAGAACCCATGCCGTAGGGGCGCGGTTGTCGCGCCCGACAGGGTCAGGAGACCTGACCCCTACCATAGAACCCATGCCGTAGGGGCGCGGTTGTCGCGCCCGACAGGGTCAGGAGATCTGACCCCTACCATAGAACCAGGTTTTGAACGATGCCCGAAGGCCCTGAAATTCGCCGCGCTGCCGACAACCTTCGCCGCGCCTTGGTGGGGAACCGTGCCCAGGATGTGTTCTTTGCCTTTGACCATCTGAAGCCCTACGAAGAAACCCTGATTGGCTGCACCATTACCCAGGTGACCCCCTACGGCAAGGCGTTGGTAACCGCCTTTGACAACGGGCTTGGCGTCTACAGCCACAACCAGCTCTACGGCAAGTGGGTTCTCTGCAAACCCCAGGCCATGCCAGCCACCGGTCGCCAATTGCGGTTTGCGATTCATACGGAACTGAAGTGGGCCTTGCTCTACAGCGCCTCGGAGATTGAGGTGCTGTCCCTAGACCAACTGTCCCAGCATCCCTACATTGCCAAGCTTGGCCCCGACCTGTTGGACGGCACCGTAACGCCGGATCAGGTGGTAGACCGTGCCCTGGATGGAGCCTTTCGGCGGCGGCGTTTTGCCGGACTGCTGCTAGACCAGGGGTTCCTGGGGGGCCTGGGCAATTATCTGCGCAGCGAAATTCTCTATGTGGCGGGTATCCATCCCAACCAGCGGCCCATGGATTGCCGAGCCGATCAAATCAATGCCTTTGCCCAGGCGTCCCTGGCTCTGCCCCAGCAGTCCTATCGCCATCGCGGTATCACCAACGATCTCGCCCTAGCGGCTCAGCTCAAGGCCCAGGGCCAACGGCGGCAGGACTATCGCCATTGGGTGTTTGGTCGCCGGGGCCAGCCCTGCCACCGTTGCGGCACCCCCATCGAAAAGCTGATCCTCAGCGGGCGGCGCTGTTACGTTTGCCCCTCCTGCCAGCCCTCTGGCTCGGTGTGAGTGTCGCCGCAACGTCGCTTTGAACCGAGTCCCCTGGGTCATGGGAGGGGCTCTCCAAAGTGAACCCCTCCAAGGTGAATCCCTCCAAGGTGAATCTCTACCTAGGCGGTCAGGCTGGCTTTGAGGTAGGCCAGGGTGGATTGCCAGTCGATGGTTTGGCCGGTGAGTTGGCGCTGGCAGAGGCTTTGGATGGCGGCTAAATCCTTGGTGGAGAGGTACGGCGCGAGTTGGTCGCGGTAGCTGGGGGGTTGATGATCCACCGCAAACCAGCGTTGCAGCAGGGCATCGGACAGATAAATCCCGGTATGCAGTTGGTCGGTGGTGATTTGTACCGTAAACCCAGCCTGATGGAAGAGGGCTTCGAGGGTGTCGGCCTGCCAGTTAAATCGGGGATCATCGCTGGATTGTAGAGCCTTTGCCTCGGCCTGCTGCCAACGGTTGACCAGGGCGTTGCTGAGGGATGAGGCATCCACCAGGCTGGAAATGCGCTGGCTGTGGCGGGGGATGGTTTCCACCAGTAGCACCACGCCCCCAGGGGCCAACCATTGGCGCAGAAGGGCCACAAAACACTCCCGGTTGTCTGCTTGGCCAAAGGCGTTGCGGCCCAGAATGCGCTCAAAGGCCAACCCAGGACTGTGGGCTGCCAGGTGGGCGGAGAGGGCGGCGTCGGCGGCGTGAACCAGGACGGGGCGATGCAGTTCAGGCAGGGCGGCGATTTGCTCGGTGAGGGCAGCGTAGTCTTGGGCGCTGTGAACCCCGGCATAGACCTGGCCTTCGGGCACCCGGCGCAGGGCTTCCCAGGTCAGCAATCCGGTGCGGGCGTGGAGATCGAGCACCCGGTGGTGGCGCTGGGGTGGGGCGAGGGCAAACAGGCGATCGCGCACCTGGCCCAGTTGGGTTCCGGCTTGGCTGAGGGTGCGTTGCAGCCAGCGGTCTCGGGCCGGATCGTCGGGGCTGTAGGTGAGCCCCTCCGGCAGACCGCTCGATCCATCCACCAGGGCCGCCAGTTGGGCCTCTCGGCGCTGGGCCACCTGGGTTTGCAGGGCGGCTTCGTAGCCCTGGCTGGAGGGCTGATAGAACACCTGCCCCTGGAGGCCGTTGGGCAAATACTGCTGCGCCACCCAATGATCGCGGTAGGCGTGGGGATAGAGGTAGCCCTGACCGTGGCCGAGGTCGGCCTTGTCGCGGTTGGCATCTCGCAGGGGGCTGGGCACCGCCGCCTCGCGATCCCGTTCCACCGTGGCGAGGGCGTCAAAAAAGCCCAGGGTGCTGTTGGATTTGGGGGCCGTCGCCAGGTACAGGGTGGCCTGGGCCAGGGGATAGCGCCCCTCCGGCATCCCCACTCGGTCGAAGGCTTCGGCGCAGTGGATCACCACCGCCACCGCCTGGGGGTCGGCGAGGCCCACGTCTTCGCTGGCGAGGATAATCAGCCGCCGCAGGATAAACCGAGGGTCTTCCCCGGCATAGACCATGCGGGCCAGCCAGTAGAGGGCGGCATCGGGGTCGGAACCGCGCACGCTTTTGATGAAGGCGCTGATGGTATCAAAGTGGGCGTCCCCTTCCTTGTCGTAGAGCACCGCCCGCCGCTGGATAGACTCTTCAGCCACGGTGAGGGGAATGGTGATGCGCCCGTCCTCCCCCGCTGGCGTGGTTTCCACCGCCAGTTCCAGGGCATTCAGCAAGGCCCGCCCATCACCATTGGCCACGTTGACCAGGTGTTCCAGCGCCTCCGGTTCCAGGTGAATGGGCCGCTGGCCGTAGCCTCGTTCTGGGTCGGTCAATGCCTGGTGTACCACCTGCCGCAGTTCCTCCGGCCCCAGGGGTTGCAGTTGGAACAGGCGAGACCGGCTGACCAGGGCTTTGTTCACCTCAAAGTAGGGGTTTTCTGTGGTGGCCCCAATCAAAATCACGGTGCCGTTTTCCACCCAGGGCAGCAGGGCATCCTGCTGAGCCTTGTTGAACCGATGCACCTCATCCACAAACAAAATCGTGCGGCGACCATAGCGCCCCCGCAACTCCTGGGCCTGGGCGATCGCCTCCCGCAGGTCTTTTACCCCGGCTAGCACCGCATTCACCGCAATGAAATGGGCGCTGGTGGTGTTGGCGATGATCTGGGCCAGGGTGGTTTTGCCCGTCCCCGGTGGGCCAAAGAAAATCAGCGACGACAACTGGTCGGCCTGGATTGCCCGCCGCAATAGTCGCCCCGGCCCCACCACGGCATCTTGGCCAATGAACTCCTCCAGGGTGCGAGGCCGCATCCGTGCCGCCAGGGGGGCTTCCCGGTCGATCTGGGCTTGGCGATGGTGGTCAAACAGATCCATAGTGAAGCGATCTCTCGATACCCACAGTATGCTGGACTTGCCTAGGGCGGGCACCTCGGTCATGCCTTGGCCTGTGAGGGGCTTGTCTATGTTCGCCGCGTCCGCTGCCCAGCCACCCTCCGCGCCTTGGTCGGAGAGGCCGGGGGCCTACATCGCCTGTCGCACGGTGGCCAGCCGTTGAAAACTGCCAGGGCCGCATTCCTTTTCAAATTCCTGCACGATCCAGTCCTGGCGTTTACCGAGGCGTTTGGCGCTTTTTTGCAGATATTCCCAATACTCCACCATTTGATGGGGGGTGGGGCGTGGGCCAAAGAGAGATCCCAAATACCAAGCATCCTTGGGCCAGCGTCCGCAGTGTTCCCAGAAGGAACGCTCGGCCCAGGTGGGGGCATTGCGACGCAGGTAGGCGCGGCGGCGATGGCTGTGGAACAGTTCCACCAGGGTGGGCAGGTCGTTGATTTGGTGGGCCTGGGCAGCGGAGTAGATTTCCACCATGTCCTCTAGGTTTAGGGGCCGCTCGGTGATCCACTGGTGGCCGCAGTCGGGGCATTTGGCGATGAAGGCCAGCACCACCCGTCCACACTGGGGGCAGGGTTTGGTGGGGGCGGGTTTGCCACCATCGCTGCTGGCAGGCTGGGTGGGTAGGTGGTAGTCTTTGATGTCTTCGGGAAAGCCCAGGCGCTCTAGGTTCCCCGCCTGGTCGAGGATGATGCCGTAGCCCTTGCCCGTGTGGGGCGAAATCCGCATGACGCGGCCAATTTGTTGCAGGTGCAGGGCACTGGATTGGGTGGGCCGCAGGAGCAAACCCACCTCCACACTCGGCTCATCAAAGCCAATGCTGATCACGTTGCAAGAGGTCAGCATCAGGATTTTTTCCTGGCGCAAATCCTGGTACATCTGCTGGCGCTCTTTGATCGGGGTGCCCCCCTCCACGGTGGCGGCGGGAATGCCAGCGGCGTTGAAGGCATTGGCCACATGGCGGGCATGTTCCAAATCCACGCAAAAAGCAATGGTGCGCTTGCCGGGGCAGAGGCGCTGCCATTCGGCCACGATTTTTTCGATCAGTTCCGGGCGATCACAGGCATTTTTGAGGCCCGCTTCGTCGTAGTCGCCGCCCACGGTTTTCACCTCCGCCAGGTTAGCGACGCCATCGGGGGGCATACTGTAGTACTTCATTGGGGCCAGGTAGCCCATGTGTTGTAGGGTGCTGGGCACCGGAGAGGCCACCAGGGCGTCCATGACATCCCCCAGTTGCTCCTTGCCCAGGCGTTCGGGGGTGGCGGTCATCACCAAATGGGTGGCGTTGGGAAAGGTCTTTAGCACCGACTTCCCCACCTGGCTAAACAGGGTGATGTGGCCTTCGTCGTAGAA
The DNA here is from genome assembly GCA_035285305.1 of Leptolyngbya sp. Taxonomy (GTDB): domain Bacteria; phylum Cyanobacteriota; class Cyanobacteriia; order Phormidesmidales; family Phormidesmidaceae; genus Nodosilinea. The sequence continues at coordinate 19,138 of JAYKHF010000057.1, forward strand.
CACCACATCGGCGGGCCACTGCTTCCACCAGCGACGTTTGGCCATGGTTTGAATGCTGGCGATCTGAATCGGAGCCTCGCGGTTTTCCTCCCAGCCCGCCTTGATGAAGCCGCAGTGCAAGCCAAAGGACTTCATCTTTTCGTAGGTTTGGCCCACCAACACGTCTAGGTGCACCAAGAACATCAGCCGCTTGCCCGCCGCCTCCGCATGGGCGCAAATCTGGCCACTAATCACCGTTTTTCCGGCCCCCGTGCCCGCCACGATGGCCACCCGCTTGTGGCCCTCATTCAGCTTGCGGTAGAGGTCATTAATCAGTTCAACCTGGTAGGGACGCAGTTTGGGCGGCACAGCAGACATCGCAGGGCAAGGAAGGAGAAGGGGATAGGTTCGGGCTGGTGGGAAGCGGGGGCAACCCCTACCACAGGGCCGGGATGGCGTCCAGGGCCGGGTCACTGACGGGGGGCTGGGGGTCGGGCCTGACCAAATCGGGCTGCACGGGGGAGATATCCCCAGTCGGGGCAGGTAGGGTGGAGGCACCCCCACTGGGGGTATCTCCGGGCGGGGTAGAAGCTGTGCCCGCCCCAGAATCGAGATCGGTGGTGAAATCGCTGGTGCCGTCAAAACTGGGGGCCGCCATCGCGGGTGGCGTGCCGGAGGCGGCACTCTGACGCCGCACCACCTGCCCCGCCTGCTCGATGGGGAGGGTGCCAAGGATGGCCTCCTCGGTATCCCCCTCCCCTGGCATCTGCGCCTGACCCTGCGATCGTCGGCTCGTGCCCCCCGAGAGCGCGAGTAGGATCAGTAGGCCTGCCGCCCCCGCCAAAACATAGCGATTCATGATCTGTCCTCCCAGCGTTCACCCCTAATCATGGCGCAGGTTGCCCAAAATGAACGACGCTGTCGGCCCTAGTGCAGGGTCAAGGCTAAGCCTTAGGTGTTGGCCTGCTGCCGGATTAACTGCTGCACCGCTGTCAGGGTGCGGTTGAGTTCGGGGCCTTTGTAGGCGGGGTTGGCCGCAAAGGCTTGCTGCTCTTGCTCCAGCATCAGCACGTCTTCGCGCACCAGCCGCCGCAGCACAAAGCTAGCGGAGTTGGTAAAGGCGTTTTTAAAGAAACGCCGCACCGCTTCGGGCGTCTTGTGCAGTTTGGGGAAGCGCCCTAGGGACGTAAAGTGCAGCAGGTAGGCGCGGGTGTGGGTTTCGCTGATCGGGCAGAAAAGGCAGTAGATTTTGAAGTCCTCCCCTAGGGTGGACATCCAGTGGGGATAGTAGTAGTACACATCCAGGGGTTCCGGGTGCAGTTTCCGCAGGCCAGGAATGAGCAACTGGGAGGCCGACCAAATTTTGTCGATGCGGTAGTAGCTTTCAGCGTCGTAGTGGGCATGGACATGGGTGGCGTCAATTTCCAACCCAGACAGAACGGGGTTAGCCCACACCTGGGCTCCGCCGTGGAGATGGCCATGGTACATGTCCATCAGGTTTTCGATCAAAAACGAGTAGTGGGCCTGCACATCAATCACCGCCACCGATCCGATGAAGTTGAGATGGTCAAACTCCGGCACCCCCATGGGGCTCACCTGATCCGCCAGGGCCACCTCGCCGGGAAACAGCCAGATGAAGCCATCCATTTCCTTGACCGGATAGGTGCGCAGGGTACAGGTGGGCAGCTTTTGCTGGGGTTCTAGGTAGGGAATGTGGGCACAGGTGCCGTTGGGATCAAACTGCCAGCCGTGGTAGGCACAGGTGATATGGTCGCCCTCAACGGTGCCCTCACTGAGCTTGACCTGGCGATGAGGACAGCGATCCTCCACCGCCACCGCCTGCCCCTGACCGTTGCGATAGAGCACAATCGGCTGGTGCCACAGGGTTCTGGCTAGGGGTTTGTCCGTCAGTTCTGTGCTTTGGGCCACCACATACCAGTGGTTGAGGTTAATGCCCAACTGTCGCAGCGCTTGGGCCTTGGGCTGCGCGACGGGTCTGGAGGATTCGGCCACCGCCGACACAGATTGCAGGTCAATTACATCCATCGCTTGGCTCACTTGAATAATTCGGTGTTGTGATGGAAACCCATCGAGGTCAATTCCGATCAGTCAATTTCCGATCAAAAGTATAGGGGAAGCCCAGGTCTATGGCCCGTCTGCCCTAGCCCTGAGGGCTTCCCTAGGCAAATACTCGATGTCTACTGTACGCAGCCTAGGGCGATTCGTAAACTCAGTCGATCATAAACTCGCTCTATTGCCCTGATTTAGCCCTCACCTCAAAGTCCCTCTCCCAACGTGGGAGAGGGACTTTGAGGATTTTTCTAGCCCCCCTCTCCCCCCTGGGAGAGGGGCTGGGGGTGAGGGCCAAGCCCCTACGAAGAGACATCTTTGCGATCTACTGAAACTAGCTAGCCCCGGCCCTCGGTCGCCCGGAAGCCCCCGGGCCAGACCGCGAACCCCCGTGCGACTGATCTACAATGATCGTCGGGCGCTGCCTGGGTGTGACCACATAAACTGGCCCAAGGGAGGCCTCCGCCTAACGTCCCGTTCCTTTCCCCAGCCTCCTCTGCCTTCCTCTCCCCTGCATTTATGAACATTTCCGGCTGGTCTATTCGTCGCCCTGTCCCCGTCATCGTGGCCTTCCTCGTGCTGACCCTAGCGGGGATGCTCTCCTTCGGGCAATTGGGCATTGACGAAAACCCCAATATCGAGTTTCCTGCCATCACCGTCACCGTCACCCAAGTGGGGGCGGGGCCAGAGGAACTGGAAGCCCAGGTCACCCAAAAGGTTGAGGATGCCGTGGCCGGTTTGGGCGACATTGATGAAATCCGTTCCACCGTGCGGGAAGGGACATCCACGACGGTGATCTCCTTCATCCTCGGCACCGATGTGGATCGGGCCACCAACGACGTGCGCGACGCCGTAACCCGAATCCGCAGCGACCTGCCAGGGAGCATTCAAGAACCTGTGATTCAGCGGCTGGAGTTTGGCGGCGGCGTCATGATGACCTATGCGGTCAACTCTAGCCAGCGATCGGTGGAAGCAATCAGTGACCTGGTGGATCGCACCATCAGCCAAGAAATTTTGACCGTACCCGGCGTGGCGCGGGTAGACCGAGTGGGCGGCGTTGATCCAGAAATTCGCGTTGATCTCGATCCCCAACAACTGGATGCCCTCGGCATTACCGCCACCCAGGTGAACGATCAAATCCGTACCTTAAACATCAATCTGCCCAGCGGACGAGCCACCCTCGGGGGCCAGGAGCAGACCTTCCGTACCCTAGGCAGCGCAACGACCGTGGAGGAAATTCAGGCCGCACGCATCGTGTTGCCCAACGGTTCCACAGTGCCCCTCACCAGCCTGGGGCAAGTGTCCCTAGACTATGGCGAAGTCCGTCAGGCGGCCCATCTCAGCGGCGATCCCGTGGTGGCGTTTCAGATTTATCGCAGTACGGGCAGCGTCCTGGTTTCCGTGGAGGATGGCGTCACGGCGGCGGTGGAACGCCTAGGGCAAACCCTGCCGGAGGATGTCAGCCTTGAGCTTATCTTTACCCGCGCCACAGAAATCCGAGATTCCTACCAAGCCTCGATTGATTCCCTCATGCTGGGCTGCATTTTGGCCGTGGTGGTGGTGGGTGTGTTCCTGCGAGACTGGCGCGCCACGCTGATTACGGCCACGGCCCTACCCCTGTCGATCATCCCCACCTTTTGGGTGCTGGGCTGGTTTAACTACACCCTCAATAGCATGACCCTGCTGGGGCTCACCCTGGCCGTGGGCAACCTGGTAGACGATGCCATCGTGGAAATCGAGAACGTCGAACGCCATATCCGCATGGGCAAACGGCCCTTCCAGGCGGCGCTGGATTCCACCGCTGAGGTGGGACTAGCGGTGGTGACCACTACCGCCACGATTGTGGCGGTGTTCCTGCCCGTGGCCTTTATGGGCGGCATTCCGGGGCAGTTCTTCCAGCCCTTCGGGGTCACGGTGGCCACGGCTACGGTCTTTTCCACCATCGTCGCCCGCACCGTCACGCCGATGATGGCGGCCTACCTGCTCAAGGCCAAACCCCAGACCATCTTTGGGGACGATCCCCTCGAAGCCTTCCATGGCGGCGACAGCGGCCAACGTCCCGGCCCCTACCAAGCCCTGCTGCGTTGGGCCTTGCGTCACCGTGGCGTCACCCTGGCCCTGGCCCTGCTGTTCTTTGTCGGCAGTCTGCGCCTGGTGCCCTACATCCCCACCAACCTCTTCGACGCCAGCGACTCCGGCCTGTCCACCATCAACGTCGAACTGCCCCCCGGATCGACCCTGACCGACACCCAGGTCGCCACCGCCCAAGTCACGGAGGGACTGCTCAAAAACCCCGCCGTCTCAACCGTATTGGCCACCGAGGGCGGGGAAAATGGGGTGAACCAAGCCACCCTCTACGTGCGTCTCTTGCCCAAAAACGAGCGCGAGGCCTCCCAGCGTCAGTTTGAGCAAGACATCCGCCCCCTGTTTGCGCAAGTTCCCGGTGCCCGCATCACCTTCCAAAGTCAGGGGGCCGGGGGCGAAAGCAAAGACCTCACGGTCGTCCTCAAAAGCGACGACCCCATTGCCCTGCGGCAAACCTCCGACGCCCTCACCCGCGAGATGCGCGGCATTTCCGGTCTGGTGGATGTGAGTTCCAGCGCCAGCCTGGTGCGGCCTGAGGTGCAGATCATTCCCGACCGGGAACGCGCCGCCGACCTGGGCGTCACCATCCAAGCCATCGCTGGCACCGCCTCCCTCGCCACCCTGGGCGACATCGACGCCAACCTCGCTGACTTCAACCTGGGCGACCGTCAAATTCCCATCCGCGTCCAGATCGCCCCAGAATTCCGTGACGACCCGATCCTGCTGCAAACCCTGCGCGTGCCTAGCCAAACCGGAGCCTTGGTGCCCCTCTCCGCCGTCGCCGAAGTCCGCTTTGGCAGCGGCCCCGCCCAAATCGACCGCTTCGACCGCTCCCGCCAAGTCACCATCGGCGGCAACCTTCAGGGGCTCACCCTCGGCCAAGGGCTGGCCCTGGTCGATGAACTGCCCACCATGAACGCCCTACCCCCCACCGTCACCCAGCAGCCCGCTGGCGATGCCGAAATCATGCGCGACATCTTCACCCGCTTTGGCCTCGCCCTGGCCACCGCCGTGCTGATGATCTTCGCCGTCCTCGTGCTGCTCTACAACAGCTTCATCTACCCCGTGGCGGTGATGGCTTCCCTGCCCCTCTCCGTGGGCGGCGCACTGTTGGGCCTGCTGATTTTTCAAAAACCCCTCGGCCTATTTGCCCTCATCGGCATCGTTCTGCTAATGGGCCTGGTGACTAAAAACGCCATCCTACTGGTGGACTACGCCCTGATGGCCAAGGAACGGGGCAAAAGTCGCCGCGAAGCCGTCGTCGAAGCCGGAATCACTCGCTTTCGCCCGATTGTGATGACCTCCATCTCCACCATGGCTGGCATGGTACCCATCGCCCTAGAACTGGGTGCAGGCGGCGAAACCCGTAGCCCCATGGCGATCGCCGTTATCGGCGGCTTCACCACCTCCACCCTTCTCACCCTCGTCGTCGTGCCCGTCCTCTACACCTACATCGACCGATTCAACAGCCTGATCGGCGGCCTGATCCAACGCCTCAGCGGCGGCGGTTCTAACTCCCAACCTCCAGCCCCCCAAGAAATTCCCCCCAAGGAGTACACCCTGAGCAAATA
>JAYKHF010000058.1:0-6014 GCA_035285305.1 Leptolyngbya sp.
GCCATTTCGGTGTAGGGGCGGCCCTCGCAGAATTTTTCAAACCCCCGATATTCCACCACATGGAACTGGGCATTGGAGACGTTTCCGGCATCATCTAAGAAGACCGAAATTTTGGCGTGGCCTTCGATGCGGGTGACGGGATCGATAACTACGGTTTTTGCCATGGTGGGGTCTCCGGGGAGGGTGAAAGGTGGGTTGTGGCCCTGACTCTGTGGGCCAGATCCTCGCCAGCCCTTACCCTAGCCCTCTCCCACGGGGAGAGGGAACCGGAGGTACAGAAACCACATCTCACAAGGAGAGGGAACTGGAGAAGGGATCGGCCCCCCTCTCCCCTAGGGAGAGGGGTTGGGGGTGAGGGCTGCCGAGGCTTGGGTATGAGGGCCAAATCAACCAGGGGTAAAGGAATGGGTTTATCGGGCCTTCAGATATCACACTGCGCCCGATAAACCTGGGGGCTTAGCTGTCGTACATCAACCCCTCGATGGCTTCGGGGTTTTCTTCGAGGTACTTGTCGAAGCCGGTTTGCTTGGGCTTTTGGTGTTGGTGAGACACTTCGGCCCGCATTTCTTCGACGGCATCCCAGGCGGCGGCGGCTTCGGGGGAGGTTTCGCCCTTTTCTGCCGTTACCTGATGGGCATAGTCGATGGCCTTTTGCAGCTCTTCATTGAACTCTTTGCTGTCAACGCTCATGGTTGTTCCTCCTAATCGGACTATCCGAATTTAATCATTTCGCGTCCTGCCATGTTGGGTTGTTGCCCTTGTAGCAGCGGTTCAATGGTAGCCCGGATGCGATCAGCAGAGGGAGGACAACCGGGCATAAAGATGTCGATGGGGACAATTTCGTGGACGGGGGTGACCCGATCCATCAGTTCTGGCACGATGCCCGGTGCGTGGGGAAGCTGGGCGTTTTCGTCCGCCAGTTCTAGGTAGCCGCGCTTGAGCACACCCTCGGCGCTGTTGCGAAGCATATTCCGCATGGCGGGTACGTTGGCGGTAACGGCGCAGTCGCCAAAGGAGATCAGCAGCTTGGTTTTGCGGCGGACTTCGTGGATCAGTTCCAAATTATCTTCGTTGGCGACGGCCCCTTCCACCAGGCACACATCCACGTTGTCGGGATAGTCCTTCAGGTCGCAACCGACGGGGCTATAAACCACCTCCACCAGGTCGGCCAGGTCGATTAAAAACTCATCCAAGTCTAAAAACGACATGTGGCAGCCCGAACAACCCGCCAGCCAGACCGTGGCAAATCTTATCTTGTCCATTGATGCTTCTCCCGTGCGGTGGATAGAAATTCGAGCTTGTCGGCGTCGGCCTGTTTTTCGCCCGTGGTGCTGCCCTGTTTGAAGATGGCCCCCGTCGGGCAAGCATCGACGCATTTGCCACAGGAGGTACAGGCGTCTACCTCGCCCCAGGGTTGATCTAACCCGGAGACAATGTAGCAAGCCGCGCCGCGATTGCCCACATCCCAAACATGGGCTCCTTCGACCTCGTCGCACACCCTCACGCAGCGGGTACAGAGGATGCAGCGGTTGTGGTCAATGCCAAACAGGGGATGGGAGAGATCCACGCCCCGATCCGGGAAGCGGTAGGGGAAACGGCTGTGATCCATGCCGACTTCGATGGCCACATCCTGCAATTCGCAGTTGCCATTGGCCACGCAGATCGAGCACACATGGTTGCCCTCGGCAAAAATGAGCTCCACCGCCATGCGCCGATACTCTTGCAGCTTGGGGGTTTGGGTGTGGATCACCATGCCCTCCCACACTTCGGTAACGCAGGCGGGCAGCATCTTGTTCATGCCCTCAATTTCCACCAGGCAGAGGCGGCAAGCCCCCACCGGATGAATGCCTTCCATGTGGCAGAGCTTGGGAATAGCCACTCCAGCTTCCTCCGCCGCCGCGAGAATACTGGTGCCTGCCTCTACGGCAATGTCTTTGCCATCAATGGTTAGGGTGTTTACGGCCATGGTGATTCTCCTTCGCCAGTCATATCTTCGCCAGTCATCGTTGGATGGGTTGCGCGGAGGCTACCTCCTGCGGTGGCCTTCACCCCCAGCCCCTCAAGGTTTCCAGAACCCAGGGTTCTAGCCAGAAATTGGGGTAAATGGCCAGGGATTGGGGCAGAACCCTGGGTTCTTTGGCCAGCCATCATGCGTTCACCTCTTGGGGGGCTGATTTGCCGTTGAGGTCGCTGAGGTATTCCGGTTCGATCAGCAGTTCTTCGTACTCTTCCCGGAAATATTTCAGGGTACTCAGCACCGGGTTAGGCGCGGTTTGGCCCAGGCCGCAGAGGCTGGTGTCGCGCACCATTTCACAGAGGGCTTCCATTTTGGCTAGGTCGTCCTTGGTGGCTTGGCGCTTGAGGATTTTGGTCAGCATCGTGTAAAGCTGCACGGTGCCGGTGCGGCAGGGGACGCATTTACCGCAGGTTTCCTCGCGGCAGAATTCCATATAGAACTGGGCGATGCCGACCATGCTGGTGGTGTCGTCCATCACCACCATGCCGCCCGATCCCATCATCGACCCCGCCGCCCGCAGCGAGTCGTAGTCTACCGGGGTATCGAGCATGGATTTGGGGATACAGCCGCCGGAGGGGCCACCCGTCTGCACGGCCTTCACCTCGCCCCCAGGGACGCCGCCGCCCATTTCCTCCACAATTTCCCGCAGGGTAATGCCCATGGGCACTTCCACCAGGCCGTTGTTGCAGATTTTGCCCGTTAGCGCAAAGATTTTGGTGCCCTTGCTATTTTCGGTGCCAATGCTGGCGTACCAGTCGGCCCCGTTGCGAATAATCGCCGTAATGTTGGCCAGGGTTTCCACATTGTTAATTAGGGTTGGGCAATCATAGAGACCCCTTTGTGCCGGGTAGGGAGGCCGAGGCACGGGATTGCCGCGTCCGCCTTCGATGGACTGGATCAAGGCCGTTTCTTCGCCACAGACAAAGGCCCCGGCCCCAATGCGGATGTCGATTTTGAAGTCGAAGGCTGAATCAAGGATTTGGCTACCCAACAGGCCGTACTTTTTGGCCTGCTGAATGCCCTTCTGCAAGCGGGCAATGGCCAGGGGATATTCCGCCCGCACATAGATGTAGCCGTGGTTGGCACCCACCGCATACCCGGCAATGGCCATGCCCTCTAGGACGAGGTGGGGATCGCTCTCTAGGATACTGCGATCCATAAACGCCCCCGGATCGCCCTCATCGCCATTGCAGATGATGTACTTTTGGCCTTCGGGCATCTTCGCCACCGTGGCCCACTTCAGCCCGGTGGGATAGCCGCCGCCGCCCCGCCCCCGCAGACCGCTCTTGGAAACTTGATCCACCACCTCGGCAGGGGTCATTTCGTAGATCGCTTTATGCAGGGATTCATAGCCGCCCACGGCGATGTATTCCTCGATCCGTTCCGGGTCGATTTTGCCGCTATACTCCCGCACCACCCGCATCTGCCGCGCAAAGAAGGGATGGTTCACATCCCCCTGAATCGGATCAGCCGTGCCGCCATCCATCGCGGCAATGATGCTGGCCGCTTGGTCGGGGGTGACTTCTTCGTAGAGCAACTCGTCAGGGTCCACCTGCACCAGGGGGCCACGGCCACAAAAGCCCATGCAGCCCACCCCCACCACCTCCACCCGATCCTCCAGGTGATGATCCGTCACCGCCTGCTTCAAATTGCCGTAGATGCCCATGGCATCCGCCGCCCGACAGCCCGTTGAGGTACAGCAATGCACCCGCACGGGCTTTTGACGATCTAGCTCGGCCTTGGCGATGGCCTGTAGTTCTTGTAAATCCATGATGGGTCTCCTGTGGGAGGGATGGGGGGGTAGGAATTCGGGGGTAGGGATGGGGACAGTGGGGATCAGGAGTTTGAAGATGAGGAATTCGGAAGGGCTGTTTTTGATTGGTGTTCAGGGGGCGTGAGAAGGATTTCATCGATCCGCTCTGTCCTGTCTGCTATCTATCGCCGACTCCCGACTCCCGATTCCCTACTCCCCTTCCCAAACTTTCACCTTAGCCACGGCCTCTTCTGGGGAAAGCTTGCCGCCCACGGTGCCGTCGAACACCACGGCGGGGGCAATGCCGCAGGCTCCAATGCAGCGGGCCGACATCAGAGACACCTTGCCGTCGGGGGTGGTTTCGCCGACGGCAATGCCCAGTTCCTCTTGCAGCTTGGCCATCACCTTGTCGCCGCCCTTGACGTAGCAGGCGGTGCCCATGCAGACTACGCAGCTATGGGCACCGCTGGGCTTAAGGGAAAACAGGTGGTAGAAGGTGGCAACGCCGTAGACCTTGCTGAGGGGCAATTTCAGGCCGTGGGCCACGTATTGCAGCACATCTTCTTCTAAGAAACCAAAGGCTTCCTGGGCAACGTGGAGCACCTCAATCAGGGCATCGGGGGCGTACTGGTTCCGCTTCATGGTGATGTCGAGGCGCTTGAAGCGGAGGTCGGGCTTGGCGGCCTTTCCCTTGGCGGCGGGTTCAACGGTGGTCGTCGTGGCGGTGGGTGACATGGCATAACCCCTGGTAAGAAGCGGTAATAACGCCAACGGCACTATTACCAAAGCAAAGCGTTCGCATCAGTCATACGAACTCATGTTCAAAATAATCGATGTTGGCTAGAAAACAATTTAAGAGAAGCTTATGATTTACTGGAATTCAGTGACAATAGTTAAAGTCAATCCAATCGTATTATTCCAACAGAAATCAAGCGATAAGGCTCTGTCTGGTGGGTTTTTGAGGCAGCTAGGGCGCTGGTTTGGGTGGTTTGAATTTGACAACACAAGACTTTCTAAAGTCTGTTTCTGCGGCATTTTAGCCACAGCTTCACGTTATCTGATCCCCACAGAAAAAACAGGGATTGATTTACAGAACTACACCATTGGGGGATGCCATCCGCCCTAGGGTTTTCTGAGGCATCCTTGATCAAAATCTAGACAGAAAACATAGATTCTCTTAAGGATTTCAATCGAGATTTGGGATTGGGGTGGTCTAGGGGGCAGCGCTAGAACAGGGTTAGATCCCACTCGGCATCGCTGAACTGGTCTGGCCCCACTAGGTCGGCCCGGATGGCTAGGTAGCGACTACAGTAAATCGACGACTGCTTAAAGCGAGGGTTGGGCCGTCCGGCCTGGGCGTCTTGTTCGGCGTAGGCCTCCAGATATTCTGGGTCAATGGCCTGGGTTTTCACCTGGACAGAATGGGATTCGGGGACAGACATGGCTCCTCCCGCCTGATTTTCTTGCCTCTAACGATAATCCTGATCGCTGGGAAGTCGGTCAGGGTTTCAAAAGGTTTAAGGGTGTGGGTGGGGCGCTTCATAATAGAGTCATGGCCACCCTTAACTTCAATACCACCAACGCCACCTTTCGCCAGCTCCTGGGCAACGGGCTCACCTACCATGTGCCCCCCTTCCAGCGCGACTACTCCTGGGGCGAAGACGAATGGGACGACCTCTGGCAAGACATCACCGCCCTGTTTGAACCCGACGGCGAACCCGCCCACTACATGGGCTACCTCGTGCTGCAATCCTCCGACAGCAAACGCTTCGACATCATCGACGGGCAACAGCGCCTCACCACCCTCAGCATTTTGGTGCTCGCGGGCCTCTCCTACCTCAACGACCTGGTAGCCGCAGGGCTAGATGCCACCGACAACCGCCGCCGCAAAGATCAGCTCCAGAACAGCTATATCGGCTTTGTGGATCCGGTTAGCCTAGTGCCGCAGTCTAAGCTATCCCTCAACCGCCACAACAACCGCTTCTACCAAACCTACCTCGTGCCCCTAGAGCGCATTCCCCAGCGGGGCCTCAACGCCTCCGAGCACCAGATCCGCAAAGCCTTCAACTGGTTCAAAGATCGCCTCAAAAACCGCCTAGGCACCCAACCCGACAGCGGCAAAACCTTCGCGGCCTTCATCGATGCCCTGGTGGATAAGCTCTTTTTCACCGTCATCACCGTCACCGACGAACTCAATGCCTTCAAAGTCTTTGAAACCCTCAACGCCCGAGGCGTGCGCCTATC
>JAYKHF010000059.1:0-24643 GCA_035285305.1 Leptolyngbya sp.
CTGGCGGGGCTGGGGGCCAGGGCGAGCGGCGTGGGGATGTTGACCTTGGCGGTGCCGGAGTCCCTGCGGTGGATGGTGGTGGCCCAACTGCCCGAAGCCCTGGTGATCGGCTGTCCTGAAACGGAGACCGGATCCCTTGCCGATCTCCCGACTGACATTGCCCAGGCCCTAGACCGCTACGATGCCATTGCCTGCGGCCCCGGTCTATCGCGGCAGGCGGGGTCGGTGGTGGAGGCCGTTCTGGCCTGCGACTGTCCCCTGGTGCTGGATGCCGACGCCCTCAACCATGTGGCCCAACGGCATCCCAGCGCTACCCTGGCCCAGCGTTCTGCCCCCACGGTGATCACCCCCCATCTCGGTGAGTTTCGGCGTCTGTTTCCTGAGGTGCCCCTGCCCCCCCTCGACCCTGGCCAAGCGGCCCAAACTGCGGCGGCCCAAAGCCAGACTATCGTGGTGCTAAAGGGAGCCTGTACCGCCATCGCCCACCCGGATGGTCAGCTTTGGTTTAATGCCGACAGCACCCCCGGTCTAGCCCGGGGCGGCAGTGGCGATGTCCTGACGGGGCTGATGGCCGGACTGCTGGCCCAGACCTTCGCACCGTTGCAGGGTTCCCGCTCTGAAGCGGATCGCGGCTGGGGCAAGGATGCCCTTGCCCTCGCCCTAGACGCTGCCCTGGCTGGGGTGTGGTGGCACAGTCAGGCCGCTAAGGAGGTGGTGGCCCACCACACCGAACTCGGGGTAGATGGCCCGCGTCTGGCCGCTGCCCTTACCACCACCCTGGCCGCTACCCTGGCCGCTACCCTGGCCGATCACCGTTCCCCTACCCCAGTGCTTTGATGACCGATTGGTTTGCCCTACCGCCCCTACCCGATGGCTTCCGCCAGGGGATTGCCCTGCTGACCTACTGGCTGCTGCTGATCTGGGCCTTGGCCATTGCCGATCTCCTCACCGGGCGGCGGTTGTGGCGTCATTTAGGTATTCAGCCCCGCTGCCTAGGGGGCCTACCGGGAATTGTGATCGCGCCCCTGCTGCACCAGGATCTTCGCCACACCGCTGCCAACTCCGCCCCCCTGGTCATTTTGGGCAGTCTCATTTTGATCCAAGGGCTGGAGGTGTTGGCATGGGTCACGGCGCTCTGCTGGCTGCTGAGTGGTCTTGGTATTTGGATTTTGGGTCGCCGAGGGACGGTGCACCTGGGGGCCAGCGGTGTGGTGTTTGGCTATTTGGGCTATCTGCTGCTGCGCGGCTATTTTGACCGCAGCCTGCCCGCCATGGCCCTTTCCATCTTTGTCGGTTTGCTCTATGGCGGTGCCCTGTGGGGGTTGTTGCCCCTCCAACGCGGCAAATCCTGGGTGGGCCACGGCACAGGGTTCTTGGCCGGAGCCTGGGTAGCCCGTGATTTAGAGGCCATCCAAACCTGGTGGATGCAAAATTCTGGCTTTTGAAGCCCCGTCGCTCCAACGGCCCTAATCCCCTAGGCGATAGCCTTTGCCGTAGATGGTGTGGATCAGCGGTGGGGTGCCCTTGGGTTCAATTTTGCGCCGCAGGAGCCGCATCTGAGCCGCCAAGACATTGCTGCTAGGGAGATCTTGATCGCCCCAGACGGCTTGGTAAATCTGCTCGTGGGGGAGGACTTGGTTGGGATGGCGCAGCAGGTAAGCCAGCAACGCGGTTTCTTTTTCAGAGAGTTCGATGGTTTGCCCTCGACGGTAGGCGAGCTGATTGGCCTGATCGAGATCCAAATCCCCAAAGCTGAGGCGGGAGGGGGCAGGAACGGCCTCCAACGGAACTACCCGCCGCCCCAAGGCCCGCACCCGCGCCAGCAGTTCCCGCAGTTCAAAGGGCTTTACCAGGTAATCATCGGCCCCCGCATCGAGGCCATCCACCCGGTCATCCAGGGTGTCCTTAGCGGTGAGAAACAGCACCGGGGTCGGATCCTGGCGGGAACGCACCTGACGACAAATCTCCAGGCCGTTCAGCTTGGGCAGCATCCAGTCCAGAATCAGTAGGTCATAGCCGCCCTGTTCCGCCATGGCTAGGCCCATTTCGCCATCGGTGGCCACATCCACCTGGTAGCCCTCACGGGTTAACAACCGACTGAGGGGGTCGGTGAGCTCCACTTCGTCATCCACTAACAAAATGTGCATGGTGCGCCCCACGGCTATCATTCCTAGTGACCCGCCCTACCCTAGACCGGATGGAAGAAGAACGCCGCCCCCAGCAGGGCAAAGGTGGACAGCAGCAGCACCCCTTCTAGCCAATTGGATCGACCATCCTGGCTAATCAAATTCACGGTGGCCACCGCTACGGCGACCGCCACCACCTCAAACAGGCCAAAATTTAAGTCCATCGGCTGGTCGATCACCTCTCCCACCAGCACCAACATGGGGGCCACCAGCAGCGCCACCAGCAAGTTCGACCCCATCACCACCGAGACCGCCAGATCCATATTGTTCTTCGTGGCCATCCGAACCGCCGTGACATATTCCGCTGCGCCGCCCACGAGGGGCAGTAGGATGACCCCAGTGAACAAGGGCGTCAGGCCCAGGCTGTCAGCGGCCTCCTCCACGGCCCCCACAAAAATTTCTGACATCACCGCCACACCCAGGGTGGCCACCAGCAGCACCCCCACCCACAGCCACAGGTTGGGCTTTTCCGCCCCGTGGTCTGACGCTTCGGTGTGGTCGCTCACGCCCACATCGTAAAGATAGCTGTGGGTCTTCAGAGAGAACAGCAGGGTGAGGCCATAGACGGCGATCATCACCACCGCCACCACGACGGACAATTGCCGAATCACCCCCGGCTCCACAATGTTGGAGGTGTTGATCACCAGGGCCGGAATCAGCACCGCCGTCACCGCGAGACCCATGGTCGCCCCATTAATCCCTGCCACTTTTTGGTTAAAGGTCTGCTCCTTGTAGCGCAGCCCGCCCACAAACATGGACAGCCCCAGGACTAGCAGGGTATTCGCCAAAATTGACCCGGTAATGCTGGCCTTGACAATGTCGATGAGCCCCGCCTTGAGGGCCGCCAGGGCAATGATCAACTCCGTGGCGTTGCCAAACACCGCATTCACCAGGCCGCCAATGGTGGGGCCAGTCACCAGGGCCAGTTCCTCCGTGGCGGTACTCAGCCAAATGGCCAGGGGTAAAATCGCCACCGCCGACAGCCCAAACACCGTCAGCGCCCCCCATTCCAGGCGTTCGGCCCCAATGGCAATGGGGATAAACAACAGCAAACCATAGGAAACCAGATTTTTGGTGCTCATCTTGGTGCTCATAGGGCCTCACGGCGGAAAACGTCCCTTGGCCTTAGCCTTAGGGGAGATGTCCAGGATTTTAGCGGATCTTGGCGGAGGGCATCGCCAGAGGGGCGCGGATACACCGGGTTTTCCATCGGCAATAGTTTTTTACGCCATGCCAAACCACCGGAATTCCCGTGATACAATCAAAGACTGTGTCGAAAATTAGGGTTAACCATGCCAAAACTGAAGTCTCGCAAGGCAGCCGCCAAGCGCTTTCGCCGCAGTGGCAGTGGCAAAATCATGCGCCGCAAAGCCTTTAAGAACCACCTCTTGCAGCACAAGAACGCTGAGCGCCGCTCTCGTCTGTCTAAAGCGGTTGTGGTCTCGGAGGAAGATGCGCCCAACGTTGAACTGATGCTGCCCTACCTCTAGGCGGTGTTAGGGTTCAGGCTAGATCTGGTGGATGTGTATCGTCACCGCTGGCCTTGATTGATGTGATCTAGATTAAACGTCTCCCCAAGGATTGAAAGAGTCATGGCACGTGTGAAGCGCGGCAATGTTGCCCGGAAGCGCCGCAACAAAATTTTGAAACTAGCGAAGGGCTTTAGAGGGTCTCACTCGAAGCTGTTCCGCACCGCTAACCAGCAGGTGATGAAAGCCCTGCGCTATGCCTACCGCGACCGCCGGAATCGGAAGCGCGATTTCCGTCGTCTTTGGATCACCCGCATCAATGCGGCGGCTCGTCTGCATGATGTCAGCTACAGCCAACTGATGGGCCAACTGAAAAAGGCTAACATCGAAATCAACCGCAAAATGCTGGCGCAAATGGCGGTGCTGGATCCCAGTGGCTTCGCCAAAGTCGTGGAAGTGGCTGGCAAAGCCTAGGTCACAGACACAGCCTCAGTCATTGGCATGGTGATGAGGAAACGGAGCGAGCGATGGCGATAGAGTGTTTGCGAGTCGTATCGCTTGTCTTTTGTAGCCTTCTGGGGATACAGGCAACTGTGTCCCCAGTTTTTGCTGCGGACTTGGCCACTATTCGCTCCCGGGGCCACTTAATTGTGGCCGTGCGCGACCATTGGCGACCCCTGGGTTTCCGGGATGACAATGGGGAACTGGTGGGCCTAGAGATCGATCTGGCCCGACAATTGGCCCAGCGCATCTTTGATAACCCCGACGCCGTGGTGCTGGAGGTGGTGTCCAATCAGGATCGCCTGCCTGCGGTTCTGGAGGATCGCGTTGATCTGGCGATCGCCGGACTGACCCAAACCCCAGCCCGGATGCGGTTGGTGAGCTTTAGTCTGCCCTACTACCTAGACGGAGCGGGCTTTTTGGTGCCAGCGGATCACAGCGCTACCCTTCAAACCCTGGCCGGGGGGCGGATTGGCCTGCTCCAGGGGTCGAGCACCCTGGCGGCGGTGCGCTATCTGTTGCCCCAGGCCCACCTGGTGCCCCTCGCCAGCTACCGGGCCGGACAGGGAGCGCTGTCCCAGGGGCAGATTGATGCCTTTGCGGGGGATGTCAGTACCCTCGTTGGCTGGCAGCAGGAACAGACCGGGTACCGCATCTTGCCCACCTTGATCACCGCCGACCCCCTAGCCATTGCCCTACCCCACGGCACCCAGTTCAACGATCTGCGCCAGGTGGTAAACCAAAGCCTACGGGATTGGCACCAAAGCGGTTGGCTGGAGGAACGTACCACCCTTTGGGGGCTACCCTAGCCCCTGCGAAGGCCCTAACTCATGGCAAGATAGGGAGGGTTTGGGGGACGCGCCGCTAACGGGCCTCATCCGTCCGAGCCTCATCCGTCCGAGCCTCATCCGTCCGGGCCTCATCCTTCAACGGGCCTTCAACGCATTTCAATCATCTAAATTCAACCATCTAAAAAAGAGGACGCCTACATAAGCTATGGAGAACAGCAAGCTGCTTTTGACCTATCTGGCCATTCTGCTGGCGCTGCTGAGCGTAGCGGCCTTTTTTGTGGTGCGCCAGGTACTCAAAACTCGACGCATTGAGGGCACCCTGTCACGGTTGCAAAACAAGCTCACCAAGGAAAAGGGAACGGCCCAGGAATACTATGAACTGGGCAGTTTGCTGCTGGATAAAAAGCTCTATACCCAGGCGGCGCTCTATCTCCAGCAGGCGCTGAAGCAGGTGGATGACGAAGAAATGGACAATACCGCCCTGGTCTACAATGCCCTCGGCTATGCCTACTTTGCCCAGGAACAGTACGACCTGGCCATTCGCAATTATAAGGAAGCCCTCAAGGTGGCCCCCGACTATGTGACGGCCCTCAATAATCTGGGCCATAGCTATGAGCGCAAGCAGTTGATGACCCAGGCCCTCGAAACCTACGAAAATGCCTTGGCCCTAGAGCCGAATAATGGCACGGCCAAACGTCGAGCGGACTCCCTTCGCAAGCGCCTGGTTCCCTCGGGGCAATAGAAGCCGACCCTGATGTTCTAGGAATCTGCCCTGGGTGGCCCTCCTGCTTCCCAGGATGGCAGGGGTTCAGCGTCCTCGCGCCTTGCGATCTCTGGAGGGCACAGTCGGGCGGGCAGCAGGGGGCTGAAGCGGCGAATATCCGATAAATACTGCTCTAGGGCGACCAATTGGGGCAGGTTGAGACTGTAGTAAATCCAGCGTCCTTCCTGGCGAGTGCGCACCAGTTCAGCGGTTTTCAAAACCTTGAGGTGAAAGGATAGCTTCGACTGTGCGATCCCCATCTGGTCACAGAGATCGCAGCCGCAGAGTTCCTGACGCCGCAGCCGATCCACAATGCTCAGCCGGATCGGATCGGCTAGGGCTTTGAACCCGAGAATGATTAAACTAGACGGATTCGGTGACTCCACATCCTGCCTCAATAGTTTCTATACAGGTTTGATCAAGGGCCACCTATTTCATCCGGTTGGCGGGTGGTGGTCGGGTGATCTGGCCCTACGACACGATTCCGTCCCTGTTGCTTGGCCCGATAGAGGTGGTGGTCGGCCATGGCGATCAGATCCTGGGGAACGGTCAGGGAGTCTGGATAGACCGTCGCGGCTCCAATGCTGACGGAGACGTGATCCCCGGCGGTGGAGTGGGTGTGGGGCAGAGCCAAGTTTTGCACCGCTTGCCGGAACTGTTCGGCTAGGTGGCGGGCTCCGGCGGCATCGGTGTTGGGCAGAATGACGGCAAATTCTTCACCGCCGTAGCGGGCGACCCTATCCGTAGGGCGGTGGATGGCGTGTTGGATCGCCTGGGCCGCCTGTTGCAGACAACCATCACCGGCGGGGTGGCCATAGTGATCGTTGTAGGCTTTGAAGTGATCCACATCCAGCAGCAGC
This sequence comes from Leptolyngbya sp., assembly GCA_035285305.1. Taxonomy (GTDB): domain Bacteria; phylum Cyanobacteriota; class Cyanobacteriia; order Phormidesmidales; family Phormidesmidaceae; genus Nodosilinea. The sequence goes on from JAYKHF010000059.1 coordinate 6,571, forward strand.
AGGGAGAGCGGGGCCAACGAGCGGCGGGCTTGGTGCCAGGATTGGTCGAGGTATTGGTCAAAGCCTCGGCGGTTGATAACCCCCGTCAGACCATCCAGTAGGGTAAGCCGTTGCAGTTCTTGGTTGGCTTGTTGTAGGGCGGTTTCGGCCCGCTGGCGCACGTCGATTTCTTGGCGCAGTTGGTGATTGAGAGCGCTGAGGCTGGCGGTACGGTCGGCCACCTGCCGTTCTAGGTCGATATTGAAGGACTGCAAGAGTGATCGCTGCTGCTCGAGGTTGGCAAACAGTTGGGCTACGGATCGGGAAAGCTGAGCAATTTCGTCGCGCCCCGTCAGGACGGGCATCGCGATGGATCGATCTCCCTGGCGCATCCGTTTCGCCGTGGCGGCAATGGCGATCACAGGTTTAACCATCTGTTCCGACAGCCACCAGGTCAATGTGCCGCTAACGAGGCCGAGTACGATGCCCCAGATCAAAATGCTATACATGAGGGATCGGGCCGAGGCAAAGGCATAGTCGGTGGGCTGACGCACCAACACCACCCAACCGATGCCAGCGTAGTCTTGATAGCCCTGGGTGGGGGCATAGCCGACGAGGTAAGCGTTGTGATTGTCCCAAGACTCCATCCCAAAGCCCATCTGCCCCCGATGGGCGGCGGTGAAGCTAGGCAGGTAGCTCAGGTTTTTGCCTTCGGACGTAGCGGATGGTTCTAGCAGGATATCGCCGTTTCTCGCCGTAATGAAAATCTCGACCTGGCGCTCCCGCTGAATGGACCTAAGCAGGTGATGCCGCAGGAGGGTAGACCAGTACGAGTGAAGATGGGCACCCAACACGGCGACAACTTCTCCCTGGGCATTGAACACTGGGGTGGATACATCCACAAACCGAACCGTTTCTGGATTGGCGTTGGAGTTAGCCACAAGGGTGGTCAACGGCTCCCCGGGGTGGGCATCCTGCACAGTGGGGCGCTCCTTGCCCGTCTCAAACCAAAGTTGCCCCGCCACATTTTCCCCTTCCAGAACGCTCTGGGTGCTGGCCAAGACCTGCCCCCGGGGCGTGACGAGCCCAACCCAGGACAAGCCCTCGTAGATGGATTGCAGTTCACCTAGGCGTTGACGCTGGGCGACATAGCCATGCTCCACATCCTGCATTTCCTCTAGGGTCGCAACGGTTTGGAGCAGTTGATAGTAGCTGTAGATGTTCTGATCCATCATCCACGCCAGTTGGTAGGCCAGTTGGGCGAGGAATTCCCCCCGAGTAGCCTTGACTTGGGCTTGGCTGATGGTGCCCACGGTGCTCGCCAGCAGCAGCGAAAACAGCAGTACGATGGCGGCAATGGTCAGGCCTAGCCGCTTCCCAAAGCTACGCCGTAGATCGAGGCGATTCAGCCCCGCTCGCAGCCAGCCACCCCGCCCCCGATGGCCAAGAGCCCGTCGAGCCAATCTTTCATACCAGGTTGCCATCGTTGTTACCTCGATACCGGGTTGCCATCGTTGTTATCCCGCTCAGGCCGCAGCCAATGATTTCCTAAAATGATTGCCTAAAATGACTAAAATGATTGCCTAAAATGATTTCCTAAGATGAGGCTTTTCCAGCCTTAGCCGTCTGCTTTTCCTTCAATTTTTCCTTTTGCTTTTGGCGCTTAGCATCGGCCTTGGCCTTGCGCTCGGCTTCCAGGGCCGCTTGCTGTTCGGCTGCGGCTTCCTCGGCAATCTTGTCTAAATAATAGTGGTAGTCGCCGCGATAGAGCCGCAGTTCGCCGTCGCGGATTTCCACAATTTTGGTGGCCACGCGGGAGATAAAGTAGCGGTCGTGGGAGACCAGCAGCACGGTGCCGTCGTAGTGCTGTAGGGCTTCCTCCAGCATTTCCTTGGCGGGAATATCCAGGTGGTTGGTCGGCTCGTCCAGCATCATTAGGTTGGCGGGGCGCAGCAGCATTTTGGCCAGGGCAAGGCGGGCCTTTTCCCCACCACTCAGGGCTTCCACCCGTTTGTAGACCATGTCGCCGCTGAACAGGAAGCGGCCCAGCAGGGTACGCACCTCTTCGTTCGTCCAGTCGGGCACTTCGTCGTGGACGGTTTCGAGAACGGTCTTGTCCAGATCCAGCGCTTCCGCCTGGTTTTGTTCAAAGTAGCTGGGGATGACATTGTGCGCCCCCATCGTCACCTGGCCATCGGTGGGGGGTTCTAGTCCGGCAATCAGCCGCAGCAGGGTAGATTTCCCGGCTCCGTTGTGGCCCAAAAAGGCGATCCGATCCCCCCGTTCGATCAGCAAATTCGCCCCTAGGAACAGGATTTTCTCATCGTAGGTGTGGGTCATATCTTCAATCATCACCACCTCCCGACCACTGCGGGGGGCCGGGGGAAAGCGAAAATGCAGCGTCCGCACGGAACCCTCTGGGGCTTCGATCCGCTCCACCTTGTCTAGCATCTTCTCGCGGCTTTTGGCCTGGGTGCTGCGGGTGGCGCTGGCCCGGAATTTTTCCACAAAGGCTTCCTGCTTAGCCAGTTCCTTCTGTTGCCGTTCGTAGGCACTGATCTGGGCGGCTTGGTTTTCCTCCTTTTGTAGCAGGTAGGCGCTGTAGTTGCCCAGGTAGGTGGTGGACACGCCGCGCTCGGTTTCCACAATTTGGGTGCAGAGTCGATCCAAAAACTCCCGGTCGTGGGAGACGATCACCATCGGCGTGGTCAGCCCCTTGAGGTAGATCTCCAGCCACTCGATGGTGTCGAGATCCAAGTGGTTCGTCGGTTCGTCCATCAGCAGGACATCCGGCTCTTGCAGCAAAATTTTGCCTAGGCCCATCCGCATCTGCCAGCCGCCGCTAAATTCGCTGACGTAGCGATCTCCATCCCCTGCCCCAAAGCCCATCTCTGGCAAAATCTTCTCAATCCGAGATTCTAGGCCGTAGCCGTCCATGGCCTCAAACCGTCGTTGCAGTTTGTCCATTTCGTGGATTAGCTTATCCAACTCCTCGGGGTCGGCCTGTTCCATCAGCGCTGGAATATGGTGCAGCTTCGACTGCACCTCGTTGGCCTCATCGAATACCGTCCAAAACTCTTCGCGCACGGTGCGGCTGGGATCGACCTCAAATTCCTGGGACAGGTAGGCAATTTTTAGGCTCGGTGCCCGCACAATCGTTCCCGCAGTTGGCTCTTCCTTTCCGGTGATGATCTTGAGTTGGGTGGATTTTCCGGCTCCGTTGACCCCCACCAGACCAATGCGATCCCCAGCCTTCACCTCCCAGTTCACATCCTTGAGAACTTCCCCGGTGGGATAAATTTTGCTGATATGCTCTAAACGCAGCATGAAGGGTCTCCAAGGATGAAGGGTCGGGGGGAGTCTTTACAGAGAGTCTCTTTACAGAGGGTCTCTTTACAGAGCGTAACTCAACAAAGAGTAACGAAAAGTGGGGTCAGTTCGGTAGGGGGCGGGGTGAGATGGCTGCAAATAATGCGCTGACCCTGGCTGTTTTGGAGGGTACCTTTGCCATTCACCGCCTGCCGCCCACCGCTGAGATCCCCCTAGAAATCCTGGGTCACAGGATGTTCAGCGCCATGCGTACCCCCCAGGAACTGTCCCTGCTGGTGCCAGAGGATGTGCCCATCGTGGCCGACAAAACCGAACCGGGCTGGCGGGGGCTGATGATTGAGGGCACCCTGGATTTTGGCCTGACGGGGGTGTTAGCGGCGATTGCCCAAGTCTTAGCCGAGGCCCAGATCAGCATCTTTGCCCTGTCCACCTACGACACCGACTACATTTTTGTGAAAGCCGACAGGCTGGAGGCGGCCTGTGAAGCCCTGCGCCAAGCGGGCTATGGTCTACGCGTCGGGGCAACCTTGGGCTAGGGAAGCCGATATGATAAAGGGATGAATACCCTCACCTTGACCCGACCCGACGACTGGCACCTGCACCTGCGGGATGGCGAGGCGCTGAAGGCGGTGTTGCCCTACACGGCCCGCCAATTTGCCCGCGCCATTGTGATGCCCAACCTGAAGCCCCCGGTGCGCACGGTAGCGGAGGCTGGATCCTATCGAGATCGCATCCTGGCGGCGTTGCCAGCGGGGCAGGTTTTTGAACCGTTGATGACGCTATATCTAACGGACAACACCCCACCGGAAGAGATCCTGGCCGCTAAGGCCTCTCAGTTTGTGAAGGCCGTGAAGTATTACCCGGCGGGAGCAACGACCAATTCCGACTCTGGGGTGACGGATATTCGCAAGGGTGACGCGGTGTTTGCCGCCATGGAAGAAGCTGACCTACCGCTGTTGCTCCACGGCGAAGTGACCCACGCAGCGGTGGATATTTTTGACCGGGAAAAGGTGTTCATCGAAACCCACCTGATGCCCCTGCGGCAGCGTTTTCCCAAACTGCGGATGGTGCTGGAACACATCACCACCGCCGAAGCCGTGGACTATGTGCTAGCCACCGATCGCATCGCCGCCACCATCACGCCCCAGCATTTGCTCTACAGCCGCATGGCCCTGTTCCAGGGAGGGCTGCGGCCCCACTACTACTGCCTACCCGTTCTGAAGCGGGAAACCCATCGCCAAGCCCTGGTCAAGGCCGCTACCTCCGGCAATCCCAAGTTTTTCCTGGGCACCGACAGCGCTCCCCACCCCCGCCATGCTAAGGAAAGCGACTGTGGTTGTGCGGGCTGCTTTACGGGGCTCCATGCCCTAGAACTCTACGCCGAAGCCTTTGAGGCGGCGGGGGCTCTGGATAAGCTAGAAGCCTTTGCCAGCTTTTACGGCCCCGATTTCTACCACCTGCCCCGCAACAGCGAGACGATCACCCTCACCAAAACCCCCTGGCGCATCCCCGATGAATTGCCCTTTGGCGAATCGGGCTTGGTACCGCTGCGGGCGGGGGAGGAGTTGGTCTGGAAAATGGGGGAGTCGTAGGTCGGGAGTCGGGAGTCGGGAGTCGGGAGTCGGGTTGGCGGACAAGGCCCTGGCATCGGGCGAGGAGACCTCGCCCCTACAGAACCGGGCGAGGAGACCTTGCCCCTACGGAACCGGGCGAGGAGACCTCGCCCCTACAGCGCCGGAATCCTGTAGGGGTCAGGTTTCCTGACCCTTGAGTGGATCTGGGTTCTCGCCAGTTTTGTCCGCGCCGAGATTTTTAGGGGTCAGGTTCCCTGACCCTTGATTAGGGTGGCGGGGACTGGAATTGCAGACTGAGGGGCGTTTGGGGATTATTCTGGGGCTGGACTGTACCGATGATGGTGGCGGCGGGGTAGCCTTGCTGATGCAACTGGTCTAGGCAGGCTTGGGCTTGGTCGGCGGGGATGGTGGCCAGCAATCCTCCGGCGGTTTGGGGATCGAACAACAGGGGATAGTTGGGGTGGTGGGCGTAGGCGGCGGCGGTGGCGATGGCCTGGGTGGCCTGTAGGTTCTGGGCTTGCAGGGAACTGACGAATCCCTGGGCCAGGGTTTTCTGGGCACCGGGTAGGGTGGGTAACGCATCAAGATCAACGACGGCGCTGACCGCTGAGGCGTTGACCATCTCCAGCAGGTGCCCCGCTAGGCCAAAGCCCGTTACGTCCGTGCAGGCGGTGGCTTGGTGCTGCCGAAAAATCTCGGCGGCAGCCCGATTGGGGATGATCATGGCCTCAATTGCCGCCTCAATCCAGCGGCCCTTGGCCTGTTTCTGCATCTCCGCCGCAAATAGGGTACCCGTGCCGAGGGCTTGGGTCAAAATGAGCCGATCCCCTGCTACCATGCCCCCCTTGCGAAGCAGGTGATCCGGGTCGGCCACCCCATTGCAGGCAAAGCCCAGCGCTAATTGTGGCCCTTCTAGGGTGTGGCCACCAACCAGGGGCGTGCCCGTGGGTTGCAATCCGTGGTAAATGCCGGACAGCAGGTGATAGAGGGTTTCCTCTTGGATTTGGGGCGTGGCGTAGGGCAGTTGCACCATGGCCAATACGCTGTGGGGCTGGGATCCCATGGCATAGAGGTCGCTGAGGCCGTGCTTGAGGGCAATTTGGGCAAAGACGAAGGGATCCTCCACCAAGGCCGGGAAGTAATCCACCGTATGCACCATCACCCGACCGGGCGGAACGGCCATCACAGCGGCATCATCGGGGGATTCTAGGCCAATCAGTAGGTCGGTGGGGGCGGTGGCGAGGTGAGGAAAATCTAGCCGAACGCGCCGGATGGCCTGGGAGAGGACGGTGCTGCCAATTTTGGAGCCGCAGCCGGAGCAGGGGATGGGGGGAGTTGGGCGTCGGGGATCGGGAGTCGGGAGTGGGGAGTCGGGAGTGGGGAGTGGGGAGTCGGGGGGCATGGCCGGGAACTCGGTGAAGAGGGCCATGAATTTGCGGTCGATGTGGTCTTTCCAGCGGCGGCAGAGGGGGGATTCCCAGGCGAAGGGGCCACGGGCGGCGATGGTTTGGCCGTAGCCCACGTCAATTAAATTGAGAAATTTCCGCTGGGGCCGGAAAGGCTGGGGGGAATGACCTTGCAGAAAACGGCGCAGGTTTTCGTAAAGCGGCGGGCCTTGGCGCACGGCAAACACCCCCGCCTTGGGCCGAGGATGGTTGACTAGGGTGGCCACATCCCCGGCAGCAAAGATGTTGGGGTGGGACAGGGTTTGTAGGGTGTCGCCCACTTGGATAAAGCCCTGGTCATCCAAGGACAGGCCCGAATCCTGGAGCCATTCGGGGGCGGCGGCATTGGTGACCCAAAAGACGCGATCGCACCCCAGCGCCAGCCCAGATTCGCTATGGACAATGTTTTGCCCCGTGGCTTTGTCCAGCGTAATCGCCGTTACGGCATCCTTGAGATGTACCTGAATGCCCCGCTCCTGGCAAATCTGCAACAGGCGGCGTCTTGTCCAGCGGTTGCGGCCCTCCGCCAGTTCAGAACCGCGATGGAAGAGGTGCAGGGTCAACCTCACCCCGTGGGGTTCTGTCCCGAGGTGGCGGGGATTGGCCCTCACCCCCCAGCCCCCTCTCCCTAGGGGAGAGGGGGATCCGGAAGGATCCTCAAAGTCCCTCTCCCCTAGGGAGAGGGATTTAGGGTGAGGGCGGCCAGCCGGGGGGTGAGGGCTAGCCGGGGCTTGTAGCTGAAGGCTCTTGAATAATTGGGCGAGTCGCGCCTCCATGTTTAAGGTCAACTCCACGCCGCCCACGCCGCCACCGACGATGGCAATGGTGCGAGGTTGGTCGGGCTGGGTCTGGATTTCGGCCAAAAAGTCCTGCCATTGGCGGAGCAGGTTGGGGACAGGCTTGGCGGGGATGGCGTAGGTTTGGGCACCGGGGACGGTTACGGTGGCGGGGGTGCTGCCCGTATTGATGGACAGCACATCAAAGGCGATGGGGGGATGGTGGGCGCAAAGTACCCGCTGATGGGCCAAATCGAGCCCCACCGCCCGATCCATCACCAGGCGACCATGCGCAAACCGGGCCAGGGGGCGCAGGTCGATATGGGCTTCGTCAAAGTCGTACACCCCGGCCACATGGCTGGGCAACATGCCAGAGTAGGGCGTGTCTACCAGGTCGGTAATCAGGGTCAGCCGCACACCGGGGAGGGGATTCATGCCCCACTTTCGCAACACCAGGGCATGACTATGACCACCCCCCAGAAGAACGAGGTCGGTGGCGAGGGGCGTGGGGGATCTCATCGCTGACGCTACCTCAGCCGAAGGGTTAACCGTGATGGCACCGCCGATAGGGTGCCCTAGCGGCCAATGGCCTTGACCATCAGAATGCCGCCAAAATAGAGGAACAGCACCGCCCCACCGAGCAAACTTTGGGTGACGGGGTCGGTGGAGGGGGTCAGCACCGCCCCCAGCACCGCTGCCCCCAACAGCACATAGCGCCAGCCGGAGAGCATTTGCTTGGAGTTCACAATGCCCAGCAGCCCTAGAAGCAATTGCAGAACGGGAATCTGAAACGCCAAACCCGTACTGAACAGCAGCAGCAGCACAAATTCAAAATAGCGGTCAATCGACCACAACTGCTCGACCACATCGGCCCCGTAGCTGATAAAGAAATTCAGGGCGGCAGGGATGAGGGCGAAGTAGGCAAAAAATAACCCGGCAAAGAACAGCACGCTCGACCCGAGAACCATCGGCCCAATCAGGCGACGCTCCCGACGGGTGAGCCCGGGCAGCACGAACATCACCACCTGGTAGAGGATGAAGGGACTGGCGATCACCAGGCCGCTATAGCCCGCCACCTTGAGGGAGACAAAGAAATATTCCCCCGGGGAGAGTTGGAGGAACTTAGCCCCCTGGGCTGGTACCTCCAGCAAACTGACAATGCGGTTGACCTGCCAAAAACAGGCCACAATGCCGACCAGAACTGCAATTAATGAGGAGAAAATTCGCGCCCGCAGTTCTTCCAAATGGTCGAACAGCGACATTTCGACATCGTAGGGCGCTTCATCGAGATCAACCCCAGGGGCGGCACCGTTGAGGCTGTTTTGCTGGGGAATGGCGGTGTCAAGATCGGTGGGCGGCGTCATGGCGGCGGCAATGTCCCAGGGCGAAGGGGGCGGTTACGGTGCGTCTCGGGCTGCTTTGGGTGCTTTTTATTGTAGCGGTATGTTCTGTTCTACTCAGGCCAGCCTAGTCCCGGAGGTCATCCCGGCTAGGCCGCTGGCGAGCCCTAGGGCGTGGCTAGATCCGCCCGATTGGAATTCGGGGTGAGGCGGAGGGTGCGCACGGCCCCAGAATCTCCCAGGACCACAGGATCCTCGCCATTGAAGGAGAAGGAAACGCCCCCGGCATTCCCTGTGGTAAAGACTAGGGACGTTTGCGCGGTCCAGGTTTCTTCATAACCCTGGTCGGGGGTGCCTTCGTAGACCGTGCGGCCATCGGCGACCACACTCAACCAGGCGCGATCCGTGAGGTTGATGGCCACCACAATGGGGGCCTCTAGGGCAGCGGGTTCGGACTCGGGGGCTGGCGCAGGAGTGGGGGTGGCCTCTGGCACAGGGGTCTCATTCACGGGGGCCGTGGCGGTTTGAGGAGTTTGACCACGGCCTAGGAAAACCCCAATGCCGCCCCCAATCACCAGGATCGCGGCGATCAACAGCAGCCAGGGAATAAAGCCGCCGCCGCCGCTGCGCTGGTCAGGCTCAGGGGGCAGGGGAGTGAGGGAGGTGGGCAGGGGAGAGCCTGAACGAGCCGGGGGCTGAACCTTGGGCGCGGGAGCCTGGGTTGGGGTTGCCGCAGCAGGGCTGGGAACCGCCGCCCTAGCCTGCGGGGCAGACGGAGCCCCAGGGGGGGAATCGGCGGCTTCCTGCGCGCCCTCTGGCCTTACCCCCTCCGGGCTCAGCATTATGGGCGGTGGCGTCACGGTAAATTCGTGGGAAATGGCTTTGCCATCTAAACCGAGGGCCTCAGCGTAGCGCCGAATAAACCCTTGGACAAATACTGGCTCTGGCAGTTGATCCTCCCGCCCTGTTTCTATGGCTTGCAAAAGGGCCGGACGAATAAAGATCTGGTTGGCCAAGATGTCTAGGGACAACCCCTGCTCCTGCCGCACTTGGCGAAGAGACGCCCCGATGCGCTGAAGTTGCTCAACCTGGGTAGGCGCTAAGTTTGCCACGCGACCTCACTGAACTCGGTGATGGTTAGTTAATTAATCTAAACGAAGTTATTTTAATGGATGGCGGCAAGGGATGACGGGGACTTGCCCCGGATCCCGGCAAATTCAGCCCCTAGCCTAGGATTTGCGGTCGGCATACCTTCTTTATATTCCTAGTTAGTTAGATGGTTAATTAATCCCAAGATCGTCTATTTTGATAAAGACCTCTCCCATCATCACCCACCTTTTATCTTGACCTATGGCTAAGTCCCCTACTCCGGTGGCCTCCGCTTCCTCGCCCCCCTGGCTGATGCACTTGCGTCGTTACTTGCCCATTTTGGATTGGGGGCTGAATTATCGATCGGCGGACTTGGTGGGGGACCTCATGGCGGGTACCATCGTGGCCATTGTGCTGATTCCGCAAGGGATGGCCTATGCCATGCTGGCGGGGTTGCCGCCCCAGGTGGGGCTGTATGCCAGTATGGTGCCCATGGTGCTGTATACCCTATTTGGTACCAGCCGCGCCCTGTCGGTGGGGCCAGTGGCCATCGACTCCTTGCTGGTGGCCGTGGGTTTGGCTCCCTTTGCCGCCGCCGGAACCCCCGAATACCTGTCCCTAGCCCTGCTGCTGGCCCTGATGGTGGGCCTGATTGAGATTTCCATGGGGGTGCTGCGGTTGGGGTTTGTGGTTAACTTCCTCAGCTATGCGGTGATTGTAGGGTTTACCAATGCAGCGGTATTGGTAATTGGGGCCAGCCAGTTTAAGCACCTGTTGGGGGTGAGGCTGCCCCAGTCTGAGGGCTTTGCTGGCACGGTTCACAATTTAATCAAAGCGGCTCCTGATACGAACGGTATTACGCTCCTGGTGGGGCTCAGTAGCATCGCTGGACTGTTGTTTTTCAGCAACGTCCTGCCCAAATTGCTGAAGCAGCGCGGGGTACCGGCGGGGTGGATCACACCCCTCAGCCGCAGTGGGCCGCTGGTGGTGGTGGGCGGCAGCATCCTGCTGGTGGCTGTGCTAGGGCTGCACGACCGCTTCGGGGTGGCCGTGGTCGGCGATATTCCCCGTGGCCTACCCTCCCTCTCGGCCCCGCCGTTCTCCATGGCCCAGGCCCAGGCGCTTTTGCCGACGGCCTTCGTGATCAGCTTTGTGGCGTTCATGGAAGCCATTTCGGTAGCTAAATCCCTGGCCAGCAAGCGACGGCAGCGCATTGACCCCAACCAAGAACTCCTGGGCCTGGGGGCGGCCAATCTGGGGGCGGCCTTCACCGGCGGCTATCCCATCACCGGCGGGGTCAGCCGTTCCGTAGTGAACTTCACCGCTGGGGCCAATACGGGGCTTTCCGCCCTAGTGACGGCTAGCTTAATTGCCCTGGTCGTGGCCTTTTTTACCCCATTACTCTATTCCTTGCCCCTGGCCACCCTGGCCGCTGTGATTTTTGTGGCGGTGAGCAAACTGCTGGATTTCAAAAGTATCCAACGACTGTGGCGAGTGGCGCGGATGGATGCCGTCACCGCTGTGATTACCTTTTGGGCCGTTTTGTTAATGGATATTCAAACGGGGATTTTGGTGGGACTCGTCGCCTCCATTGCCTTTTATCTGTGGCGCACCAGTCGGCCCCACATGGCGGAAGTAGGCCGGGTGGGTAATACAGAACATTTCCGCAACATCAAGCGCCACGAGGTTCAAACCTACGAATCCGTACTAGCCATTCGCATCGATGAAAGTCTCTATTTTGCCAATACCAAATACCTAGAGGACTATTTGATACAAGCCGTGGCCAATCATCCCAAAGCCCATGCTCTGCTGTTGATTTGCGCCGCCATTAACCACATTGACGGCAGCGCCCTCGACACCCTCGAAACCTTGATCGACGGTTTGCGGGAGGCGGGTGTGACGGTCTACTTCAGTGAAATCAAAGGCCCGGTGATGGATCAATTGCAGCGGGCTGGCTTCATTGATCGCATCGGCGGGCTAGATCGGGTCTTCCTCAGCACCCACCAAGCCATGGAAACCCTAGGAGAATCAGCCGCCTAATCGGGCTGGGACCCTGTATTGCAAAGTACAAAAAAATGTATCTGCCTCTGTAAACAAAGGTGATGATACACTGCGAAGCCCTAATCCTAGGCCCGATTCGGGCGATCATGGAAATGAACTGGGGTCTAGATTTTCCGGGTTTTCCCTGAGGCGTTAACCCTTGAAATAGATGATCCCGGCGCATCGCCCATGATTGACTTGGATCTGGAGCCTACAGCCATGACCACGACGCCCCTAAGGACAGCATTGCCCCAAGCCGCAGCGGAACACTACACCATCGAGATGATTCGCGATGAAGCCCGACAACTGATCGAAAGCGGTGTGGTCAGTCGTCACCAGCCGATCTTCACGCTCTGTGGCTACATTGCCGCTCGGGAATGGCCCCTGATTGAACTGGAACTCGAACAGTACGACTATCTCCTGCGCGATTGCATTGGCGACTTGCTGACCTGCGAAACCTGGAGCGAAGACTAGCGTTTCCCCACCGGGGCTAACCGCAGTAACGGAGCCCACGCCCCCAATACCCGCGAATTGCGTTGCCAAGGACGGATGTGTACGTAACCTGATCTCGGGATCAGCCAAAGACGGCAATCTCTAGAAGACTGCTGCTAGCTGACGCTGTAGCCCACCCTAGCGGGAAGCGAGCTACACCCTAAATCCCCCTCCCCCAGGGAGAGGGACTTTGAATAGTTCTGGATCCCCTCTCCCCATGGGAGAGGGGCTGGGGGTGAGGGCTACCAGGGCATAGGAGAGGGGCTGGGGTGAGGTCTGACCAGGACGTTGCAATCTACGGAGGATCGTTTGGCGGCAGCGATTCACCGTAGAATGAAAACCTGTGACTTGGCCCCGCTAGATAACGCCCATGGATATTGCGAGTTTTGTTGACACCCTGGCCGGAAAATGGTTTTCCCAGCGCACCACCCACTACCTGGCTAATCAAACCTCCAAGGCGGGGCAGTCTAACCTGTTGATTGAGGTGCTACCCGCCACGGATGCGAATCTGGTGGAACTGTGCACAGCCCAGGGCCAAGAGGCCGCCCAGATTCTGTGCGGTCTCAAGATCGATCAAGACAGCCGCATGGATGGCGACACCCGCAATACCCAAGGCACCACCCTAATGGTGATGTTGCAGCCCCAGGATGGCGGGCAAGGCCTGTTGCTGCAAGCCAGCCCCAAGCAGCCCGTGGCCCAGGGGCACTATGGCTTTGATGAGAATGTCCTCACCCTAACCACCCACACCCCAGAGGGCACGGTGGAAGAACGCCTGTGGTTTGCCAACCCCAACCTGCGAATGCGGACTAGCGTGTTCAAGGTGGGCGATCAGGAACAGATGGCCTCCTTTTGCTCCGAAATTCGTATGGGCGGTGCCCCTGCGAAGAGTTAGCGGCGGTGATCCCCGCTGCGTTGGGGGTTAGCCCTCCTCCAATAACTGACCGTCAATGTCGTCTAGCCCCGGCAAATCCCCCAGGCTAAAGTCATCCTCCGCCGCCACTCGGTCGCCATCCTCGGCATCGAAGGGGAACACGATGGCGGGCAACCCGGCTCCATTTAGCCCCTTGAGAATTCGCTCTGGGGTTTCGGGGAACAGCACAAATAAAGGATAGACCGTGTCGCTACCGTCGCTGAGGAGGTGATGGTAGCGCTGGGGCAGAAGCCATTCGTAGCCCCGATCTGTCAAAATTTGGGTATGTCGCCAGCGCAACAGCAGGTCGGAAAAATCCTCCTGGGGGCGATGGATAAAGACAAAAATTTCCACCCCGGTTTTAATTTTCCATTCCGGGTCACACATCAGCAAGGCCACATCGCAGGGCAACATCACCACCGACCCCGTTTCCACCGCTTCACTGTGGGGGTTGAGGTGTACCGCATCCCGCACTCGAATATTAGGCCGGGGCAGCGTCACAATACTTTCCTGGGGTCGGCGCATACTGGGCACCACCTCCATATAAGGACGGTGGCGCTTCAGCAACTCCATGGCTCCCCGGTGATCGGTGCAGGTGCTGAGCAGGCTTTCGTACTGAATGGATTTGATCGCCATGGTGCTATTCCTTCAGACAAGGGACCCAGGGCACAGGGGCCACAGGGTCGTCTTTCCCCCAAGATAACCTCTCCTGCCCCCAATGCCCCACCCGAGGGACAGGCGAGCTCGTCAGGGCCGTGATCCGTACTCAGCCCGAACAGTACATTCGCCTCCGTTCGCCTTGAGCTGGTCGAAAGGCGTGACTCCGCTGGGCTTCGACCAGCTCAGCCCGAACGGGTTCGATGCTTCGACGGGCTCAGCCCAAACGGGTTCGATGCTTCGGCCAGCTCAGCCCGAACGGCATATCTGCCACCGTTCGCCTTGAGCTGGTCGAAAGGCATAATCCCCTGGGCTTCGACCAGCTCAGCCCGAACGGGTTCGATGGTTCGACGGGCTCAGATCATCCTGAAGAATTGCGGTCTAGGCCTATAAGCTATTGCTTCAGGGTTACTGGCGGGTTAGGATGATAGCTTTGGAATTCTTCCAAGCCTAATTTTTTCGGAGAGTAAACGTTTATGGCGCGATATCGAGGTGCCCGCCTACGGGTAGTTCGGCGGTTGGGTGAATTGCCGGGTCTGTCCCGCAAAACGCCCCGCAAGGCTAACCCCCCTGGGCAACATGGCCAAGACCGCAAGAAAAAATCTGAGTACGGCATCCGTCTAGAGGAGAAGCAAAAGCTTCGCTTCAACTACGGGTTAACCGAAAAGCAACTGCTTCGCTACGTGAAAAAAGCCCGTCGGGCTGGGGGTTCCACCGGGTTGGTGATCCTGCAACTGCTAGAAATGCGGTTAGATAACACCATCTTCCGCCTCGGCTTTGGCCCCACCATTCCCGCCGCACGGCAAGTCGTGAACCACGGCCACATCTGTGTGAATGGTCGCCCTGTGACCATCCCCAGCTACCAATGCCGTCCCGGCGATGTGATCACCGTCCGCGATCGCGATGCCTCCAAGAAGCTGGTGGAAGCGAACCTCGAATTCCCCGGCTTGGCCAACGTTCCCAGCCACCTGGAACTCGACAAGGCTAAACTGACCGCCAAGGTCAATGGGGTGATTGAGCGCGAATGGGTCGCCCTCAACATCAACGAACTGCTGGTGGTGGAATACTACTCTCGGAAAGCCTAGTGGCTGCTGGCTTTCGAGACCGTTTTGGCTGCTGGCTGATAGTTCCTATCACTTACCGCCCATAACGACTTACTCTTACTTTTCCTAGCCCCCTGGTCCGTCAGCCAAGGGGCTATTTTTGTGAATAATTTGTGAATCATTTGGTGGATTTTCCTATGGATGACGTGCTGACGTTTTGGTTCAATACGATTACACCCCAGCAGTGGTGGGCGGCGGAACCCGAGTTTGACAAGCAAATCAGGGATCGGTTTCTGGGTCTTTTGCAGCAGGCGGCAGCGGGGGAACTTTTCCCCTGGCGATCTAGCGCTGCCGGACGGCTCGCGGAAATCATCGTGCTCGATCAGTTTTCCCGCAATATCTATCGCCACACGCCCCAAGCCTTTGCCCAGGATTCGATGGCGCTGGTGCTAGCTCAGGAGGCCGTTGCCGCTGGAGCCTTGGCGAATCTTGCGAATCCCATGGAGCGAGCCTTTTTGCTCATGCCCTATATGCACAGCGAATCCAATCTGATCCATGCCCAGGCTGAGCCGCTGTTTCAGGCCCATACCCCCGCTGACAACCTCGACTTTGAGCGACGGCACCGGACGATTATTGACCGATTTGGACGCTATCCTCACCGCAATGACATCCTGGGCCGATCCTCTACCCTGGAGGAAATTGAGTTCTTAAAACAGCCAGGATCCCGCTTTTAGCCATAGCCATTTCGTGAAGCCCCCTGAACCACAACGAGCATCACGGGCAGCGGTCTCCCCTTCTCAACCAGCATCTACTGTTCCTTCCCCTCCTCCTTCACCATGACTTCCGTATTACCCCTGTCTCCCCAACCATCGGCCACCCCATCCACCACTAAATACACCGGCGACCAAATCCAGGGAATCCCCGTGGTGAGTCAGTTGGCCGTTGCGGATCTCGCTCCCGGCCAACACCACCGTGTTTACTTTCAGGGGGTGCAGATGGGCAGCGGCCAGCATTGGTATGTGCCGGTGATGGTGGCCAAGGGGGCACGTCCTGGCCCCTGCGTGGGTTTGGTCGCCGGAGTCCACGGCGACGAGATGAGTTCTATCAATGCCGTGCAGCGCATCATGGCCCAGTTGAACCCGTCGGAGATGGCTGGAACCGTGCTGGCGGCCATTGGGGTGTCTCGTCCGGCAGTGGAGGCGGTGCAGTCTTGGTGGCCCACGGCCCAGGGCGGCGGCACCCCCTACGATCCCAACCGCCTATGGCCGGGAGATGAAAACGGCGACACCGCCCCCAGTCGCCATGCAGGACTGTTGTGGAACCGCCTGTTCAGGCCCAACTTGGATGTGGCCATGGATTACCATACCGTCACCACCGGCAGCGACTTTACCCTGTTTCTCTACGCTGACTTGCGCCAAACAGCGGTGCGGCAGATGGCGGAACTGTTTCCCGTAGAGCAGGTGATGGATGATCCGGGCCTAGCGGGCACCCTAGAAACCGCCTTTGTCACGGCCAACATTCCGGCGCTGACGGTGGAAATTGGCTCCCCCCGCTGTTTTGACGCCGACAAAATTGCCCTGGCCGTGGAAGGTAGCCTAAATGTGCTCAAGCAGCAGGGCATTGTCCCTGGCCCCCTAGGTCGCACCGCCGCCGATGTGGGCACCATCTTTGGTAATGGGCTAGCCTCCATCCGATCCACCCAGGGGGGCTTTTTGGAATTGCTGGTGGATCTGCGGGATCGGGTGGAGGTAGGACAGCGGGTCGCCCTGCAACGCAATGCCTTCGGCGATGTGGTGGCAGAGTACCATAGCCCTGTGGCCGGGGTCGTGGCCATCATCGCCCGCGATGCCCTCTCCGAACCGGGCTCCCGCATCATGCAGGTTCTATACCAACAGGATTAACCTCAGGGGTGGGGCTCCTCATTCTATGCAATCAGCCCCCGGCCCCGTCCAAGTGTTGGGCAACCTGGCTCTGATCATCCTGACCCAGGGCACCCTATCAACCTGGGCCTCTCGACCCTAGCAAAAGGATGGATCCAGACGTTCCTCTAGGCAAAGAACCCGCTATAGTGAGCTTCGAGAACGTTGGATAAACAAGGACAAGATTATGACAGCCCATTTATTGCCACCCGCAGCCATTAAAAAAGCGACAAACTGGGTGATTGCCCTGAGCGTTGTGGTGATTCTCCTAGGGGCGCTAGCCATCTTTGCCCCCCTCTTCGCCTCGGCCTTTTTCACCAGCATGATTGGCTGGATTGCCCTAATTAGCGGCATTGCCATGGTGGTGCAATCCTTCCAGGCTGACCCCGTGCGCGGACGCTGGCTCACCCTAATCGTGGGGATTTTCTATGCCTTGGCGGGGTTGTTTATTATTTTTAACATCCTGAAAGCGGCGGCACTTCTCACCCTCAGCTTCGGCATTTTGTTCATCGCCGAAGGGATTATCACCATCATCATGGGCTTTACCAACCGAGTAGGGCAATCCATGTCCTGGCTGGTGGTTCTCAACGGGATCATCACTCTCATTTTGGGAATTTTGGTGATCAACGGCTGGCCCTCCACGGCCCTCTGGTTCATTGGTCTCTATGTTGGCATTAGCCTGTTGTTTAGCGGTGTTTCCCTGCTGGCCGCTGCCCTCGCCGCTCGCAAAACCATGGGCGAGGTTGTGACCGATCTCCCGGCGGAGAGCCCTGCTGCGGCTACGGATGGGGACAACCCTGGGGAATAAGGGGATCGATTTCCTCGGAACGGTTCATCTGAGTTCCTACGCGAGCCCCAGTACCTTTCTTTGGAGAAAAGGCGCTGGGGCTTGGAGGCCATTATTGCCCTCGCCGATTCAGAACCTCGATGTAGCGTTTGCTGAAGCTGGGTTCTGAATCGGCGAGGGCTGGCTTTAATGGAATCTAGGCAGAAAAAACAAGAGGAGACTGCTGAACAAGGGCGAGACCAAGCTGCTTTTCAAACAAGGCAAGGGATCGACTGGCGGCAACCTGAGAGGCCTGAAGATCAAGGGTAGCGTTGCTAAAATTCCATGTTTAGCAACGATGATAACAACCTCTAGCTGCAACAGTTTGATGGCCCTTAATTCTATGGTTGAATGTCCCTCTCAATCGCCTGACCTATCTCGCGCTATTGTATGATTGTAGGTGAGGGGAGATTAAGAACATCGGAATAATTCGGATCTCGCGATTGCATTGTCGCCTTTACCAATAGCTACGATCAACAACTTAAAGTAGCATGAACAAAGCGCATAGGCTACATGCACGTTTTTCATGGCACAATTCCAGTTCATCTCTCATCGTTCGGCTCAGTATTCAAACTCAAGCTAAACCTGCTTAAGAAAAGTCTATCAATCCGAAAAAAGTAATCCGTGTAAATACGTAAGCTTGATGACAGTAT
>JAYKHF010000060.1:0-3086 GCA_035285305.1 Leptolyngbya sp.
ACTGGTAATCCGCTCCGCCTCCATCACCTTCAGCCACAGCCACAGTCGGAACTGGCTGACCAAGGTCGCCACCATGCGTAGGGCGGGTTCGTTGCGGTTCAGCAAATCAGCCGCCAGCCCCAGGGCAATTTGGGTGTCGCCCTGCTTGATGGCCTGGGCCAGTTTCAGGCTGTTTTGGGTCGATACCGTCACCAAGGCAGCGGCGGCTTCGGGGGGGATGGGTCGCTGGGGATCATTCCAAAACAACGCCAGCTTTTCCAGTTCAATATGCAGTTGGCGAGTGTCGTTACCCACCGCATCAACCAGCAAATCAATGGTTTTAGGGGCCAGGGAGAGTGATCGAGTCTTAGCAACAGATTCTACTTGCTGATGAATTAAATCCGTTTTCCAGGGCGGAATAACGGCAAATTCTCGAAACTCTCCATGCTTTTTAAACAGCTTGTAAAACTTGGAACGCCCATCGGGCTTACTGGCACTGGTCAACAACAGCACCGAATCCTCGGGTAGGTTGGGCAGGGTGCGCTCAAACTCAGCCAACACCTCCTCCGCACAGCGCTGCCCTAGGGTCGTATCTTGTAGCCATACCAGTCGCTTTCCCATCCCAAAGGGCGGCGTCATCGCCTGGTTCAGGGCTTGGATAGGGCCACTCGCCATCGCAGACGGGAATACCTCGTAGTTAAAGCTGGCCCAGGCGTCATCCAGGGTTTGCTGGCGGAGGGTATGTACCGCCGCTTGCAGTTGAAAGTCGTCATCGCCCCAGAAGAAATAGGCTGGCATGGGGATTTAGGGAGTGGGGGGTTGGGAGTCGGGAGTGGGGGGTCGGGAGTCGGGAGTCGGGATGGATTATGGGATGATGGGGGACGGTTGAACGGGGGGTTGCGTTTAGGCCATCCCTGTGGGGGATTGGGCAACCGAGTGATATGGATCCAGCAAAGCAACGGGTGGGTTAGGGCAAGATGGCGAAGGTGTGGCAAAGCCCTATTTTAGAAGAAAGTTTTGGCTTGATTGACGCGGAATTTGGCCCCCACGGGTTTACGGCAGAGGAGTATACCGTGGTGCGGCGGGTGATCCACAGCACGGCGGATTTTGAGTTTAAAGACCTCGTGCGGTTTGAGCATGGGGCCATCTCGGCGGGAATTTCGGCCCTGGCTCAGGGTGCGCCGATTGTGGTGGATGTAACCATGGTGCGGCAGGGGGTGGTGGGATTAGTGGATCGCACCTTTGGCAACCCCCTCTGGACGGCGGTCAGCGAGGGCGACCCACCGGAACCAGGGCGTACCCGCACGGAAACCGGGCTATTGCGCTGTTTAAACCCGATCTCTCGCCCAGAGACGAGCCCAGAGCAAACCCAACAACCCCATCCCCAAGACCGTAGGGGCGAGGAGACCTCGCCCCCTGATACCGAGGACGCACAAACCGAACTTGGCCCCACCCCTGGGGCGGTGGTGGTGATTGGCAATGCCCCCACGGCATTGATGGCGCTGTGTGCGGAGATCGAGGCGGGACGGGTGCGGCCTGCGTTGGTCATCGGTGCCCCGGTGGGGTTTGTGGCGGTGGAGGCCTCGAAGCGACGGTTGGCCCAGGTGGCGGTGCCGCAAATTCGGGTGGAGGGGCGTAAGGGCGGATCTCCCGTGGCAGCGGCCATTCTGAATGCCCTACTGGTGCTGGCCTGGGAGCAGCAGCCATGACCCCCATCCAGGTAATCGGCGTTGGACTCAACGGAGCGGCGGGGTTATCTCCAACCCTGCGGGCGTTGATTGACCAAGCCACGGTGCTGGTGGGCAGCGATCGTCATCTCAGCTATTTCCCAGACGGGGCGGCGGAACGCTGGCCCCTAGGCAACCTTCAGGCCACCCTAGAGTGGCTGCGGCAATGGTTGGAGAGTCGTGATCAAGCAACGGGACAAGGCCAAGAACAGGATTGTATCCAGGCTGGATCTGTTCAGTCATCCGGCGAACTGGTCGTGGTGCTAGCGTCGGGGGATCCACTTTTTTTTGGCCTAGGGCGGCTGTTATTAGAAACCCTGCCTGCGGAAAGCCTGACCTTTCACCCCCATCCCAGTTCCGTGCAGTTGGCCTTTAGTCGCCTAAAAATGCCCTGGCAGGGAGCCACGGTGGTCAGTGTCCATGGCCGGTCGATGGATGCACTCACCATCGCGCTCCGGCGTGGGGATGATCTGATCGCTGTGCTTACTGATCCGATCCACAGCCCAGCGGCCATCGGGCGGCTGATTTTGGATTTGGGACTACCCCAGGCTTACGTCCTCTGGGTATGCGAAAATCTCGGTGGTGACGGGGAAACTGTACATGTCCTGATGCCGGAAATGGTTCTGGGACAGCGCTTTGCCGCGTTGAACGTGGTTGTTCTGCAACGACAAACTCCACCCGTCCCCAACCCCGCGACCCTGCCCCTCCTGGGCCTACCCGATAGCGCCTTCGCCACCTTTGCCGACCACCCCGGCCTCATGACCAAGCGGGATATTCGGATTCACATTCTGGCAGATTTGGCTCTGCAACCAGGGCAAACCCTGTGGGATATCGGGGCAGGCACAGGTTCCGTCAGCGTAGAAATTAACCGCCTATGCCCGACCAGCCAGATCTACGCCATCGAGAAAACCCTGGCCGGATACCGTCTGATTCAGCAAAACCAACAGCGCCTCGGCAACGACAACCTGCATCCCATCCACGGCACCGCCCCGGAGGCTTTGGCCGAACTCCCCAACCCCGACCGCATCTTCATCGGCGGCAGTGGGGGCCATCTGCCGGATCTGCTCGATACCTGCGCCCAGCGGCTCCCCCCCCAGGGCCGCATCGTTCTGGCCTTGGCGACCCTCGAACACCTCAACATCGCCCTCGCCTGGGCTAAGTCCCGGTCGCCCGATTGGTCAATCAACCTGCGCCAAATCCAAGTACAGCATTCCGTCCAGGTTGGCCCCCTCACCCGCTGGCAACCCCTCACCCCCATTACTCTCATCACCCTAAACCGTCCTACCTGACGACAGGGGTGTCCGGACTAGATCCTCCCCGCACCAAGCCTAAAATTCTGTAGACATTACCCCAACTTGCCTCCGTTTAGTCCTCATAAAT
>JAYKHF010000061.1:0-3500 GCA_035285305.1 Leptolyngbya sp.
CCCATTACTCTCATCACCCTAAACCGTCCTACCTGACGACAGGGGTGTCCGGACTAGATCCTCCCCGCACCAAGCCTAAAATTCTGTAGACATTACCCCAACTTGCCTCCGTTTAGTCCTCATAAATACGACATTCATCCGCCTCTGGATTAGCGTCGCAGTAGCTTTGCAAGGAGTTCCTCTGCTTTTCGGGTTCTCGCTGGTGAGCCGTTTCAGCCTGAAGTTCCTCAACAATATCCCAGGCGGCAGCACAGGCGGGAGACGTGGCTCCTTGCTCGCTGCAAATGAGACGGGCTTCCTCCCGTGCTGCTTCAATGCGATCCTCTAAAAAGAGTGATTTCGAGAGGGTCACAAAGTCACTCTTAAACAAAATATCGCTAATCGATACAATGCCGAGGAGTTGCTGGCCATCGACGACGGGGGCACGGCGAATGCGGCTTTGGGCAAAGAGGCGAGCCAAATACTCAACGCCAAGTTCTGGGTAGACCGTAATGCAGGGCTTGGTCATCACTTCATAGACCCGAACTTTTTTGGGATCATGGCCGAAGGCGGCAACATTATAGACAATGTCAGACTCGGTAATCGTGCCAAAGGGATCCTGGGCACTGCGGGGTTCAACAATTAAGGCACGAAGCTTTTTAGCCTTCATCAACTCTACGGCCTCAGCCACGCTGGCGGATCCTCGAATGGTCACAACCGTCGTGGTCATAATGTCCTTAACTTGCATCATGATTTCTCTTTCATCCTTCATAGGGTGTGGGCACAAAGCAACCGTGAGCTGGACTATTTCACCATTCCCGTTAGGACATGGGAAAGGCTGTAAGTCGGTGTGGGGCGATAGGTTGGAGCAAAGACAGATGGCCGCTTAACCTCGCCAACTGTCCCTGGAGCGTAGGCTTCGAGCACTCGACCGTTGCCCCAGCACATGGTGAGCAGGTAGTCACAGTGAGGACATTCCGTTTTGGCTACCCGTGGATCAGAGCAGCCTTGGCACGCCGTTTCCTCATCATCAAAGTGACGCTGGGCCAAGCGGCCACAGTTAGGACAGTGAATCTCTAAGGAGGTAAGCATGATAAACCTTTGCCATGGGTAAGGGGCCGAACTCGAAGCTACATGCCGTCGCCAAGTCAGAGGTACTTTTCGACAGCGGCAGTAAAGTCCTCATAGGGTTTCACCCCAATTAGGGTTTCGAGGTGTTCCCCATCCTTAAACAACATCACCGCTGGAATACTGCGAATCCCGAACCGCTTAGCAACGGTGGGGTTGGTGTCGAGATCCAACTTAAAAACCCGGGCTCGATGCTCAAAGTCTTGGGCAAGTTTGTCCATCAGGGGGGCAACGACCTTACAGGGGCCACACCAAACAGCGGTGCAATCGACAACGAATAGGGAACCTTCGGTTAATAGGGTGTCGAATTCGTCTTCGTTAGTAATAGAAGAGGCTGTAATCATGACGAGGCAATGTCTCAATAAATGACAGAAAAAACAAGGAAAACCGTAAGCCCCACATCGGGAAGGCTAAGCCATGGGCTAAAATAACAGGCACCGCTGTTCGTCATGGCTACCGTACTGTGATGGTTGATTCTTCCGCTTACCCATCTCCTACGCCCTGGGAACGATTAGAACAAGGGCGACAAGCGAAGGCCGCCAGGGGAGGCTATGCGGGTTATGGTTCACCGGCCTTTGGGCAACAGGCCGTGAATGGTGAGTTGGTTGTCAACCCCCAGGAAGCGGAAATCGCTGACCTCATTCGACGGCATCATCGGTCGGGCAAGTCGTTGCAGAAAATTGCGGACTGGCTCAACCAGCGAGGCTACACCACTAAGCGGGGCCATCAGTGGCAGCGGGTTTCGGTAAAACGGGTGCTAGACCGCATCTACGGTAAAACGCCGAGAATGTCTGGAGTTGATGACGCTAGTTCCGATCATTCCTAACGTCAGGGTAGCTATCCGCCCAGTCAGAACCTAATCGAACTCAAAAGCTTTATTCATAGGGGCTTAAGGGAATATTTTGTTACATCCCTAATGATAACACCAGAGAGGCTTAAGTCAATTGATATTGCTAGGTTTTGTCGATTTTTCTGTTACATCTCTCGTATGCTGTTCTGTCCCTCTCTGCTGCTAAGCCCAGCGCCTGCGTTCTATGCCCTCTGTCGGAACTTTAGACTATGAGTCCTTCGATAACCCTCTGCGCTGGTTTCCCGATCTGACGGCAGCCATTGAGCAGAATCCCATTATTGTGGCCCCAGATACGCCCCTGATCGAGGTCATCAGCCTGATCAGTCAGGCCCACAATCGCTGCCCCCTAGAGGCCCTCTCCCCTTTAGAGACCGAGAACTCAGAGGCTCAGGGCCAACCCAACTCCGAGCGGTTAGCCGGGTGTGTGTTGGTGATGGAAGGGGCAGACCTACGGGGTATTTTGACAGAGCGGGATGTGGTTCGCCTCACCGCTGCGGCGGTTGACTGTCGAACCGTGACGGTGGCAACGGTGATGACATCCCCCGTCATCACCCTAACGGAACAGGCGGTGCAGGATGTTTTTGCCGCGCTTTTTTTACTGCGGCGCTACCGTATTCGCCACCTGCCGATATTAGATGACGTCGGGGCCGTGGTCGGGGTGGTTTCCCACGCCAGTCTTCGCCGGGTGCTCAAACCTGCCAATCTGCTGCGGTTTCGGCGCGTTGCGGATGTGATGTCGACCCAAGTAGTGCAGGCCTCGCTCGCCACCCCAGTCTTGACCCTAGCTCGGTTAATGGCCAACCACCACGTGAGTTGTGTGGTGATCACCCAGATGGATGAAGACGGCTATGCGCGCCCGGTGGGCATTATGACGGAGCGCGACATTGTTCAGTTTCAGTCCTTACAGCTCGATTTGGCGAACACCCCGGCCTACGACCTCATGAGCACACCCTTGTTTTTGCTGAGCCCCCAGGATTCTCTGTGGGTGGCCCAGCGGGAAATGCAACGACGCCATGTAGGACGGCTGGTCGTGTCTTGGGACTGGGGCCGGGGCATGGGCATTGTGACCCAAACCAGTTTGTTGCGGGTGTTCGACCCCATGGAAATGTATAGCGTGATTGAGAATCTCCAGCAAACCATTCAGGAACTCCAGGGCCAGTCGTCAACGCCGTCTCCCCAACCTTTGGATGGTTCACCAGAGCGTTTAGCCCTCGACCTAGAATGCCCTGACCTCAGTGCGCTGGAGTCTGTCCCTCCGGCCATCCCATCCCCCACCAGCCAGGATGTCGCGACCCTACGGAGACTGTTGGCCCATACGGTATCCACCCTCAATACTCTCGTCACCGATCCCAATCCATCATCACCGATGATGAAAACTCAACTGCTCCATCTGCTGAAGCAGCTTAGAGGGGCCTGAGCATTCTTGACTCACCTCTAAGCCATCGCCTTTCCACCCAACCTAGTTTTCTGAACCTATGGCCCCCGGTTTTCGCCTCGAACAATACACCCTCAAATGTCCCCAGGAAGTGATCGTGGTCTCGGC
>JAYKHF010000062.1:0-6602 GCA_035285305.1 Leptolyngbya sp.
CCATCGGGGTCGATGCCGTGATCCCAGACCCCTAGCTTGGCCATGAGGCGATCCACTAGATCGCTAGGGATCGAAGGACGATGGGGGATGGGCCATCGGATCGGTGACTTCTCGGTGGCATTGGGCGAGGAGCCCTCGACCCTACCGTTGGCGGGGTTGGGATCCGATGTTTTCCCAAGGAGATGGGCCAGGACAGCCTCGGCACAGCGTTGGCTGCGAGCCTGGGCAAGGCGCTTTAAAAAGGGTGCAGAGTCTGCCAGGGTGCCATCCTTATCAAAGATGATGGCTTCAATCCCTAGCAGACTCTGATCACCGCAATAGACCGGATTCAAGGGGCGAGTTAGTCAACGGCAACGGCCATTTCGTCGTCTTCGTAGACCTCTTCACCGGCAAGGGCCGCTTCCTTTTCGGCGGCTTGCTTCCGCAGGTTTTCGCGATACTTCGCGGCCATTTCCTCGGCTTTGTCAAACACCAGGTCGGGGTTCTTCACCATGTCGCCCGGTTCCGGCTCAAGCTGCTTGGTGGACAGAGAAATCCGACCGCGCTCGGCATCCAGGTCGATGATCATGACCTTGATTTCGTCGTTCACGTTCAGCACGCTGTGGGGCGTGTCGATGTGGTCGTGGGAGATTTCGGAAATGTGCAGCAGACCGCTGACGCCGCCGATGTCGATGAAGGCACCGTAGGGTTTGAGGCCGCGCACGGCACCCAGCACCACTTCGCCCACTTGCAGGCCGTTCATCTTGCGCTCCACCAGGGCGCGACGGTGGCTGAGAACCAGACGGTTGCGCTCTTCGTCCACTTCCAGGAATTTCAGGGGTAAATCTTCGCCCACCAGGTCTTCCTTGGGCTTGCGGGTGCTGATGTGGGATCCGGGGATGAAGCCGCGCAGACCTTCGATCCGCACCAGGGCACCGCCTCGGTTGGTGGCAAACACGCCGGAACGGACGGTGGCGTCTTCCTGCTGGAGCTGGCGCACCCGTTCCCAGGCCCGCATATACTCAATCCGACGGATGGACAGGGTAAGCTGGCCATCTTCGTTTTCGTCGGTGAGGATGAAGAACTCGCGGGTTTCGTTGAAGCGCAGGACTTCTTCGGGGTGATCCACCCGGTTGATGGACATTTCTTGGATGGGCAGGTAGGCTGCCGTCTTAGCACCGATGTCAATCAGGGCACCTCTGGGCTCCAAGCTAAACACGGTCCCGGTAACGGTGTCGCCCGGGTTGAAGTGGTAGTCGTACTTGTCCAGCAGCGCAGCAAAGTCTTCGTGTGTAAATCCGATTCCCGTGTCCTTTACGTCCTGATTGAGCATGCTAGTGTTTTCCTAAGGTTTTCTCCGTAAATACTGCGGTTTTCTGTGCAGACGTACAAAACAATCGACTCAGTGCTATAGAGGCTCGTACCGTACACAAACCGTATCGGCCCGAGACAGCCCGATAAACCCACAGGATTTCGATTATAACCGATGGGGTCAAGATCTTGAAGAGGGGATGGATTAAAGCCGCAATTCTCAGGATGATGCGTTTTAGAGGGGTCAGGCCGTTTCCCCATCGGGGACGCTTGGCGAACGACAAGCTCAAGGCGAACGGAGCCGAGCCAAAGGAGAATTACTGAGACTAAGGTTCAGCAATCCTGCGTGAATCGCAAACCCAAGGTAGGACGGCTATCTTGGCGGTCTTCTCTATCTCAAGGGATAGACCTGGGTGAGCGTAGATGCTCTAGGGCCGTCACATAGCTGGGGGTGGATTCGTTGGCCATGAGACAGGCGGTTTTGTCAACGGCTAGCAGATCATCCCCCCAAATGACTTGGCCGATGGGGAGGCTGTCGCCTCGGTCGGGTTGCCAGTCGCGGCTGACGAATTTTTCGGTACAGTCCACCACGCCGCCATGGAAAAAGGAACCCAGGGTGAAGTAGACATCCTGGAGCACCAGGGGCACCGAGGGCCGATGCAGTTGTCCCCGCGAGTGCGGGCTACGGGCTTTGTACTTAGCCCGAGGCATCAAGCCATAGAGATTTTTCAGGGAGGCAGAAATCAGCGATTCACCCTTGAGTTGCGTGCGTTTGAAGGCGCTGACCGACAGGCACCCATCCACCGTTTGTAGCAGTTTAGGAGCCCAGAGAGTTTTGAACCGCACGGGCTGGGGAGATCGATTGGGATATTCCACCCAATCTAGCTGGTCGGCATCCAGCAGGCGCATCCCCTCATCTAGCAGGGCATGAACCCCGTGTTTCGCCATGATGGCCTCAAAGGAGACCTTAGAGCAAACCCCTTCCACAATCAGGATTTCCGCCTGGGGGCTGTGGTGCCGCAACCCGGCCAGCACCCGCCCCAGCACAGCCATACTCACCGTCACCGGAGGCCCCACCGGATAGCCCAGGTTGGGCTTGACCACAATTTGCCGTGCTCCATGGAGGGAGGCCGGGGGCGTATAGACAAACTCCGCCGTGGGGGCCGTGTGAACGGCGTAGGGCTCCTCGTGGCCCTCCGGCTGGGGGGTAGGGTAGACCGTCACGGCATAGTTTTGTTGCAGCACCTCAATCACCCGCTGTACCTGGGGGCCTGGGGCGGCAGCCTTAACCTGGTGCTTCATCGCCGAGAAGGTGTCTATCGCCACTTTCTGGCCGTCTAGGATGATCCAAAACCAGGAGTCGCCTTGAAGGCCAGAGTCCACCTGGGAAAAGTGGGTCAACAGGTAGTCCTTCAACTCATCGTGGATCTCTGAGTAGGTGGCGGCGTAATCCAGTTCTGCAAAGATCATGGCGGGTCTAGGGGGTGTGGGCGTCCTTTTGGAGATTCAGGGCAGGCAGCAGGTAGAGCCATCCAGAGAGAAGGGTGAGGGCCACCGCCAGCCAAAACAGGGCTTGGCTGGGCAGATCCAACACCTCCGGCAGGGGGGCAATCAGCACGGTGATGGCGGCCATTTGCACCACGGTTTTGGCCTTGCCCCAGAGGTTGGCCCCCGGCACGCCACCACTTTGCAGGGTCGGGTTCACCCGCCACCCAGCGATGGTGATTTCCCGGGCCACAATCAAAAACACCCCCCAGGCGGGCACAAGGTTCATCTCCACCAGTACCAGCAGCGGGGCCAATACCAGCAGCTTATCCACCAGCGGATCCAAAAACTTACCCAACTCCGTCACCTGGTTTAGCTTGCGGGCTAGGTAGCCGTCCAGCCAGTCCGTCCCCGCCGCCAGCAGAAAGATTCCCGCCGCAATCCACCGTTCATAGGGGGTAGGATTGGTCAGCAAAATCAACATCAACGGCACCCCCAGCAGGCGGGACATCGTGATCCAGGTGGGTAGGTTCATAGGCCCAGGGCAAACACAGGTAGCAGCATTATCGCCCATGCCGTGGGGCGCATAGCCCCAGAACCCCATAGGAAAACCACCGGGGCGGGGAAAAGCTTAAGAAAGGCCCAGGAATTGATCGATGGCGGAAAAAGGCTTGCCATGCTAAACCTACATCGTGCGTGATTGGGAGGGGATCGGTTTGGCAAAAACCCAGCGGGAAACCTGTATTACCCTGGCCCACGGCAGCGGTGGCAAGGCCATGGCCGATCTGATCACCGAGGTCTTTGTGCGGCGATTTGAAAACCCCGCCCTGGCCTCGCTGAACGACCAGGCGGTGCTGGCTTGGGCCGAGGGACGGCTGGCCCTGACGACGGATTCCTACGTGGTGGATCCAATCTTTTTTCCCGGCAGCGATATTGGAGCCTTGGCGGTCAACGGTACCGTCAATGACCTAGCGGTCGGCGGAGCCACGCCCCTCTACCTCACCTGTGGCTTTATTTTGGAAGAAGGGCTACCCCTGGACACCCTGCGGCGGGTGGTGGACAGCATGGCCCAGGCGGCGGCGGCGGCGGGGGTACAGATCGTCACTGGAGACACCAAGGTTGTTCCCAGGGGCAGCGCCGACAAGCTGTTTATCAACACCGCCGGGGTGGGTCGGGTGCCGGAGGGCATTGCGCCCTCAGCGGATCAGATCCAGCCGGGAGATATCGTGCTGGTGAATGGCTTTCTGGGGGATCACGGGGCCGCCATCACCGTGGCCCGGGCCGATTTAGCCCTAGAAAGCCCCATCGAAAGCGACTGTCAGCCCCTCAATGGCCTCGTGGCCGACATTCTGGCGATCTGTCCCCAGGTGCGGGCCATGCGCGATGCCACTCGCGGCGGGCTGGCGACCGTCTTAAACGAATTTGCCCTCAGTTCCCAGGTGGGGATTCGCTTACAGGAAAGCGCCCTACCCGTGCGTCCGGCGGTGCAAGGGTTGTGCGAACTGCTGGGTCTCGACCCGCTCTATCTAGCCAACGAAGGTAAACTCGTCGTGGTCGTGCCACCGGATCAGGCCGACGCCGTTCTCGCCGCCATGCGCGCCCATCCCACCGGCACCGACAGCCAGATCATCGGCGAAGTCATCGCCGACCCGGTGGGCTTTGTGCTACTGAAAACCGCCTTTGGCAGCGATCGCATCCTCGACCGCCTGGTGGGCGATCAACTTCCCCGAATTTGTTAGATCCTGGCCGTTACGCGTCCAGTTCGGCCCAAACCTGTTGCAGCAGCGGCTGGATACCCATGCCGCTGACAGCAGAAATGCAGTGGATGGGGTGCTTCAGTTCGGCCTCAAAGGATTGGGTCAGGGCATCCAGGGTCGCTTCATCCAGGGCGTCAATTTTGTTGAGGGCGACGATTTGGGGCCGATCCCCCAGGCCATGGCCGTAGGCGAGGAGTTCCTGCTGAATGGTGTGGTAGTGGTCGAGGGGCTGTTCGGCGGTGGCGTCTACCAGGTGCAGCAGCAGACGGGTGCGCTCGATGTGGCGCAGGAACTCGTGGCCTAGGCCAAGACCCTGGTGCGCCCCTTCAATCAGGCCGGGGATATCGGCAAAGACAGTGCCATCCCCCGTCGGTCGCCGCACCACGCCCAGGTTTGGGATCAGGGTGGTGAAGGGGTAATCGGCAATTTTGGGCCGCGCCGCCGAAAGGGTAGCAATCAGCGTCGATTTTCCAGCATTGGGCAGGCCAATGATGCCCACCTCCGCCAGCAGTTTCAGTTCCAGCCGCAGCCGCCGCTCCTCTCCGGGCAAACCGGGGAGGGCATGTTCCGGGGCGCGTTGGCGGTTGCTGAGGAAGTGGCGATTCCCCAGGCCACCCTTGCCGCCCTGGGCCACACAGAGGGTTTGGTCTGGAGTCACCAAATCCCCCAGGACTTCCTCGGTATCGGCGTCGTAGACCATGGTGCCGCAGGGAACCTCTAGCACCAGATCGTGACCGCAGGCTCCGGTCATGTTTTTTGGCCCGCCGCGCTGGCCATCTTCGGCCTTGAACTGGTGGGCATAGCGAAAGTCCAGCAGGGTTTGCAACTGCTCCGTGGCCCGCAGGATAATCGACCCGCCATGGCCACCATTGCCCCCCGAAGGCCCCCCAGCGGGGACGTACTTCTCACGGCGGAAGGCCACGATGCCATCGCCACCTTTTCCAGCGATGACATCTACCTCGGCTTGATCGATAAATTGCATTGGGTCAAGGGAAATAAAGGGAGCGGAAAGCCAAGCTTAAGGGACGCTA
Organism: Leptolyngbya sp.; assembly: GCA_035285305.1. Taxonomy (GTDB): domain Bacteria; phylum Cyanobacteriota; class Cyanobacteriia; order Phormidesmidales; family Phormidesmidaceae; genus Nodosilinea. The sequence continues at coordinate 5,564 of JAYKHF010000062.1, forward strand.
GTTCTCGGGAACGCTAGGGTTTTGCTGTTGAAGCTGCATCAACGCCGCCCGAATTTGCTCGGCGAGGGTGTCATCCTGAGGATAGGCCGCCGTGATCGCATCAAAGCGCTCGTTACGGAGGCCGTTGGACTGGACAATCCGGCTAGCCTGGTTGCAGTAGTTCACAACGATGGTGCGGACATTATTGCGCAGGCCACGGGGCAGTTGGTTGAGGCTATTCGTCGTGGTACAGCGCAGGTTGATGCTGTTGATATCAATGTTGGTATCTGTCAGGAGCGCCCGAATTTCGTTATAGGCGTTGGTGCGGGGGCCTTCCATCTCCAACACCGAACGGGCATAGCCCATAATTTCCTCGGAGGAAACATCAACCTCCTGGGCCAACGCCGCCGATCCCCAGCGCACTGGGCCACCCACGGAATTCGGCAGGGACAGGGGCAAAGCCTGGGCTAGCAGGGCCGCACTCGCCAACCAGCCCGCCACCCCAAGGGGGCGCATCCATCGCAACAAAACTGGAATCATGAATGGGGATGTGCTCATAACGATCACTGGAACTCGGAGATCTCAACCGATGATGGTCAACCGGATGACCTAAACTCAACCGTGAAACCGAACGTCAGCCGTACCCCTAGGGGCAGCGGATTCAGTGGTCTTGAGGGGTGCGACGAGGAGGATACTTCCTCAGCGTAACCCTCGCTAACGGGCGCTATCGGGGCGAAAAATACAGCATAGTTCGATCACTTTGGTATGGAGCGTGGCCTGTTCATCCCGACCGAGTTTTAATTCAGATTCTAATTCTAGTAGCAAAGGCAAGCTTCGCTGCAACTGGGCGAGGGTCGTGCCCCGAATCTCCTGGCGTAAAAAATAGATCCGCTTGGGGTTGGCAATTTCCGCAGCGGCGGCAATCTCCGCTTCACTGGTAATCCGCTCCGCCTCCATCACCTTCAGCCACAGCCACAGTCGGAACTGGCTGACCAAGGTCGCCACCATGCGTAGGGCGGGTTCGTTGCGGTTCAGCAAATCAGCCGCCAGCCCCAGGGCA
>JAYKHF010000063.1:0-7720 GCA_035285305.1 Leptolyngbya sp.
ACGCTGGTTGGCTGACAAAAGATTCTGCACCGGGCGCGGAAACCGCGCCCCTACCGCATTCGGGCCATGTAGGGGTCAGGTCTCCTGACCCTTTGACAGATACGGGTTCTAGCTAGTTTTGTCAGTCAACCAGCCGTCAACGACATGTTCGGGCTGAGCGGTGAGCGGTGAGCCTGTCGAACCGCCGAACCGTCGAAGCCCTAATTCTTAATCTTGACAAACCACTAGGGCGTTCGGCGCAATGAGAGTCGTCGCTCATCCCATCGGCGATTTTTCCGGGAAAATTGCAACAATCATTCATAACCTCTATGGAAGCTTAAGATTATTTTTGGGTTTACCACCAAAAATATGTTTCAAGGAATGCAGTCCACTGAGGCTAGACGCTATATTCTGCAAAGAGCCTAGACGGTTGTTAAAACGCAACTGAGTAAGAATCACTATTCCCGCTTCCTTTCATAAATGTTACAGTTATTTACATAAAAGACGTGAGATAAAGACTGCTATGGATATCGCAACCCTAATTGAGGTGGCCCTGGTGGCCGCAGGCGTGGGCTATCTCGTCGTCACCGCCGAATCCGAAGCCGAGGCTGAAGCCCGCGCTCAAGAGATGCCCATCCCCATTCCTGTGGAAGAACCCCGCCGTTAGTCTCCGGATAGGGGGCTGCTCGGGCTCTCTCTAGATCGATCTCCAGGGCTGGGCTCTTGTCCACGATCCCGTCGTTCCCGCTTGAGCCCCTAGGTTCCTTCGACTTCTCACCTACTGTTTAGTTTTCCTGAGCTATGAAAACGTCGCAGAATTCCACCGACTTGGTGCGTACCTATTTAAAGGAAATTGGTCGTGTTCCCCTCCTCACCCACGAGGAGGAAATCGTGCTGGGGAAACAGGTGCAGCGGTTGTCGTTGCTGGAAGCTCAGAAGCGTGACCTGGAGGAGACCACCGGGCGCGTCCTCAGCCTGGAGGATTGGGCCGAGAACGCGGATCTCTCCCTGGCCGATCTCCAGCGCATCGTGCATGAGGGGGAGATGGCCAAGCGTAAGATGGTGGAGGCGAATCTGCGCCTGGTGGTTTCCGTTGCCAAAAAATACATCAAGCGCAACATTGACCTGCTGGACTTGATCCAAGAGGGCACCATTGGGATGCAGCGCGGGGTTGAGAAGTTTGACCCCACCAAGGGCTATCGCTTTTCCACCTATGCCTACTGGTGGATTCGCCAAGCCATCACCCGTGCCATTGCCGAAAAGAGTCGTACCATTCGCCTGCCTATCCACATCACGGAAAAGCTCAATAAACTCAAGAAAGCCCAGCGCCAACTGGCCCAAAAGTATGGCCGCGCCGCCACGGTGGCCGAGTTGGCCACCGAGTGCGATCTCACCACCAAGCAGGTGCGCGACTACCTGGAAAAAGCCCGTCAACCCCTCTCCCTCGACCTGAAGGTGGGCGACAACCAAGACACTGAACTGGTGGAATTGCTGGAAGACGACGGCCCCTCCCCCGAAGAATTTGCCGCCCAAGCCTCCCTGCGCCAAGATCTAGAGCGGCTGATGGGCGAACTTACCCCCCAACAGCGGGAGGTCCTGTCCCTGCGCTTTGGGCTAGCCGATGGCCAAACCATGACCCTGGCTAAAATTGGCGATCTCCTCTCCATCAGCCGGGAACGGGTGCGCCAAATTGAGCGGGAAGCCCTGACCAAACTGCGCAAGCGTCAGGCCGATATTCGCGAATACCTGGCCAGCTAGCCGTCACCGCCCGGAGTTTCCGGGGTGGGGCTGGGTCGCCTAGCCCCCGCACCAATTCCCCGAAGATCGGGCCAGAACCCCCCTATACTGGTACTTTGGTGTTTGTGGCAAATCCGAGGAATTCCATGTCTGTCATCCGCGAACTGCATCAACAGTTGGTCAGCAAAGAGCGCTCTGCGGTGGAGATTGCCCAGGGCTACCTGGATCGGATGACGGCCCTAGAGCCGAAACTACACAGCTATCTGACGGTCACTGCCGATGCAGCCCTAGCCCAGGCGGCGGCGGTGGACGCCAACATTGCTGCCGGGGAGGAGATTGGCCCCTTGGCCGGAATTCCCATTGGCCTGAAGGACAACCTTTGCACCGAGGGCATTCGCACCACCTGCGGATCGAAGGTGCTCGAAAATTTCGTGCCCCCCTACGAATCCACCGTCACCCAAAAGCTGAAAGCGGCGGGGATGGTGGCCCTAGGCAAGACGAACCTAGACGAGTTTGCCATGGGCAGCTCCACGGAAAATTCCGCCTACCAGCTCACGGGCAATCCCTGGGATGTGCATCGGGTGCCCGGTGGATCGTCCGGTGGGTCGGCGGCGGCGGTGGCGGCGGGGGAATGCGCCGTGGCCCTAGGCTCGGATACGGGGGGTTCCATCCGCCAGCCCGCTTCCTTTTGCGGCGTGGTGGGCCTGAAGCCAACCTACGGCCTGGTGTCTCGGTTTGGGTTGGTGGCCTATGCCTCCTCGCTGGATCAAATTGGGCCGTTGACCCCCACCGTGGAGGATGCCGCCCTGCTGCTGGGGGCGATCGCGGGCCATGATCGGCGCGATTCCACCAGTTTGGCGGTGCCCGTACCGGACTATACCCAGTTCCTCAAGACCGACCTGAAGGGCCGCAAAATCGGCATCATCACCGAGACCTTTGCCGCCGAGGGCATTGATCCCGCCGTCAAAGCCGCCACGGAAAAGGCGATCCAGCAACTCAAAGACCTCGGAGCAGAAATCCAGGAGATCTCCTGCCCGCAGTTCCCCTACGGCCTGCCCACCTACTACATCATTGCCCCCTCCGAGGCTTCCTCCAACCTGGCCCGCTACGACGGCGTGAAATACGGTGCCCGCAAGGACAACGACAGCCTCATGACCATGTACACCAAAACCCGCGCCGAGGGCTTTGGGGATGAGGTAAAGCGGCGGATTATGATCGGCACCTACGCCCTGTCGGCGGGCTACTACGATGCCTATTACCTCAAGGCCCAAAAGGTGCGTACTCTGATCAAGCAAGACTTTGAAAAAGCCTTTGCCAGCGTGGATGTGCTGGTGTGCCCCACCGCCCCCACCACCGCCTTCAAAGCCGGGGACAAGGTGGACGACCCCCTCAGCATGTACCTCTCTGACCTGATGACCATCCCTGTGAACCTGGCGGGTCTGCCGGGGATGAGCTTGCCCTGCGGCTTTGATGACCTGGGGCTGCCCATCGGCCTGCAACTGATCGGCAATGTGCTGCGGGAAGACCTGCTGTTTGAGGTGGGCTACGCCTACGAGCAATCTACCGACTGGCACAAGCAGCGCCCCCAGATCGGCTAAGGGTTTGTCAGGGTTAAATTTTAGGGTTGCAGATATCCTCAACGCCCTTCGACAAGCTCAGGACGACCGTAAATGGCACGTTCGGGCTGAGCTTGTCGAAGCCCTAATTCTTAGTCTTGACAAACCACTAGGGGCTAGAGAACAGAGCGCGGTCAATTACTGGCGATCGCCATCGGGATCGCCATCGGGCAGGGGATCCACTGCGGCCAGTCGGCGGGTCTTACTTTTCCAGGCGGCAAAGGCAAGACCCGTGGCAAACATCAGGAGGCTATAGATGGCGGCGGGAATGGCAAGGGCGGGCTGGTTGAGAAACAGGGGCGAACTCGCCAGGGCAATGGCGAGGGTGCCGTTCTGCAACCCCACTTCCACCGTAATCGCGGTACGGCTCGGATCATCCAAACCGGCCCCCCGGGCAAGGCCATAACCCAAGCCCATGGCGGCGAGGTTCAGCAACAGCATCAGGCCCCCCACCTGCACAAAGAAATCCAGGACGCTGGCCCGCTGTTGGATCAGCAGTCCGGCAATAATCACCCCCAGCAAAAAGAGGGAGATCCACTTCACCCCCCGTTCGATCTGAGCGGCGGTGCGGGGGCGATAGTGGTTGACAAGCATCCCTAGGCCCACCGGGATGATCGTAATCACCGCAATTTGGAGGACGGTGGTCAGGAAGGGCAGTTGCAGCGTTGCCGCTTCGCCCAAAAAGCGCCCGGTAGCCAGATTAATCACCAGGGGAATGGTGAACACCGTAATCCCGCTGCTGAGGGCGGTGAGGGAGATGGAAAGGGCCACATTACCCCGCGCCAAGTAGGTGATGAGGTTGGAGGTTGGCCCCCCTGGGCAGGCGGTCAGCAGCACCATGCCCACCGCGAGTTCGGGCCGCAGGGGCAGCACCGTGGCCAGGAGAAACCCCAGCAGGGGCAACATCACCAACTGGGCGACCAGCCCCACCATCACAGGTTTGGGATAGACCACCACCCGTTTAAAGTCCCCAACTCGTAGCCCTAGCCCCATACCTACCATGACGGCAAACAGGGCTAGGGGCAGAAAAATGGTCGTTAACGCGCTAGATTCCATGGTTATTCCTAATCGTGACTGGATGCCGTAATGGGGGCGTAGCGATCTCCCTCGGGGTGAGGCCAAGGCTGGGCCGTTGAAACCGTTGGGTTAGGGAGATCTCAGCGGGGATGGGCAGATCGACTGTGCTGCCCATGAATGCTCACACAGTAGGGCACCATGTAGGTCAAAACCGCCGAAAACCAACGCTGGCGGGTCATTTGCCCTTGCCAGAGGGCGGCTCCGTGGTTAATCGCAAACAGCAAGGTACCGATCACCAGGGCCACCCGCAGCGCCGTGGGCGCATAGTGGGGATCCCGCAGGCTTTGCCAATAGGTCTGGGAGGGTTTGGGCTGGGGTAGCATGGTCTGGGGCATGGCAAGACTTAGCAATGACGCTTCACATTTCTCAACCTCAGTATCTGCGAATCCAGGAGATTTTGAACACCGCCTATCCCCAGGAGGGCTGCGGGGTGCTGGTGGGGAAACGGGTGTTTGAGGCAGCGATGGATGCCCAGATGGGGGATTCCTCATCTTCCCAAGAGCTTTATCGTGAAGTGGCGCAGGTGATCCCTGTGGTCAATGCCTGGGAGCCAGGGCTTTTGGCCGAAACTGGGGGTGGATACGATCCCCCCACAACCCACGGGACACACGACCGCTACTGGATCGACCCCGCCGATCTACTGCGGATTCAGCGAGACGCCCGCGATCAGGGGTTGGAGATTATCGGCATTATGCATTCTCACCCCGACCACCCGGCGGTGCCTTCCGAGTGCGATCGGCGGCTGGCTTGGCCCGTCTATTCCTACGTGATTGCCTCGGTGTGCGGGGGGCAGGTTGCCCAGGTGCACAGCTGGCGATTGAACGACCATCAGCAGTTTGAGCCAGAGGCGATCAAAATCCTGGACGCAACTACCAACAATCCCCCGGTCTTGGCCTAAGCTGAAGAGATGTGCCAAGTCGGTATTACCCCGCACCGATTTGGCTATGATAGATAGTCTTTGGCTGTCATCCCTTCCCTTTCCGCCCTGGAAACCATGCTCAATCCCAACCTAGACGATATCCAACTCACCAAAGAGGAGTACGAGCGCTACTCCCGCCATATCATTCTGCCGGAGGTGGGCCTAGAGGGGCAAAAGAAACTCAAGGCCGCTAGCGTGCTCTGTGTGGGCACGGGCGGGCTGGGGTCGCCCCTGCTGCTATATTTGGCCGCCGCTGGCATTGGTCGCATCGGCATTGTCGATTTCGATGTGGTCGATCAGTCCAACCTGCATCGCCAAATTATCCACAGCGAATCCTGGGTGGGCAAACCCAAGATTGAATCGGCCAAAAACCGGATTCTAGAAATCAACCCCCACTGCCAGATCGACCTCTACGAAACCCGCCTCAGCGCCGAGAACGCCCTCGACATCTTTGCCCCCTACGACGTCGTGGTAGACGGCACCGACAACTTCCCGACCCGCTACCTGGTCAACGACGCCTGTGTGCTGCTGAACAAGCCCAACGTCTACGGATCCATCTTCCGGTTTGAGGGGCAGACCACGGTGTTCAACTACGAAGACGGCCCCAACTATCGGGATTTGTATCCCGAACCGCCCCCGCCGGGGATGGTGCCCTCCTGCGCCGAAGGTGGCGTGCTGGGGGTGCTTCCCGGCATCATTGGCACCATTCAGGCCAACGAAACCATCAAGGTGATCCTGGGCACGGGCAAAACCCTCAGCGGTCGCCTGTTGCTCTACAACGCCCTAGATATGACCTTCCGGGAACTGAAGCTGCGGCCCAACCCCGTGCGCCCGGTGATCGACAAACTGATCGACTACGAAATGTTCTGCGGCATTCCCCAGGCCAAGGCCGAGGCGGAAAAAGAACAGGCGGGCATCCCCGAAATGACCGTCACCGAACTGAAGCAGGTGCTCGACAGCGGAGCCGATGACGTGCTGCTGCTGGATGTGCGCAACCCCAACGAGTACGAAATCGCCAAGATCCCCGGATCGGTGCTGGTGCCCCTGCCGGACATCGAAAACGGCGATGGCGTGGGCCAAGTGAAGGAACTGCTCAACGGCCATCGGCTGATTGTCCATTGCAAAATGGGTGGGCGATCGGCCAAGGCGCTGGGCATCCTGAAGCAGCACGGCATCGAAGGCACCAACGTCAAGGGCGGCATTCTCGCCTGGAGCCAGGAGGTTGATCCCTCCGTGCCGGAATACTAGAGGCACCTCGCCCCACGCGCACCCCAATCACCCTCTGGAGGCCAAAACCTAGGCTTCTAGGGGGTTCCTATTGGTCGGAATCATCATTTTGCCGATGCCCCGCCTTCCCCCATCGCCCCACTTTTCCCCATCGTCCCGATTCCTAACCGTCACTGTTCCCAACCGTCATCAAGGATGCATCTATGCTCAGCCTGTGGGCTCAAACCAGCGGCACCTGGATTAACGTGGCCACCGTGATCGCCGGTACCAGCCTAGGGCTGCTCTTGCGAAGCCGGTTGCCCCGTGCCATGCAACAGGTGATTACCCAGGCCGTGGGGCTGATGACCTTGGTCATCGGCGTGGCGATGGCGGGGAGTTTATCCGCTGTGCAGGTTGGCCCCTTGGATGGCATCATTCTGGCGCTGCTGGTGATGGTGGCGGGAGGGCTCCTGGGGGAATGGGGAGGTATCGAGCAACGCCTCACCGGGCTAGGGGACTGGCTCAAGGCCCAGGTGAAGGGCGGCGGCAAGTTTACCGAGGGCTTTGTGGCCGCTAGTCTACTCTTTTGCATTGGCCCCATGGCCATTCTGGGCAGTCTGAACAACGGCCTTGCCGGGGATAATACCCTACTCACCCTCAAGGCCACCATGGACGGGCTGGCCGCCATTGCCATGGCTGGGAGCTATGGCGTGGGGGTGGGGTTTTCGGCCCTGAGTGTGTTGGTGGTACAGGGCAGTTTATCCCTGGCGGCCAGCGTATCCGGGGCGGCGATCCCCGATCCCGCCACCAACCCCTACATCCTGCTGATCACGGGCATGGGCGGCCTGATGATCCTCGCCATTGGCCTAGGACTGCTAGAAGTCGCCCAAATCCGCGTCGCGTCCTTTCTCCCGGCCCTGGCCCTCGGCCCCCTGGTCATTGCCCTCGCCAGCCTGTTTTAGGGCCAGCCCTCAGCCTTCACCAATTGCCCGCCTTAGCATCGCCGCCAGCTATCCGTGCCCAAGCCAGAGGCCGACAGCGCTATACTCTTTTCGGAGACGCATCACCTTGAGAATGGCGGCTACCAGAGGCGAAAGCTAGACAGATCAGGGATTTACCGCTGCCTAGGCCTTATTTTTCTCTAGAAACTCCCCAGGTAGGATTCGAACCTACGACCAATCGGTTA
>JAYKHF010000064.1:0-47387 GCA_035285305.1 Leptolyngbya sp.
GAGGGGCTGGGGGTGAGGGCATCCACCTTGTACACTGGGGAGGATGGATGACTTCTGTAGCCCAACGCCATGACCCACGCCACCGATGTGCAGACCTTGGCCCGCTGGATGGCCGCCGACTTTAGCAACCAGCAGCAAGCCTTTGATAACCCGCCCCTGTTTGCCCACATTCGGGTCTGTATGCGGCCTCTGCCCAAGGAAACCCTAGGGGGCTATGGCTTTTACATCGAACAAGCCTACGACTATATGCTGGATCGTCCCTACCGTGCCCGGGGCATGAAACTAGTGGCCAATGGCGATCACATTGTGATTGAAAATTACTCGGTCAAAGATCCTGAAACGTTCTATGGAGCCTCCCGCGATCCAGGACGGCTGACTCAGTTCACCCCCGACCACTTTCAGCGCACTCCGGGCTGTAATTTGCTGGTGCAGTGGACGGGCCGTAGTTTCCGGGGATCGGTGGAACCGGGCAAAGCCTGTATGGTGGAGCGCAATGGCCGACTCACCTACCTGGATAGTGAGTTTGAAATCGACGCCGATCAGTTCATTAGCTGGGACAGAGGCCGCGACCCCGCAACCGATGAACACCTCTGGGGTGCCTTGGCAGGGCCGTTTCAGTTCAAGCGGCGGGCCAGCTTTGCCGATGAAGTCACGGCTTAATCTATTCCCAAGACTCAACCTACTCCCAAAACCACGGGCTCACCAGATTGCCGTCTTGCCATAGAGAGAACTGATCCCATGACATGTCGGATTGGGGCAAGCTAGATCACCCCAATCCGATGAATAGGGCTGATCTAGTGACGTTGCTTAAAGTCAGCAATCCACTCGCGCAGTTGCTCGGTGGCCACCTCCCTGCCACCTAGGCCAAAGGCAATGGCGATGGCAACGGCGACAGCGCCCAAGAGCAACCCAAAGGCCAGGTTGACAATATCAGGGGCCACGCCCATCTGCTGAAGGGCCATTGCCCCAGCGAAAATCAAAATAGCGATGCGGGTGGCTTGGGCCAGGATCTTGGCTTGGCCCGTGCCCATGGCGCGAACCAGCCGGAAGGCCAGGTTGGCCAAGTACAGCCCCACGGCAAACACCACGAGGCCGCTGAGCACCCGCACCCCGACCCGCAGTACCGCCCGCACAATGTCGGTCAATCCGGCAAAGTTGAGAATTTCGGTGGCCGTGACAGCCCCAAACAGCACAATGGCAACCAGGGTGACAATCCCCACCAACTCTGACGGTGTGCGGCCAGCAGGGGCCGTGGGAGCGGGGGGCACATCTGCCTCTTCTAGGTCAGGGGTGGCCGTGGGCTGGGCCTCTGCATGGAGTTCCGGCAGGCCCAGCACCGTTAGAATATTGTCAAACCCAGCGCTACGGAGCAACTCCGTCACCAGATTGGCCACAAACTGACCCACAAAGTAGGCAGCGGCCAGCACCACCCCCGCCATAATCACCTGGGGAATGGCCGTCATGACCTGCTCTAGCATGACAATGGCCGGGGCTGAAATCGCGTCAATGGCCAGCTCGTTGAGGGCGGCCACCACGGTAGGAATCAGCACTAGAACGTAGACCAGTGTACCCACCAGGCCAGAAAGGGATAGCCCCTGGCGCGTGTTGGGTTTCAAACCCATGCGGGGGCCAATCTGATCCGCTCCGATGGCCATGAGGAGGTTGGTTGCAACGCCGCGCACAATCCGCGCAATGATCCAGCCTAGGGCCAAAATCAAGCCCGCCGTAATCAGCCGAGGAATGGCCTGGAGGAAGGCATTAATCAGTTCTTCCACCGGAGCCAGCAGCCCTGGCAACTGGAGGGCGCTGAGTACCAGGGGAATAAACAGCAGCAAAATGAACCAAAACAGCACGTTGCCAATGGTTTCATTCAACACCACGGGGCTGCTGCCGCCCTCCAACCCTGCCTGCTGAGCAAGGCGATCATCCAAGTTAAATCGTCCGAGTCCTCGCACAACGAGAGTTCGTACTAACGTAGCCACCAGCCAAGCGATGCCCAGCAACAGGGCCGCGCCGCCCACCCGGGGAAGGTAGGCAAAAATTTGATCCAAAAAGTTGTTGAGCGGGGTGGAAACCGCCGTTAGATTCAGGGCATTGAGGGAGGCGATAATGGCGAACAAAAAGATCAGCCAGTACACTACCGTGGCCACCCATTGTTCCACGGGCAACCGCTGTGTGTCTTGACCCCCCTCGGCCCAATGGGCAAGGCGATCATTGAGGCGGGTACGCTTCAACAGGTTCTTAATAGCGAGGGCCACCACCGTAGCCAACAGCCAGCCCAGGACGAGCAACACAATGGCCCACACCAAACTGGGTAAAAACTGGCCGAGTTGTACCGACACCTCCTCCAAAAAGCGGCTAGGGGAGGTAACTGGGCTCAGCGAGAGGGGCGTTGGATCCGCAGCGGGTTCCAGGGATGGAACCTCGATGGGGACGGGGTCAGCCGTGGGCGCTGGATCGACCTGGGCGATCAGGGGAACGCCTATCAGCCACTGAGGGCGCGATATAAGATGGGTAAAAATCATAGACAATGGGGGCTTAGAACAGCTTAAAGGGGGCACTCGGCATGACTGCGCCTCATCCAACCCTAGAACCTATCGTCAGTGCCCTAGGCCAAAAGGCCCGAACCAGCCTTCGAGGGACAGGGGAGTCATGGGGCCGATACCTCGTAACGGTATCATCCCTGTTCCGATTCCTCCAAGCGTCTTTCCCAGGAGGCATTTTTCCGCCTCACCTAGGGGAAAATCGGGAATATTTCCGGCGTATTGGTTGAATTCTCGGTATAGCCTATGGCCACCCCCATCGTTTTCCAGCAGTCCATTACCATTCAGGCCGATCCCGCCGTGGTGGATCGCTGCTTCACCGATTTAGACTGGATGCATCGCTGGTTGAACCCAGCCCTGCGCTGCGAACCCATTGATCCGTGGGACGTTCAACCGGGGAGCCGTTGTCGGTTCAAGCTACAGATCCCCCTCTGGGAGCCCAGCCTCCACTGCACCGTTGTGGATCGGGCACCGGGGCTCATTGTCTGGGCCTTTGAGGGTTTCTTTCACGGCCAAGATCGCTGGCAGTATGACCCCACACCCCAGGGTACGGGTCTGCTCAACCGCTTTGAGTTTGAGATCCCGAACCCCCTGGTGGCCTGGGGGTTCCATCGTATCGCCGCTCCCTGGACACAGCGCGACATGCAGGCCCAGTTGCAGCGCCTCAAAACCCTGGCTGAGGGCGATTCCATTGATGGGTGAACGGCCATACTAAAAACCGCCAGATCCAAGGATCCGACGGTGATTCGCCTGCTTTGAAGGGAATGCGCTTTGATGCAGGGAAGCGTTAGGATGCGGTCGTTTGGGCCGCTAGCATAGCCTTTAATTGTTCGAGTTGATTGGCCCAACGAGGGTCTGGTTGGGCCGCCGTGCTGGCGGAGGAAACCGTCGTGGCTACGGCGGATTTGCGGTTGTTGTTGCGGGAACGCTTGCCGCTGGTTTCCTGGGTTTCAGTTTCGGGCTCCGCTTTGGTACGTGGTAGCGCCTTCTCAATTTTCATCGGCAATTCTGCCAACGCCTGACCGTTGAGTTGGGCTACAATCTCATCAGCCTTCTCCTCGGTCTTCACGGTGACGAACCCAAAGCCCCGACATTTCCCGGTTTTCTTGTCGGAAATGAGTTTTACAGACACCAGATCATCGTTGTAGGTGGCAAACATGCTTTCAAAATCTGGACGCTGCAAATCCCTAGAGAGATTGCCAACGTAAAGGCGGATGGACATCTTAAGATACCTCTCGTGTTCCAAACAATCTAAACCAGCATCTATGCGGGATGACGTGATCGCCAGCCTTAAACCTGACCGTCAACATCGATCACCTGATACCTAAAAAATTGGTTCTCTTACGGGAAAGAAACCAGGGGCAAAAATGAATCGCCGCCTTGGGGTCTATGTCGTCAACTTCCCTAGTCAAACCATTTATTAAGGTAACACGGGATTAGGGGTTGTACGAAAATGCTCAAAATCTTGACTATCTGTCTAAATAAAAACCAGCCCTCACAGGCTGGTTCATTTGCTGTGTTGAGAGTAGGAGAACCTGATACCTACGAACACTAAACCACTGTCCAGTCCAACTCTGAACTTGCCCAGCAGACGAAGGCATCTGATTTCGTAAACAAATGTAACATTAGGGGCGACATTTCGCAACATCATGCACCTTTGCCCTGCCGCCGCCAGTGCGTCCCGCCAGACTGTACCGGGCTCACAGCAGGCCCTAAGCCCCCGTCCAGATGGTGTAAATGCCGCTAAAACAAAGCCCTAGGCTGATCAGGGTGGCCCAAAGGGGCGCGGTGATGCTAGCGATTGGCCGTTGGCTGGCCGAACTCAGGGTCGCCACATCCACCCAAAGCAGGCCATCATTGCGCCGCCGCCAGCCGGAGACGGAGACGGATCGGCCCACCCACTGGCGTAGGGGGGAGGGAGACGGTTTCAAATCCCAGATCCAGGGCTGGGGAGAGGAGAAGCCTAGCCTGACAAACCCATCTAGGGTGGCGAGGTAAACCGTTTGCCCAGGGGCCGACTCTGGTGCTTCAATCAGAGTGCCTGACAGGCGGCAGGGCTCTCCTTCCACAGGCAGTTGACTGACAGCACCCATGATCTGATTGGGGTCGGAAACCATGGGCTGGGTGCTGGGAATATCGGGATACAGAGCATTGATGCGGATCAAAAGGCCGATGCCCAGCCCCAGCAAAACGCCACCGTACAGCAGGCTTTCGTCTTGGTACCACCAGCTTAGGCGTTGCCACCCAAACCGCATCACCAGCCCGCCCACAAACCAAAAAACCAGGGCCAGCCCACCCCCCACTAGCCCACCGATAATCGGGCCTTTTTGGCGCATCAGCCGAGACAGGGAAAAGGCGGCTAGAGGAGTGCTGGGTTCCGTTAACGCGAGGGTGGGCTGCTGTCGCTGTCCGGCTCGTTGGTTCAGCCAACGTAGGCGATCGCCCAGCGGTTTGTGGGTTGCGCCCCCCATCAGCCATTGTCGATAGGGGTTGGCCCAGTCATTGAGCAGGGGGGTGGCCTCGCCCAAGGGAGCCATAAAACTACCCGGGCTGAGGGCGGCGTGGGGGCTGAGGGGCATCAGCACATCTAGGCTCCACCATGGGGGGGATAGGGTATCCCGCTGGCGCAGATGGATAGGCAGTTGGTGGGAGAGCCAGAGGAGGGCGCTTTGTTGGAGATCGGGGCGCTGGACCATGGCTTCCACCCGGTGATCGGCCCATTGGCTGCGTAGGCGCGATAGCCAGAGCAACCCTCGCCGCAGCACCCAAAATAGGCCATAGATCCCCTGAGCCAGCCCCTTGAGGACGACCTGGATCAGCCAGGGGATCGGCTGATCTGCCCATCGGGTGATCTGCTGATACCCCAGGGATAGGATCAGCAGGAGGCCGCCGAAACCCGATAGAACCGCCGTTGCCCCATTGATCATGTGAGCCAGTTCGTAGGTTAAGAAGATCCCTAATACCTCATCGTTGGCGTTATCCAGGAGCCCCTGACTCACCACCAGGCGCAGATAACGCGGTCGCCAGCCATAGCTAAAACACAGGGGAACCGGATCCGGTAGCACCCTTAATTCTGGTAAATACCATCCCTGCCTCTGGCACTGCTGGCGGAGGAGGGTGAGGGCCGTGGGGTGTTGTCCTTGGAGTTGTCTTGTACTTAACGTCCGTTGGCCATAGACCCTGGCCAGCAACCCATCCATCCACCATGGACTGGCGAGGAACAGCCCTAACCAGAGCAGGAGAATCGGTATGGTGTAGGGCCGATCTAGCCAGGAAAATCCCCCCAGGCGGACGGGCCAAGTCACCTGACGCAGTAGGTCATTAGCACTGCCAAAGACCCTGTGGATCCCCATGATGGCCACCCATAGCACGGCCCCCAGCGTCATGGCTTGGGCAAACCACAGTTCGTAGGGCTGGGGGAAGGGGCGCATGGGTAAACGCCGCTGGGGAGCAGTGGGGGCTGGCCGCTGGGGCAGCGGGTGGGGGGTGGTTTCCTGCGGTGGCGAGGGCTCTGAGGTTTCGGGGCTCAACGCCGGGGCCGGGGATGGCCCAGGGCTGGGGGCCGGGGGACTATCCGGCTGGGGGCTACCGGCTGGGAGGCTGATCTCCCGCGTCTCCTGGTTCAGGTGTTGATAGTGAAAGAGCGACTGTGGGGTGATGGGAACGGTGACCATAGGCTCCGCTGCTGCCCTAGTCGCTGCTGCACGGCCCTGCGGGGATTCTACCTCGGTGCTGTTGAGATCAGCGTTGCCTGAGGAGGCCTCCCTAGGGGCTGGCAGCGGCAACGATTTCCCCTGGGACAGCTTCCCCGGCGGCGATGGGGGGTTAGGGGGCGCATCCAAGGGCACAAAGCCCGTGGGATCGAAGGTCGCCGCATCTGTCGCTGGGGGAGGGGAGGGGGGGGCGGATGGGGTTGGTGCAAACCCTTGATCCGTCGGTATTTCCGGGAGTTTCGCTAACCAGGCTTCGGCCCAGCGACGGGCTTCTGGGATATCACTGGCCAGCATCCGTCGGCATTCCTGGCGAGCTTGCGCGGTCTGCCCGAGCTTTTGTTGGGTCAGAATCAGCCCCATGCGTCCCTTTAACTGCATGGCTGAATTCGCCTCAGCAAGGCTGACCAGTTGCAGAAAGTGCCCTAGGGCCACGGTATATTGCCCTTGCTTAAAGGCCGCTTCCCCCTGACGATACCGGTGGGCTACTGGATCGTTCTGCGCTGGCGCGGATGGATCCCCCGACGCAGGGGGTAAGGGTTGCGGTCCCGAAGACTCAGCCATAGGTCTTTGCCATTTCCACCTAGATTAGCGTACGCCCCCAGGACATACTCTAGCCAATCTTGCCCAGGCTCATCCCGCCGCCGCCAGAACGCCCTAGCCAGGGGAGGAGTTTAGCCCCTAAACTTAAGATCCGGTAAAGAAAATTAATTCACGCTTATACCGCCTGCGACCATGATCGCCGTTTACCTGTTCGTTGCAAGTTCTGTGGGCTGGTTTTTGAGTATGCTAGCGGGCGGGGGGAGTCCCTTTATCCTGATTCCGCTGGCGTCCGTCCTGCTCGGCACCCAGGCCGTGGCTCCCGTGATTACCCTGGGAATGCTGATTGGCAATGCCCAGCGGGGGCTGTTGCTACGGTCACATATTGATTGGTCGCTCACCCGCTGGTACATTCCCGGTGCGGCGGTGGGAGCGTTGATTGGCTGCTATGGCCTCACCCATGTCCATGCTGAGGGGTTGCAACTGGTGCTTGGGGTGGGCCTGATTGTCATGTTCCTGAATGAAATCCTTGGGCCGAAGGATACTCGCCTGCCCGTTCAAGCATGGCACTTCCTCCCCTATGCCATGGTCAACGCCATTGGTTCTGGGCTGATTGGCAGCACTGGCCCGGTGATGAATCCCCTCTACTTTGGCTATGGCCTAGAAAAAGAAGCCATGATCGCCACTAAGGCGGTGCATAAAACCGCGCTTCACGTCATCAAAATCATCGCCTACGCCGGACTAGGCACCCTCAACCTCAAGTATGTTGCCTATGGGCTAGCCATTGGCCTGGGAGCCCTGCCAGCCAATTGGCTAGGGAAAATGGTTCTGGCCCAGTTATCGGCTCAGCAATTTCGGCAGTTCGTTTATACCTTTGTAGCCTTCAGTGGACTGGTGATGATCTGGCAGCAGCGTAGCCTAATTACCCTGTGGTAGGTCCAAGTCCAACAGATCGCCCACCAATTGATAGAGGATCACCTCGTCCGCGCCCGACAGTTGCCGATCCTTGAGATCCGTCATCCCGAGGGCGAGCCGTTCTGCCTGCGGCTTATAGTCCCGATGGGCAACCAGCATATCGGTGAAAATACTCTGCTCAATGGCAAGGCGGTTATGGCCTTCCAAAATAGGCGTTTGATAGGCCACCGCTTCCGCGTCGTACTTCAGCAGCACCAATAATGCACCGCTGCCCAGGCGCAGATCTTCCTGAAGGCTGCGGGTATCCAAATCTAGACGATCAAAGCCCACCTGTCCCGTAATTCGCACCTCCAAAATGGGGCTGATGCTGTCCTCCGGTAAGCGCTGAACCGCCGCTTCCACCGTCTCGTGGCAACGCGCCCGTAACTCATCCACGCTGTCATCCCCCTTGGTGGTCACTTCAATGCGCAGGATGGGTCGCTGAAAATAGTCGGTTTGCAGTTCGGGTTTCAGCCCTTCATCGGTGATCTCTACCAGGTAAGCTCCCCGACGATGCAGGCTTTCTTCCACGTTATTGGCCTCCAAGGATCCGGGGTTAAACACCCACCCTTCCGCCTGATACTCGCGGTGAATATGGCCCAGGGCCAGGTAATCCACCCCCGCCGCCCTCAGGGGGAGCAAATCCGTATAGCGGAGAGCGCCCTCGTAGCGAGCGATTTGGCCTTCTAGACCGTGGTGAAACATCAGCACCGTCGTGGCTGGGCCGGGGGGAAGGGTCTGAATCGCCGCCGCCAGTTGCTCAATGGCCCTTGGCGCAGTAGAACCATACCAGTTGGATCCGATCACCCGCACCCCACAGTCCAGATCGTAGTAGCTGCCGCTACGGCTCTGAGGGTTCCAGGGCACCAGGAACTCATCCCCCTGCTTGGGATCCTGGGGCTCCAACAGCATCAGCAATCCCCACTCCGAGAGATACTTTAGCCAACTGGTGGTGGTGCCGTAGGGGCGGTTATCGTGGTTGCCCTCAATGGCAAAAACCGGAATATTGGCCCGTTGCAGCGCTTGGAGGCAGATCTGAGCCTGGTTCAGGGTGGCAGGTTTGATGTTGCGATGCTCGAACAGGTCGCCCGCAATCACCACAAAATCAACCTGGCGCTGGAGAGCATGGCGTTCCAGCGCCGTTTGGAGGGCATAGAAAAAGTCCTTGGTGCGCTCCGGGCTGTTGTAGCGGTCAAACCCGAGGTGAATATCGGCAATGTGCAAAAATTTAACCATGGAGTGCCCTCCAGTAGTGGCCTAGACCGGGGAAGACTCCGCCGCCAACTCCTCCAGCCGCTCCTGCTGATCTCGGCTCACACAGGATTCTACCAAGCCCTCGATATCTCCTTCCAACACCGGAGCTAGGGTGAAGTTTTGGTTGAGGCGGTGATCGGTGACGCGATTATCTTTGTAGTTATAGGTACGAATCTTTTCAGATCGATCCCCACTCCCGACCTGGGAACGCCGCATGGAGGTGACGGCATCCTGCTGCTCCCGGAGTTTAATCTCGTAAAGCTTAGCCCGGAGAATTTGCATGGCCCGTTCCCGGTTTTTGAGCTGGGAACGCTCCTCCGTACAAAAGACGCGAATGCCCGTGGGTTTGTGGAACAGGTCAACGGCGGTTTCCACCTTGTTCACGTTTTGCCCCCCAGCGCCACCGGAACGAGCGGTTGTGAGTTCAATATCCTTGGGATCAATGTGAACCTCAACATCGTCCACCTCGGGCATGATCGCCACGGTCGCCGTTGAGGTGTGGACACGCCCCCCCGCCTCGGTCACGGGCACCCGTTGGACTCGGTGGACACCCGCTTCAAACTTCAGCTTGCTGTACACCCGATCCCCAGCAATTTCCAGGATGGCCTCCTTGAAACCGCCCATGTCAGCGGCGGACTCGCTCAGCAGTTTCACCTGCCACCCTTGGCTCTCGGCATAACGGGAATACAGGCGGACGAGATCCCCAGCCCAAATGCTGGCTTCATCTCCCCCGGCTCCGGCCCGAATTTCCAGCATGATGTTCTTGTCATCATTGGGATCTCGGGGCAACAACAGGATCTTGAGCTTGGCTTCTAGACTAGCCAGTCGGGCTTCCAGTTCTTCGACTTCTAAGGAGGCGATTTCCCGCAAATCGGGGTCATTAATCGATTCCTTGTAGACCTCTTTTGCACCGGCCAACTCGTCTTTGGCCTGCTTCCAGTCAGCATAGACGTTGACCGTTTCCTCCAGGGAGGAGCGGGACTTGGCAATGCGTTGAAACTCAGCCGGATCCTGAGCCACGTCAGGATCCGCTAGCTTGCGAGTCAATTCTTGGAAGGTTTGCTCAACGGAGTTGAGCTTCTCAATTAGATACGCTTCAGCCATAGTGCACAACGCTTGCCTTATCCCCAGGAGAGCCTAACCCGTGAATGGTCCTTAAATCATCAATGACAGCATCGGTGATTTGAGGAACCTGGCTAGGCTTTGTCCTCTTTCGTGGCGGCGGAATCGGTCATGCCATACTTCCGCAGGAAGCGCTCCACACGGCCTTCCGTGTCGATAATCTTTTGGGTGCCCGTGTAGAAGGGGTGATTCCCTGACCACACATCAACATGGAGTTCGGGTTTGGTGGAACCAACGGTCATCACTTCTTGGCCATCACAGAAGACCTTGGCCTCTGGATACCAGGTGGGGTGGATGTCAGACTTAGCCATAGCTCGTGCCAAAAATAACAGCAATGAACAAACAAGCCCCCTCCCCAAAGGGAGAGGCGCGAACGATTAACGCTTGGAAAACTGAGGAGCCTTACGGGCTTTCTTGAGACCGTATTTCTTCCGCTCTTTTGCCCGAGGATCACGGGTTAGATAGCCTTCCACTTTTAGGGGCTTGCGGTTTTCAGGGGCCAGTTCACACAGGGCGCGGGCCACGCCTAGCCGAATCGCATCGGCCTGCCCGGTCAAACCACCGCCTTTGACGTTAACGAGAATGTCGTAGTCGTTCTCGAGTCCCAGCACCTCTAGGGGAGCCTTCGTAGACATCAGGTAGGCGGGGTTGAATTGCAGATATTCTTCCCCAGGGCGCTTGTTAATGGTTAGTTGGCCGCTGCCGGGAACCAGACGAACCCGAGCGATGGCGGACTTGCGGCGTCCGGTGCCCCAGTAAACTGCGCGGTCAGATTGAGCGGTGGCCTGCATTACTTCACTTCTCCAGGAATCGTGTTGATAACAAGGGTTTGGGGAGACTGAGCTTGGTGGGGATGCTCTGGCCCAGCGTACACTTTGAGCTTGGTGAACTGCTGACGGCCTAAGGTCGTCTTGGGCAGCATTCCCTTCACCGCTTGCTCGATGATCCGGCTGGGAATACGAGCTTGCAGTTTGTCAAAGGTCTCGGTTTTCATCCCGCCCGGGCGACCGGAGTGGCGACGATAGAGCTTAGTCGTAGACTTGCGCCCTGTCACGACTACCTTGTCGGCGTTCACCACGATGACAAAGTCCCCGGTGTCCATGTTCGGGGTGAAGGTCGGCTTGTTTTTGCCCCGCAGAATGGAGGCGATCTCCGCCGCCAAACGACCAAGGCGCTGGCCTTCCGCATCAACCACGTACCACTGGCGGTCAATGGACGCTTGGGAGGGAATGTAGGTTTTCGTTGTCATAGCACTGTTATCCGTTGTTTAGGCATTATTTGAGAAAATCCACACAAGACCTGAGCTTGCCCGACTAGGCGGCGGCCATACCCAGATAAAATTGCGGCTGGGCGTCAAACCACACGTCCCTTGGGAAAGGAGAGGGGTCATAGCCGACCCTCAGGAGACAGAGACCTCGGGCTGGAGCCGAGTATTTGACCCGCTCCCGCTGACGATTTTGCCAAAGCTGATGGAACGCCCTGGGCGACATTTCCCCCTGCCCCACCTTCACCACTAGACCCATAATCAGCCTGACCATGCCGTACAAAAACCCCTTCGCTTGGAGTTCAACGGTCAAGAAATCCCCCTGACGCTGGCACCGAGCCTCCTGAAGGTCTACCCAGGAATGGGACTTACCTGACCGAGATCGATGGAAGGCGGTCATATCGTGGTAGCCCACTAACGTATCGAGGGCGGCCTGAATCTTGGCCTGATCGAGATCATGGTGGTGGTAGTGCCACACAAAGGGCCTGACAAACAGGTTGGGGCAGGATCCGGTATAGAGGGTGTAGCGGTATCGCCGCCACTGGGCAGAAAATTGGGCATGCCAGTCCTCTGTCACCTGCGTCGAGGCGCGCACCAGGATATCTTGGGGCAGTCTGGCATTTAAAACCTCCGCCCAGCGATGGGCGGGGATGAAAGCCGGAGCATCGAAATGCGCGACCTGGGCTGCCGCATGAACCCCAGTATCTGTACGCCCCGCCCCGCTGACTCGGATGGGATAACCCACCACGTCAGCTAAAACCCGCTCAATCTCCCCCTGGACGGTTCGCGCATTGGGTTGCCACTGCCAGCCATGAAGTTGGCTTCCCACATACTGCACCACCAAGGCTACCCGCTGAGTGGACTGGCCAAACTCGACGGGGTTTTGGGCTAGGCTGCGCTGGATGGGCGAAATCTTTTCCATGGCCAACAGAGGACGGGCGAATCGTGACCTTAAGTGAGCTCGATGATCGCCATCTCGGAGTTATCTCCCCGGCGGCTGATCGTTTTCAGGATGCGGGTATAGCCACCTTGGCGATCCGCGTAACGCTGAGGCGCTTCACTGAAAAGGGCGTGGACAAGCTGCTTGTCGTAGATGTAACCCAGCGCACGACGACGGGCGGAAAGCGAGCCGTCCTTAGCTAGGGTAATCATCCGATCCGCCTCTTCCCGAACAGCCTGGGCACGGGCTTTGGTGGTGGTAATGCGCCCATGGCGGATCAGCTCAGTGGTCAAAGCTCGCAGCAGGGCTTTGCGCTGATCGGCAGGCTTACCTAATTGATGAACGCGACAACGGTGGCGCATGACTCTTAACTCAGGTGAACAATAGGGTAAACAATACGGATATGCTGCGACCTCAATTCAAGGCCCAGCAAGCTCCCTAGGCGCTTTTCGACGCTTTCTCCAGGGGTAGGGTGATCCCTAACCGCTCCTGTAGAGCTTCGATCACTTCCTCCGCAGACTTCTGGCCAAAGTTTTTGATCTCTAGCAGGTCTTCCTGGCTGAAATCCAACAGGTCGGCAACGGAGTTGATCTGAGCGCGCTTGAGGCAGTTGTAGGCCCGAACGGACAACCGTAGTTCCTCGATGGGAATCTGGTTGTTGGGATCGTCGGTCTCTTTCTCCAGATCATCAATCTTGGGCTCAAGGGTGACATCTTTCAGAGGGACAAAGAGATTGACCAGGATATCGGCGGCCTGACTCATCGCCTGTTGAGGGGTGATGCTGCCGTTGGTCCAAATGTCCATGGTGAGCTGATCCTTTTGCATGGATCCAGACACCACGACCTCATCTACGGTGTAGTTGACCTTACGCACCGGCATAAACACCGAATCAATCTGGATGAAATCTAGGGCAGCCGCATCATCCTTGCTACGATCCACGGCTCGATACCCTTGACCCCGCTCGATGCGAAATTCCATTTCTAGGGTATGACCGTCGGCCACGGTGGCCACGTATTGTTCCGGATTGACCACCTCAACCTCCGAGGGCAGATCAAAGTGACCGGAGGTGACTCGGGCTGGCCCCTGAACCAAAAGACGCCCAATCTGAGCTTGGCTGGTATGGCTGCGCAGAATAACCTCCTTCATGTTGAGGAGAATATCCAGCACATCTTCCCGTACGCCGGTGATGGTAGAAAATTCGTGGGTTGCCCCCGCAATGCGCACGGCGGTGATGGCCACCCCCTCTAGGTTAGAGAGCAAAACTCGACGCAGGGCATTCCCTACGGTAATCCCTTGACTGCGCTCCAACGGCTCGATGACAAACCGTCCGTACTGGCCCTGATCGGGCTCTATGATTGATTCGATGCAATCGACATGAAACTGTGCCACGGTGCCGCCTTCCTTCAACCTCGATAGACCTAGCTGGACAAATGCAATCCCAGTGCCCTAGACCCGTCGCCGTTTGGGGGGACGACATCCATTGTGGGGAATGGGGGTGACGTCCCGAATTAGGGTGATTTCTAAGCCAGCTCCCTGAAGAGCTCGGATAGCGGTTTCCCGCCCTGCACCAGGCCCACTGACCATCACTTCGATTTGGCGCATACCTTGATCCATAGCGCGACGAGCGGCACTATCCGCCGCCGTTTGGGCCGCAAAGGGCGTGCCCTTCTTAGCGCCCTTAAAGCCGCTAGAGCCTGCCGAGGCCCAAGAAATCGCTTCGCCCGATTGATCGGTAATCGTCACAATCGTGTTGTTAAAGGTAGAGCGAATGTGGGCGACTCCGCTGGGAATATTCTTCTTGCTCTTACGTGGACCAGTTTTTCGGGTTGGTTTGGCCATGGTGCTGTCACTAAATCAAAATAAACATCGACAATCAATAGACAGTCAAAAAACTCGCTACTGATGTCAGCGAGTGTTACCTGTTACAGGTGCCTCAGGACAAGCCCGAGGCTAGAGTTAGGCATTACTTCTTGGGCGCTTTTTTCTTGCCCGCGACGGTTCGGCGGGTGCCGCCCCGACGGGTGCGAGAGTTGGTACGGGTGCGCTGACCTCGCACGGGCAACCCAGCCCGGTGACGACGTCCTCGATAGGAACCAATATCCATCAATCGCTTGATGTTCATGCTCTCCAGGCGACGAAGATCCCCTTCGACCTGGTAGTCGCTTTCCACGGCATCCCGCAATTTAGCAACATCCGCGTCCGTCAGATCCTTCACCCGAATGTCAGGGCTGACCCCGGTTTTCGCGAGAATTTCCTTGGAACGGGTTAGGCCAATACCGTAGATATAGGTCAGGCCAATTTCAACTCGTTTGTCGCGTGGCAAGTCCACGCCTGCTATCCGTGCCACCTAAACTATCTCCCCAAACGTTGAGCTTAATCCCACAGCATGTATGCTGATGGCTATAATTGTGTCCCACACGGTCACCGAGTACCCAAAGGTACCCGTCCAAGAGGGCGACAGAGCTTTCCCAAAACCCATCCTATTCCCACGTCGACCGAGCAAGCCCGTAGTTGACAGACCTAAGCCAGCTAACCTTGGCGTTGCTTATGCTTAGGGTTAGAACAAATCACCATGACTCGCCCTCGGCGACGAATCACTCGACACTTATCGCACATTTTGCGAACAGACGCACGGACTTTCATGTCCAACTCGCACTTCACTACAGAATTGCTATCCTAGCAAAGGGGTGTCCCAATCGTCAAACATTGATTTTAACCCCTCAACGGGGCCTGCTGCGATATCCGTTGGGCCTAGGTTCGCTGTCGGGGCAGGGTGGCTTTCCCAGGAGGCATGGCGGTGACCTGTGGCTGAGTAGTGTGCCAGTCAGGATTGACGCTAGCCGAGAAAAAACCCGCTCTTAGCGGGTTTAGGCGGTCAGGATCAAGGGTTGGAAAAGCGACTAAGCCTCTCGCTTTAAAGCAGATTCAACCTGCTTGAGTTCTTGCTCAACCCGTGTTTTTAGTTTCTCGGGCAGAGGGCGGTTGGGATAGGCACTGTAGTGACCAGCAATGGCGTTGAGTGCGGTGCGCATGGTGGTGAAGGAGCTCAAGTTAGCGACTGCCGCATCACGACGATAGCGAGATGCAAAATCGCTAATGACGACTTTGGCCGTAGCCTGGGCTTCTGCCTTGGCAGGATCATCATCGGGGAGGGTAATCGCGGTTCTCAGGCTATCGACTAGCATCAGGGTATCTTGGCGATAGTCCCCGGAGAGTAGCCCGCTGGTGCCAGCGCTGCACCCGGTGAGGCCAATGACCGCAACGAGCATCAGCGCAAATAAGCGAGAAAGTAAGGATTTCATAGGCGTCTTTGAAGGATTTCAAGGCTGAATAACCAGCGATCAAGGCCGATTATGCGTCATTCAGGCCTTTTCATTTTATATTGCGTGGTGTTCTCAGAACCCTCCTCGCGGAAATCGATCCATGGCCTGCGCCCGATGGGGCTGAATCGGCAGCGTCGATCAGCCGTGGCCGGTTAGGCCGGATAGATGCGCAGTCGTCGGTTAGGTTCCTCACCGCAACTGAGGGACTTGAGGCGATAGTGTTCCGCCAGTTCATGCTGCATTTTGCGAATGCGGGCGGAACGGGGCAGCAACTCCACGGGCTGCCCTTTGGGAATGACAATTTGCTCGACGGCAAGGCGGGCTTCCTCTAGGGCTTCTAGCTCATCTTCGCCACCATTGTGGGTAAACAACTCTAGGTTGACGGATTCAGGATCGTCGTCTAAGCGCAGGAGACGCTGAAGGGCACGGGTAATTTGGGGAATGCTATTCGATTTCACCAAATGAACTGGCAGGTGACGACCCTGGGCCATGTGCTTGAGCTTCGCCTGGGTTTTGCTGTGGGATCGCAGGGCCAGCACCGCATCGGCATGATCGAGATCTTTGGTGATGACGACGGGCATTCCCAGGGTTTGGATAACGCGCTCGATTTGGTGACGGCTGACCCCGTAGGGATAGAGGCGGAGGCTGTCCTCCGGTACAGAGGTCAGTTCTTCCCGATCATCCGCTGGTTCAAGCAACTCCATCCACTCAGATTGGGGTTGGGGCAAGGGGGCGTCGCTGCCGAGGCTGGCCCGGAGGTAGGAACTGCTGCCCTGACCGTGGCGAGGTTGGGGGGATAGCGTCGCCGATCCTTGGGGCGGCAGCATTTGGCCAGCGGCCCGCCAACCGAGGCCAGATCGAGAGGGCTTAGCCACTTCTCGTCCAGAACCGGGTAGCTCGTGGGTGATGGTGACGTTTTGGTTGTCGTCCACCGTGCGAACTTGTTGCCCCGGTTGGCGACCTCGCAGCAGGTTGTCAATGGTGACGGTCACATCGTCGTGAACCACCCAGCGCTGACGTTCCAGCATTTCCACCGCAATGTCAAAGGTGGGCGGAGCTTTCCGTTCCAGCACACTTTTTTGACTCCCCCGGCGGCGGGCTTCTTCATCGCCCAGGGTAACGGACTGAATACCTCCAATCAGGTCAGAGAGGGTGGGGTTTTTAACCAGGTTTTCCAGCCGATTGCCGTGGGCGGTTCCCACAAGCTGAACCCCGCGTTCCGCAATGGTTCGAGCGGCTAGGGCTTCCAGTTCTGTGCCAATTTCGTCGATAACAATGACCTCTGGCATGTGGTTTTCCACCGCTTCGATCATCACCCGATGCTGTTCTTCAGGGCGGGCCACCTGCATCCGTCGGGCGCGGCCAATGGCAGGGTGGGGAATGTCACCATCGCCAGCGATTTCGTTGGAGGTGTCGATAATGACCACTCGTTTTTGGAGGTCATCGGCCAAGACCCGAGCAATTTCTCGCAGGGCGGTGGTTTTCCCCACTCCAGGTCGGCCTAGCATGAGGATAGACTTTCCGGTTTCCACCAAGTCCCGAATCATGCCGATGGTGCCAAACACCGCCCGACCCACGCGGCAAGTGAGGCCGATGATCGTACCAGCGCGATTACGAATAGCACTGATGCGGTGCAGGGTTTTCTCAATCCCGGCCCGGTTATCGCCGCCAAAGGTGCCCACCCGTTCAATGCAATGTTCGAGATCCGCTGGGGTGACGGGGATATCGGTCAGATACTCAACACCGTTAAAGAACCGTGCTTCGGGAAGCCGTCCCAAATCCAAGACCACTTCCACCAGGCTAGCCAGTTGGGGATGCTGGGTAATGCGTTCCCGGAGGGTGGGGGGCAGAATACTCAGGAGTTGATCCAAGTCGTCGGTGGTGTCTGTTCTGGATAAGGTGTCCGCTTGAGGGGGGACGACGGACGGCGACGGCTGGCTGGGCTGGGCAGACGGAGGCGCAGGGTCAGGTGAGAGGGCAGAGGGCAACTCAACCTTTGAGGGAGGGCTATTCAAGGGCTGGGCGTTGTGATCGCTAACCATAGAGTGTTGGGGACGGATGCCCACAATTTTAAGGTAATCGGCTTGAATTTGCTTGATCCCTCAGGGGTTTCTACCCTCGGCAGAGGCGTAAACCTTGCCCCTTGACTTCAGCGCACCGACAAGCTGCCGAGCTTGGTCAAGCACCACCTTTAGATCCTCTAGATCCTCAGTCCTGTCTATTGTAGAAAGCGATGCCTCGCTCATCCCCGCCCCGCCGGTCTCAAGCAGCAGCGGTAGCATCGGATCCAGTTGATCCAGAAGAGGCATCACGAGACTCCGGGCATAGCTGCCGTAGGCGATTCCGGCAATCCTTTGCTGATTCTGGGGGCCTGGTGTGACAGCGTTCCTCTGGGGTAGGATGGCCTCCTCTGCCTTGGATGGGAGGTGAGAGGCGACTAAGCCCAGTTCCTTCAACTTGGGAACCGTGTAGTGATTGGTGCCCCCGGCCAGTTGGACATACCCGGGCAGGTTGGCCGCTATCACCTTCTGAGCAAGGCGAATGGCGGCGTGGGTCGTGCCCTTGCCCAAATCCCCGCTCATCGGTCGGCCATCGGTTTGCCAAATCAGAGGAATCTCTAGCGGGGCCATGATTTCGTAAAGATCCCAGAGGTAGGCTTCGATCTGAGGATCATCTGGGCAGCTAATCGACACTAACTTGAGATGTTTGCGCCAGGGTTTTAGACGCTGCCATAGGGCCAAAAATTCCGGTTGCCGCCCTGCCTGGGTATGGATTTCCACGGCATCCACCTGATGCAGTACCTCGGTCGGAAAGTCCTCCGGCCTCGCCCGGTGGGCTTGGGCCACAATATTCTGCACCGGACAGACGGCAATGCAGCGCCCACAGCCATAGCAGAGGTTGGGAATCACGCCCGACGGATCGGGGGACGCTGAATGATCGGGGGACGCCGCTACAAATTGGATAGCCTGGGTGGGGCAGAGGGTTTCGCAGGGGCGGCTGCATTCGGGAGGGCATTGCGCCGGATCAAAATAGGCTTTCCGAAAGTGGGGATCCTCGCTGTCGTTGAGGCTCACCATCAGCCAGGGCAGATCCTGACTGAGGTCATGCCGGATCCCTCGACTCCCGGATTCCGGGGTCTGATGCGCCGATCCATCCCTGGCCCACCGCTGGGCTAAAACCTGGGCATCGGCAAGTCCCTGGCGCGCTGCCGCCACCACCGCCCCATCCGCCGCCACATCCACACAGTCCACACCAGCGAGGGCATAGATCATCGCCAGTCGCCGGATGGTGGGCATATCTTGATAGCTTGCACCACAGATCAGCTTCACCCATTGCCCTGTCTGGAGTGACCGGTAGGGCAGGGGCTGGGTTTCAGAGACGATAGACAACGGCGGAGAACAATCCACGAAGGTAGGGCGATGGGGCGTGGAGGACTAGATCAGGTTAGCCAATGGCTCCCAGCTAAAGTAGCGCTCGCCACCCATTTCCACAACCACGCGCACGCGGGGCTCGACCTGGGGCAGATTCACCAGATAGGCCAATTCTTGCCGAGAGAGAATATGTCCCTCAATCAACCAAAGCACCATCCCCTTTGCCTTCGGGGCCATGGTCTCCAGGCGGTAGGTCAGCATCGGCGGCACAAAATAGGTGTAGCCCACAGCGGCGGAATTGCCCACAGTTTTCTTGCCCAGGTGGGGCGGACGCACCCCGTGAATGTCGGTTAAATAGGCGGCAATATCGCCTAGCCCTCGGGCCGTGAGGTTCATCGTTTCGTAGCCCTTGGCCTTCAGCCGACGCTCATAGCGGCCCTCAAAGCCGCCTTCCAAGGGCATTCGCACCGCAATGGCCCGGTGGGTTTCAACATCACGAATGAACCCTTTACCAGTGGTCAATAACGCCATACTTGCCCTCAAGTCGTCGATAACAATGGCTGATTCCGAGATTCAGAGCCCTGTCCAGTAGTCCTAGGCAGAGCGCAAGGCCCGCGTTTCTTTAAGACTACAGTCCCAAGACTACAGAAATTGTAATGCCATTGCGGCGGGATATCGACGGCAATTCACCCAGGATTCCCTAGGGTTGCGATAATCAGGGCTAATCGCTGATTTTTTCGCCGTCTTGCCGCAAGTGTGGCTCCCGCCTGGTTGGCTGACAAAAGATTCTGGGTCGGGCGCGAAAACCGCACCCCTACGGCATTGGTTCCATGTAGGGGTCAGGTCGCCTGACCCTTCGATGAATCTGGGTTCTCGCCAGTTTTGTCGGTCAACCAGGGCTCCCGCTGTGCCGTCAAGCCGACTGAATCGTCCTGTCCTGATCGCCTATCCAAAAAACTTTTGTTGTGACTATAGACATATCCATTTGAGGACTGTAATATAGTAAATCGCCGCTGAAAAGGATACTGAGGGGTCAGCGCACCGCTCAAGTCCTGGCAAATGGCTGTTTCGGTTCAAGGCCAGATAACGGCTGAGATCTTTACAGGTCTTCTCCTTGAGCCTTCAGAAGCCAGCTTTCTTTTGAATAGTGACCGATTGAGCCAAGGAAGCTCTGTGAGCTTCCGCGTCTGAGTGACGTTCAAAAGTTGACGTAGTTGAGATGCGCATCAGCCTTCTAGGGAGGCGAAAGCGCATTTTGTAGTGTGTAAGTTAGGGAGAAAGGCTGTGGCAGTCGGTATTCTCGGCAAAAAGCTGGGCATGACCCAAATATTTGATGACGCGGGGAACGCCGTCCCGGTCACTGTCGTCCAGGCTGGGCCTTGTGTGGTAACGCAGGTGAAGACTCCAGATACCGATGGCTATGCGGCGGTTCAGGTCGGTTTTGACGAAGTAGCCGAGAAGGCCCTCAATAAGCCAGAGCTCGGTCACCTCGCAAAATCGGGCAGCGCCCCCCTGCGCCACCTCAAGGAGTACCGAGTGGATGGGGCGGAGGGCTACGAGCTCGGCCAAGCCATCACCGCTGAAACCTTCACCGCTGGTCAGTTGGTGGATGTTACGGGCAAGAGCATCGGTCGTGGGTTCGCGGGCTATCAAAAGCGCCACAACTTCCGTCGTGGCCCCATGGCCCACGGTTCCAAGAATCACCGTTTGCCCGGTTCCACCGGAGCGGGTACGACCCCAGGGCGCGTCTATCCCGGTAAGCGGATGGCGGGTCAGTTGGGCAACACCCAGGTGACGGTACGGAAGCTGGAAGTAGTGCGGGTAGACAATGAGCGCAATCTGCTGCTGATTAAAGGTGCCGTTCCAGGGAAGCCCGGTGCCTTGCTCAGCGTTGCCCCGGCCAAGTGGGTGAAGGCCTAGTCCCTCAAACATTGAGATGGGCCGTTTTTGAGAGACTTTCGGAGTTGTAGGGATAGGTCAAGACAATGGTTGAGTGCGCCGTAAAAAACTGGGAGGGCCAAGAGGCTGGCAGCGCGACTTTAGATCTCAAAGTCGCCAGCGAAGAAACCGCCTCTCACATCGTCCACCGGGCTCTCGTTCGGCAGATGCATAATGCTCGGCAGGGGACAGTATCCACCAAAACCCGCGCCGAAGTGAGCGGGGGTGGTCGCAAGCCCTGGCGTCAAAAAGGAACGGGTCGGGCTCGGGCTGGCTCCAATCGTTCTCCGCTGTGGCGGGGCGGTGGTGTCACCTTCGGCCCCAAACCTCGGGACTTCAGTGTCAAGATGAACCGCAAGGAGCGGCGTCTGGCCCTGCGTACCGCGCTCCAAGGCCGGGTGGATGACCTGATCGTGGTCGAAGCCTTTGCCGATAAGTTTGAGCGTCCTAAGACGAAGGAACTGATCGAAGCTTTGGGCCGTTGGGGCGCGGATGTTGAGGGCAAAATTTTGCTCATCATCTCTGAGAAGCAAGAGCTGGTTTACCTCTCGGCCCGCAACATTGAAAACGTCAAGCTGATCACGGCGGCGAACCTCAATGTCCATGATCTGCTGGTCGCTGACCAAATTGTAATTACGTCCCCCGCCCTTGAGGCCATTCAGGAGGTTTACTGTGACTAGTACTGTGCCAAGTCTGGCTGACATCATTCGTCGCCCCCTGGTGACTGAAAAGGCTACCCTACTGCTGGAAAACAACCAGTACGTCTTCGAGGTGGATCCTCGCGCTACCAAGTTTGATATCGCGGACGCCATTGAAGAACTGTTTGAGGTCAAGGTGACCTCCGTCAATACCTACAATCCTCCCAAGAAGAAGCGCCGCTATGGCCGATTCGTGGGGAATCGGGCTCACTACAAGCGGGCCATTGTCACCCTCGCTGCTGGGGACTCCATTCCCCTCTTCCCTGATCTCTAAGGAATTTGATCTTAGAGACTTCCGCAATCTTTGCCGTGTAGCCAGCAAGTATTTCCATGGGCATCCGTTCTTACCGACCTTATACCCCGGGCACGCGTGAGCGAACTGTATCTGAGTTTGCCGAAATCACCCGCAGTGAACCCGAAAAGTCGCTGACTCGCTCCAAGCATCGTCCCAAGGGGCGCAACAACCGGGGCGTGATTACCTGCCGCCACCGTGGCGGTGGCCACAAGCGTCTCTACCGGGTGATCGATTTCCGCCGGGACAAAGTCGGCATTCCCGCCAAAGTCGCTTCCATTGAGTACGACCCCAACCGGAATGCTCGCATTTCCCTACTTCACTATGAAGATGGGGAAAAGCGCTACATCCTGGCCCCCGCTGGTTTGGCCGTGGGCAGCACCGTGGTCTCTGGCCCGGATTCGCCCCTGGAAGTAGGTAATGCCCTGCCCCTGTACAAAATTCCCCTCGGTACCACGGTTCACAACATCGAGATGCAGCCTGGAAAGGGCGGTCAGATGGTGCGCTCCGCCGGGGCGGGTGCCCAGGTGGTGGCAAAGGAAGGGGACTATGTCACCCTGAAGCTGCCTTCCACGGAAGTGCGGATGGTGCGGCGCGAGTGCTACGCCACCATCGGCCAAGTGGGCAACGCCGATGTGCGCAACGTCAGCCTGGGCAAGGCGGGGCGTAAGCGCTGGTTGGGCCGTCGTCCTGAGGTGCGCGGTAGCGTGATGAACCCGGTGGATCACCCCCACGGTGGTGGTGAAGGTCGGGCTCCCATTGGCCGATCTGGCCCGGTTACCCCTTGGGGCAAGCCTGCCCTGGGCTTCAAGACCCGTAAGAAGAAGAAGGACAGCGACAAGTACGTCGTGCGGAAGCGCCGTCGGGTGTCTAAGCGGGGACGCGGTGGACGGAATGCCTAGGCTGGGCAAGGTACAGAACTGGACGGTATCAGATTGTTGTGTAGGGACTGAATCATGTCGCGCTCGTTGAAAAAAGGGCCTTTTGTGGCTGACCACTTACTCTCAAAAGTTGAAGCCCTCAATGCGAAGGGCGACAAGCAGGTGATTAAGACCTGGTCGCGGGCTTCGACGATTCTGCCTCAAATGATTGGGCACACCATCGCCGTCCACAACGGTCGTCAACATGTCCCCGTCTACGTGACGGAGCAAATGGTGGGTCACAAACTGGGTGAGTTCGCCCCGACGCGAACCTTCCGAGGCCATGCCAAAAGTGATAAAAAAGCGCGTCGTTAGGTAGAGGAAGTTAGAGACATGGCTGTAGATACCTCTGAGCAGGTTAAGGCAGTAGCTAAATATATCCGGATGTCGCCCCGCAAGGTTCGTCGGGTGCTGGATCAAATTCGGGGCAAAAGCTACCGCGACGCGCTGATTATCCTGGAGTTCATGCCCTACAAGGCCTGTGAACCCATCATCAAGGTGCTGAGGTCGGCGGTAGCCAACGCTGAGCACAACAATGGCCTTGATCCGGCGACCCTGGTGATCAGTGAGGCCTTCGCGGATGCTGGCCCCACCCTGCGCCGCTTCCGCCCCCGCGCCCAAGGTCGGGCTTACCAAATCCGTAAACCCACCTGCCACATCACCATCGCCGTTGCTCCGACGGTGGATTAGGGGGTTGGGTTAGCGCTTGATTTGAGTCACGTTGATTCAGCACCGTCATCATTTCGCAGCAGTCATTCAGCAGCACTTTGCAGAGGGTTAGTTCGTGGGACACAAGATTCATCCAACCGGGTTTCGCCTAGGCGTTGTTCAGGAGCACCGCTCCCGCTGGTTTGCGGAGGGAATGCGCTACCCTGAGCTACTCCAAGAGGATCATCGTATTCGCGAGTATGTTCAGAAGACCCTGAACAATGCCGGTATCGCCGACATTCGGATCGAGCGCAAGGCCGATCAGATTGACCTCGAAGTTCGCACCGCCCGTCCTGGGGTCGTGGTGGGCCGAGGCGGTGCCGGAATTGAATCCCTGCGGGTGGGGCTGCAAAAGCTGCTGAAGGACTCCAGTCGTCAAATTCGAGTCAACGTGGTGGAAGTCAGCCGGGTAGATGCCGATGCGGCCCTGGTGGCGGAATACATCATTCAACAACTGGAGCGCCGGGTGTCCTTCCGTCGGGTGGTGCGTCAGGCCATCCAGCGGGCTCAACGCGCTGGGGTTGAGGGCATCAAAATTCAGGTGAGCGGTCGTCTGAACGGAGCAGAAATTGCCCGGACGGAATGGACTCGCGAAGGTCGGGTGCCCCTCCACACCCTGCGGGCCGATGTGGACTATGCCTACACCACCGCCCAAACCACCTACGGCATCCTGGGCGTTAAAGTTTGGATCTTCAAGGGTGAGATTATCCCTGGCCAAGAAGAGCAGGCTCCGGCCCCTAGCAATGCCCAGCCCCGTCGCCGTCAGCCTCGCCGTCGCCAGCAATTTGAAGATCGATCCAACGAAGAATAACGGCGCAGAATAACGGCTGACCCGACGTTTTCTCGAACTAACTTTTGACCTGTGAATTGACGAGTGCCGAGCCATGCTTAGTCCAAAACGAACAAAATTTCGCAAGCAGCACCGGGGCCGTATGCGCGGAATGGCCCAGCGGGGCAGCGACATCAGCTTTGGGGATTTCGCCCTTCAGGCCACCGAGCCCTGCTGGTTGACCTCCCGCCAAATTGAGGCTGCCCGTCGTGCCATGACCCGCTATGTCCGCCGGGGTGGGAAAATCTGGATCCGGGTGTTTCCCGACAAGCCCGTCACCATGCGCCCCGCAGAAACCCGGATGGGTTCTGGTAAGGGGAACCCTGAATACTGGGTAGCCGTGGTGAAGCCCGGTCGGATTGTCTTTGAAATTGCTGGAGTGCCTGAGGCAACGGCCCGTGAAGCCATGCGACTGGCGGCCTTCAAGCTTCCCTTCAAGACCAAGTTTATTGTTCGAGACAGCAAGGAGGCCTAGGTTATGGCATTGCCCAAGATTAAAGAGGCGCGGAGCCTGAGTGATGCTGAGCTGCTAGAGGCCATTGTTGAGACCAAGCGTGACCTGTTCCAGCTTCGGTTTAAAAAGGCAACTCGTCAGCTTACGAAGGAAGTTCATCAATTTAAGCACGCTCGTCATCGCCTAGCTCAGTTGATGACGGTGCTCCGGGAGCGGGAACTAGCCGCCGCTCAAACCGCCGATGCGACTTCGGCCACAGCAGAATCGGTATCAGCATAGGGGAGATAGGGAATCCAGATGGCGGTTAAAGAACGAGTAGGAACGGTGGTGAGCAATAAGATGGATAAAACCGTCGTTGTTGCCGTAGAAAGCCGATCCGCCCATCCCAAGTACGGGAAAATTGTGGTTAGCACCAAGCGCTACAAAGCCCACGACGAAGACAATGCCTGCCAAGAGGGCGACCGTGTTCGCATTCTTGAAACCCGTCCCCTGAGTCGGACGAAGCGCTGGGTCGTGGCTGACATTGTTAACAGAGCGGCAGACGCCTAGCGGGGGAACTCATGATTCAGCAAGAAACCTATCTCAATGTGGCCGATAACAGCGGCGCTCGTAAGTTGATGTGTATCCGGGTTCTGGGTGGTAATCGTCGCTACGCCGGAGTGGGCGATGTCATTATCGCCGTCGTCAAAGATGCGATCCCAAACATGGCGGTGAAGAAGTCGGACGTCGTCCGGGCTGTGGTGGTTCGTACCAGGAAAGGTCTGCGCCGCACCAGTGGTATGAGCATTCGCTTCGATGACAACGCAGCGGTGATCATCAACCAAGACGGCAACCCCAAAGGGACGCGGGTGTTTGGCCCCGTGGCGCGGGAACTGCGGGATAAGAACTTCACTAAGATCGTTTCCCTGGCACCGGAGGTACTGTAATGGCAACGTCTACGAAGAAACCAGTTCGGTACAAAATGCATGTCCGCAAGGGTGACACCGTGCAGGTGATTGCCGGACGTGACCGGGGTAAGGTGGGCGAAATTCTGTCCGTGAACCCCAAGAAAAGCCAGGTCATTGTGCAGGGCGTCAACATTCGTACCAAGCATGTCAAGCCCCAGCAAGAGGGCGAGTCTGGCCAAATTGTGACCCAAGAGGCTCCGATTCACAGCTCCAATGTAATGCTGTATTCCGAGAAGGAAAAGGTCGCTAGCCGCATTGCCTACACCTTCGATAAAGACGGTCGTAAGGTGCGAATGCTGAAGAAAACGGGCGAAATCATCGACTAGGCTATGGCCCTTCGTTGTTCTCGATCCTTTAGTTGTATTCCTGACCCAGCCCAGGAAAGAAGTAGATACCATCCATGACAGACCAGCTCAAAACGTTCTACAAAGACACCGTCGTACCAAAACTGATGGAACAGTTTAAGTACGAAAATATCCATCAGGTGCCTAAGGTTGTCAAAGTCACCGTGAATCGTGGCCTAGGGGAAGCCTCTCAAAATGCCAAGGCACTGGAATCCTCCCTCAACGAATTAGCGTTGATTACGGGCCAACGTCCGGTGGTGACTCGGGCCAAGAAAGCCATTGCCGGCTTTAAAATCCGTCAAGGGATGCCTGTGGGGGTCGCTGTTACCCTCCGTTCGGATCGGATGTATTCCTTCTTGAATCGCCTGATCAACCTGTCCCTGCCCCGCATTCGTGACTTCCGTGGGATTAGCCCCAAGAGTTTTGACGGTCGCGGAAACTACACCCTAGGTCTGCGAGAACAGCTCATTTTTCCAGAGATTGACTACGACGGTATCGATCAAATTCGCGGCATGGACATCACAATTGTGACCACGGCCAATACCGACGAAGAAGGGCGAGCGCTACTCAAGGCATTGGGTATGCCATTCCGGGACAACTAACACAGGTTTATACGCGAAATTAGGACTATGGCTGCTAACGACACAATTGCGGATATGCTGACTCGCATTCGGAATGCGAACTTGGCGCGGCACCAAACCGTGAATATTCCCTCGACCCGGATGACTCGGAGTATTGCCAAGGTACTCAAGGAAGAAGGGTTTATCACCGATTACTCTGAGGCGACTGAGGATGATCGGCCTCAGTTGGTGATTGCCCTGAAGTACAAAGGTAAAACTCGTCAGCCGATTATTCGCAACCTAACGCGTGTTAGCAAGCCTGGTCTGCGGGTGTATTCCAACCGGAAAGAACTACCTCGGGTGCTGGGGGGCATCGGGATTGCAATCATTTCTACCTCCAGCGGCATCATGACCGACCGCGATGCCCGTCGCCAAGGGATTGGCGGTGAAGTGCTCTGCTACGTCTGGTAAACCAGCGGCGGTTTTAGGTTCGGGTCACAGGTTTTGCCAAAGGCCCACTGTTATTGAGTGCTAAGGATTTAGGAGTATTGCATCATGTCACGTATTGGCAAACGGCCAATTCCTATTCCGGCTAAGGTGTCAATTACGATTGACGGTCGGGATGTTCAGGTGAAAGGGCCAAAGGGCGAACTGTCTCGTACCCTGCCTAGCGGGGTCACGGTGGTTCAAGAGGGCGATACGGTTTCGGTGAACCGTGTTGATGATTCCCGACTGGCGCGGGAGCGTCATGGTCTCTGCCGCACCCTGGTGGCCAACATGGTTGAAGGGGTGGCCAACGGCTACCAGAAGCGCCTCGAGATTCAGGGGATTGGGTACCGGGCTCAGGTGCAAGGCCGCAACCTGAATTTGAGCTTGGGCTACAGCCACCCGGTGGTGTTTGAGCCCCCCGCTGGCATCGAGTTCGCCGTTGAAAACAACACGAACGTCATCATCAGCGGCATTGACAAAGAACTGGTGGGGAACATCGCTGCCAGTATCCGGGCTAGCCGCCCCCCTGAGCCCTACAAGGGCAAGGGCGTTCGCTATGCCGGGGAACAGGTTCGACGTAAGGCTGGGAAGTCAGGTAAGAAGTAAGCCATGAAAGCAAGTCGTAAAGAATTAACCCGTCGTCGCCACGCCCGCATTCGTCGGCGCGTGTTTGGCACCCCTGAGCGGCCCCGTCTGGCGGTATTTCGGTCTAACCAGCACATCTACGCTCAGATCATTGACGATACCGCTCACCATACCCTAGCGGCAGCGTCCACCCTAGAGTCTGACGTTCTCGAAAAAGAGGCCTCCGGTGCCACCCAGGAAGCCGCAGCAGCGGTGGGCAAAGCGGTCGCTGAACGCGCTCTGAAGGCTGGGATCACCCAGGTAGTCTTTGACCGAGGCGGCAAACTCTACCATGGTCGGGTGGCGGCTCTGGCAGAGGCCGCCCGGGAAGCAGGGCTAAGCCTGTAAGAGTCAACGAGTACCGTTCGTTAGAGACCCATAGACACCCATCGAATTTCGCGGAACACAACAAGGCTGGGGAAAAGCATGGCAAACCGTCGTAAAGAAGCACGTACCAAAGAAAAGAAAACTGAATGGCAGGAGCGGGTCGTCCAGATCCGCCGGGTGACAAAAGTGGTGAAAGGGGGCAAAAAACTGAGCTTCCGCGCCATCGTGGTGATCGGCAATGAAAAGGGCCAGGTCGGTGTTGGCGTTGGTAAGGCCAGCGATGTGATCGGAGCCGTGAAAAAAGGCGTTGCCGATGGCAAAAAGCACCTCGTGGATGTGCCCCTCACCCGTTCCAACTCTATCCCCCATCCCTCCAGCGGTGTGGGCGGTGGTGCCAAGGTCTTCATGCGGCCCGCTGCTCCTGGTACGGGGGTAATTGCCGGGGGTGCCGTTCGCACCGTGCTAGAGATGGCAGGTGTGAAGAACGTGCTGGCCAAACAGCTCGGTTCCAACAACCCCCTCAACAACGCCCGCGCCGCTGCCAATGCCCTAGCCTCCCTCCGCACCTTCTCCGAGGTGGCAGAGGAACGTGATATTCCCGTTGAAAACCTGTACGTTTAGACCCTTTACCTTGACTAGGCCATGAGAATTAACGACGCACAACCCCAACCTGGCTCTAAGCGCCGCCGTCGCCGGGTAGGCCGGGGTATCTCGGCGGGCCAAGGGGCAAGCTGTGGGTTTGGGATGCGGGGTCAAAAATCCCGTTCCGGCAGCGGCACCCGCCCTGGGTTTGAGGGTGGTCAAATGCCACTCTACCGCCGGATTCCCAAGCTGAAGCATTTTCCCTTGGTGAACCAAAAGCAGTACACCATCATCAACCTGAAGTCTCTGACTGATTTGGCGGCGGGTACGGAAGTGACCCTAGAGTCCTTGCTCGACTTGGGCCTTCTCACCACCAACGACGGGCCGCTAAAAATCTTGGGCGACGGCGAATTGTCCGTGGCGCTGAACGTGAAAGCGGCGGCCTTCACCCAGTCTGCCAAGACCAAAATTGAAGCCGCAGGCGGCACCTGCGAGGTCATTGGTTAGCCCGGTTGGGCCTCCATCCCTTAGACTAAGTCTAGGGTAACAACACCTGTTTGTTTCACTCTACTTGTTTGACAAAGGCGCTAAGGTTCGAGGAGCTATTGCATGGTCGTTAATCGGGGTAAAACTCCAAGCGCTCAGGAAACCTTTATGCAGATGGCCCAAGCCGCTGGCTTGCGGAGTCGTCTATTGGTTACTCTGGGGCTTTTGCTCTTAGTTAGATTGGGGATCTTTATCCCGGTTCCCGGCATTGATAGACAAGCCTTTGCGGCTTCCATTCAGTCAGGAAATCTAGGTGGGGTCGTCGGCTTCCTGGATATCTTTGTTGGCGGTGGCCTATCGGCCCTAGGGATTTTTGCCCTAGGGATTTTGCCGTTTATCAATGCTTCCATCATCATTCAGTTGTTGACGGCAGCGCTTCCAGCCTTGGAAGACTTACAAAAGAACGAAGGGGAAGCGGGACGCCGGAAAATCTCTCAGATTACACGCTATGTGGCTCTGGGGTGGGCGGTTCTGCAAAGCACCCTGTTGTCCTCCTTCCTGCTCTATCAATTTGCGAAGGATCCTGGTATTCCATTTGTCCTAGAGACGGTGGTGGCCCTCACCGCTGGCTCCATGTTTGTCATGTGGGCCGGAGAGTTGATCACGGAGCGCGGCATTGGCAACGGTGCGTCGCTGCTGATTTTCTTGAACATTGTGTCTACGCTGCCCCGTTCCCTGGGCCAAACCGTTGAACTGGCCCAAAGCGGGGATCGGAATATTGTGGGTGGAATCATCATTCTGATGATCACCTTCCTGGCCATGATCGTTGGGATTGTGTTTGTCCAGGAAGGGACGCGCCGGATTCCAATCATTTCCGCCAAGCGTCAGGTGGGTCGCAAGATGTACCTGGAGCAGAGCAACTATCTTCCCCTGCGGCTGAACCAGGGTGGGGTGATGCCGATCATTTTTGCCTCGGCGGTTTTGGTGTTGCCCATTTCGGTCACCCAATACGTTTCCAATCCGGCCTTCAATCGCTTTGTGAGTAACTATTTCAACCCCACGTCGTTGCTCTATGTGGCGGTTTATTTGCTGCTGATTCTCTTCTTCAGCTACTTCTACTCTTCCCTGGTGATTAACCCTGAAGACTTGTCCCGCAACCTGAAGAAAATGGGGGCCAGTATTCCAGGGATTCGTCCCGGCAAAGCGACGACGGACTATATCAGTCGAATTCTGAATCGGCTTACCTTCCTAGGAGCCATTTTCCTGGGCCTAGTGGCTGTGGTACCGAGTGCCGTTGAAAGCCTGACGCGTATCCCGACCTTCCGTGGTTTTGGCGCAACTTCTCTCCTCATCCTGGTCGGGGTTGCCATTGATACGGCCAAGCAAATTCAGACCTATGTGATTTCACAACGCTACGAAGGAATGGTGAAACAATAGTGACTCGACTGATTTTTTTAGGGCCACCGGGGGCTGGCAAGGGAACCCAGGCGCAGAAAATTGCGGCTGAGGGGGGTGTCCCCCATATCTCCACGGGCGATATTCTCCGCGCTGCGGTGGCGGAAGGGACTGACCTAGGCAAAAAAGCAGAACAGTTCATGAGCGCCGGAGAGTTGGTGCCCGATGAGCTAATTCTAGATTTGATCAAGGAACGCCTAGGTCAAGAAGATGCCCAGGTGGGCTGGGTTCTAGACGGGTTTCCCCGAAATGTTCCCCAGGCCGAGTTTTTAGGTCAGTTGCTCGATCAAATTCAGCAGCCCGCCGACTTTGTCGTTAACCTAGATGTCACCGACGAAGTGATCGTGGCTCGTTTACTCAAGCGAGGTCGTGCTGATGATGAGGAATCGGTAATTCGGCATCGCCTAGAGGTCTATCGTCAACAAACTGAGCCGTTGATTGATTTCTACCGCAGTCGTCAGCAGCTTGTTTCGGTGAATGGCAACCAACC
Source organism: Leptolyngbya sp. (assembly GCA_035285305.1). Lineage (GTDB taxonomy): Bacteria > Cyanobacteriota > Cyanobacteriia > Phormidesmidales > Phormidesmidaceae > Nodosilinea. Next base: position 31,165 of record JAYKHF010000064.1, read on the forward strand.
GATGGAAGCGGTCTATGCTTCCCTTCAGCAGGTGATTGCTGGTTAACCTGTCATGGGAAGACCTGCCATGAGAAAAAGCGGGTTTTGGACCGATTGTTTTTGTTTAAGTATCAGGTAGAGGAGCGTTCAACTTGTCTAAGCAGGATCTCATTGAAATGGAGGGCACCGTGACGGAGTCCTTGCCGAATGCCATGTTTCGGGTAGATCTCGATAATGGCTTTAACGTCTTGGCCCACATTTCTGGCAAAATTCGCCGTAACTATATCAAGATCCTGCCTGGAGATCGTGTCAAGGTTGAACTGACGCCCTACGATTTAACCAAAGGCCGCATTACCTACCGCCTGCGGAAAAAGTAGGGTTTGAAACGCTTATCTTGAGACCTAGCGCTGTCCTCGACTGAAACTCCTCTTTCAAGATTGGAAGAGGAGTTTTGATGTTTTTGGGTGCTATCTTCTCCTAGACCAGGGAAAAGGGATTGGAAAAGCATCATGACCAATCCGTTGCTACGCTGGGAACCCAAGAACCGCATCCAACAGCACATTCACACCGTGGCGGAAGGGATCGGTGCAGGGGAGACCTGTGGCCATTTGGGTGTCTTGAACCGCTTTGGTGGCTTCTGCTTCGGGAAGATGGCTTGTATTCAGCGCAATGGCGGCGACCTTGCTACCTGGGAAAGCTCCCCCGGATCGGGCCACCTGCTCATAGAGATCGATGACTTGGGGCAGGGGCGGAATCGGAATGTGAGGACAATTGGCGATGTGGGTTTGTCCGGCTCGGTGACAGAGGATGAGATGAGTGGGCTGGGCACCGCGTAGTAAGGGTAGGGTGGCCGTGGAGGCTGGATTCAGCAGCGATCCTTGCCCTTCAATGAATAGGTAATCATAGTCGTGGCCATAGCGTAGGACGGCGGATTCGACGGCCCCCGAGGCGTAGTCCACTCGCACAGCATCCAGGGGAACGCCATCGTCCCCGAGCATGAGGTTTGTTTGCCCCGTGGCAATGACCTTGGACTTCAGCCCCCGCCGTTGGGCAGCGCGGTTGAGTTCTAAAATGGTGGACATTTTGCCCACGGACATATCAGTGCCGACCGCTAAAATTCGCTGGCAGGGTAGCTGGCTAGCTTGGCCTGTGCCAACGGTGAGCCCCGGCGGCTCTTGGCGGACATCCCAAATCCACTGGCTTGGCCCCAGGTGCGTCGCGAGGGCCGGATGCTGGGCGAGGGGCGTGTGGAGACCGTTGACCAAGCTGAGTCCGGCTTGAACAGCCTGCTCTAGTTCTTGGAACCACGGATCAGGCAGTTTGCCGCCGGAGGGCGCAATGCCGATAGCGAGGACGGTGGGCCGATGCACCAGGGCGGCGGCAACGGACTCCACAATGGGAATATTTTTAGAAATGCCCGTAAGTTCTTGGAGAGAACGCCCTGCCGCTTGATAATCCACCACCGCCACGATGGGAGACTGGCTGTAGCGCAGCATGGACAGCCCTGTTTTTCCCATATTGCTTTGGGTGCCCTCGTGCATGAGCAGGGCAAGGCGATGGTCAGCCGTGAGATACATGGTTCAGTCCAAGTCCGGGGTTTGAGGAGGGACGGATGCATCCTTCGGTCAGGCTCAGCCCAGTGAAGGGGTCGTCCCGCAGATTCAGGTGACTATCGAGGTCAAGGTAGTCGGCGAGGGGGGAGAGGTGGGCCATGGCTCCGTTGGCCAGACGGCTGTCGGAGTAACAGCCAAACATCACCTGCAATCCGCAGGCCCGGGCTACGTGGATCATCCGTAGCACCTCGGTTAACCCTCCCGCTTTCATCAGTTTAAGGTTAATGCCATCGACTAAGCTGGCGAGGCGCGGAATATCTGAGGCGTTAAAACAGCTTTCGTCCACAAAAATGGGGACGGGGGACTGTTGCCGGAGTTGAGGGAGTTGATGATCGAGGTGGATGGGGAGCGGTTGCTCTAGGTGGGTGATACCGCGTTCCCCCAACCATTGGGCCATGGTGATGGCTTGGTCGAGATTCCAGCCGCCATTGGCATCAACGCTGAGCCGGATACCGTCGGGCACCCCGTCGTAAATGGCTTGGAACATCGCCTGATCGGCCTCGATTCCGGCGGGTTGGCCCAGCTTGATTTTGATCGACCGCGCCTGGGTGTGTTGTAGCCAATCCTGCGCCCGTTGACGAGCGGCCTCAGGGGCCATAATGCCCACCGTGACAGAAGTTGGGGCAATCTGGCTGAGATCTAGGCCCAGCAATTTCCAGATCGGTTGCTGGGTGGCCTTACCACACCAGTCCCACAGGGCGACATCCAACGCGGCCCGACTGGCGGACTGAAGCCCTAGGGGCTGGATGGCCGCTTCAATGGCTTGACGGTTCCAGGGATGATGATCGGACAACAGGGCCGATAGATGGGCCATGTCTTGCTGAAGTTGGTCGAGGGTTTGGTGCGTTGTGCCAATGGAGAAGGGCGCGGCTTCACCCCAGCCTTCGAGGCCATCGGCCTGAACCCTTAACCAGAGATTGGTGGAATGGGTGCTGGTGCCCCGGCTGATGGTCAGCGGTACCCGTTTGTGAACGGTGAAGGGCTGGATAGACAGTTCCATGGAAAATCGTGAGAACGTAGCAGCAGCGATACCGGGCACCCCTGCCCCGGTGGGTGGCCTCGGTTAAAGAACCAAGACCTCGGGGGCTAGCGCGGATTCGGTTCTAGGTCAGCCATCGGTTAGGCGCACGGGTACCTGACGATCCTGGAGATAGTGTTTCACTTCGGCGACCGTCAACTGCCCATAGTGCAGCAGGGAGGCTAACAACGCGGCTTCGGCCCTGCCCTCCGTGAGCGCTTCATAGATATGTTCGCAGTTGCCGGCCCCCCCAGAGGCAATGACCGGCACAGGCACCCGGTCGGCGATGGTGCGGGTGAGGTCGAGGTCATAGCCAGCCTGGGTACCGTCGGCATCCATGCTAGTGACGAGCAGTTCTCCGGCCCCTCGGTTCACCATTTCTTCGGCCCAGGCCACGGCATCTAGGCCCGTGTTTTCCCGCCCGCCGCGCACGTAGACATCCCAGCCGGGATGGGCGGGATCCTGGCGACGGCGGGCATCAATGGCGACGACGATGCACTGGGAACCAAAGCGATCGCTGGCCTCCTGGACAAATTCGGGCCGCTTGACCGCCGCCGAGTTGATGCTGACCTTGTCGGCCCCGGCCCGCAGGAGCTTTTTGATGGTGTCAAGGTTGCTAATTCCACCCCCCACCGTCAGGGGAATAAAGACCTGCTCCGCCGTTTGGTAGACCACATCGATAATGATGTCTCGGTCTTCATGGGTGGCCGTGATGTCTAGAAACACGAGTTCATCGGCCCCTGCCTGGTTATAGGCCTGGGCGAGTTCCACGGGGTCACCTGCATCGCGCAGATCCACAAAGTTTACGCCCTTCACCACCCGGCCCGCCTTCACATCTAGGCAGGGAAGAATTCGTTTTGCCAGCATTGCCTTGTTCTGCCACCGACGCATTACCCATTCACGATAGATCATTAGGGGGCAAGCGCTGATAAACTGTGTCTTGGTTTTATCGTGACGTAAGCAGTTGGAGCCGTTGATTGCCATGGCTTTAGAGATTGGCCAGAAAGTGAAAGTTGTCCGCCTCAGAGATCGTGTTTCCTCCGATGTTGCGGGTCGCCTAGGGAAGAGCGGCACGATTAACAGTTTCAAAGTGGTGGATGGCCGTGGTATCGGCGTGGTGGTGGAATTCGATGACAAGTACGCCACCTGGTTCTTTGAAGACGAGCTATCTCCCGCCTAGATTCGGTCTCTAGACCGTTTGAGAGCATGGCATCGGGTTTGGCCTCAATGTCGTCGAATATCAGACCAAATCGTCTAAAACAAGGGGCTTAAGCCCCTTGTTTTGTATAGAGGGATGGTGAGATTCCCCTAGGCCAGGTCTACAGCAGGGGCACCATGCGGTCAATGGCTTCGGTCAGTACCTCAGGGGGATGAACGAGGGCTAGACGGACATAGCCCTCTCCAGCTTGACCGAAGCCAACCCCAGGAGCCAAAGCCACCCCCGTGGCTTCCACCAGTTGGATGCAGAAATCCATAGAGCGCTGAGCCCAGACCGGGGGCAACTTGAGCCAAAGGTACATGGTGGCCTCGGGGGACGTCATCTCAAACCCGTGGCGGTGTAGGGCCGCGATGGCGGCATCCCGACGCTGGCGGAAGGTGTCGATCATGTGCTGTACGGTGTCTTGGGGGCCGGAGAGGGCGGCGATCGCCCCTCGCTGGATGCCGGGATACTGGTTAAAGTCTACGTTAGCCTTCACCTGCCGCAGGGCTGCGATCAACTGGGCATTGCCGATGGCATAGCCGATCCGAAAGCCACCCATGCCGTAGGACTTGGACATGGAGAAAAATTCGATGGACACGGTTTTGTCCCGGTCGGCCTGGAACACAGACAGGGCGGGCTGGCCCGTAAAGGTGAGATCGGCGTAGGGAAAGTCGTGGGCCAACACGATCTGGTGTTGCTGACAAAACGCCACCACCCGCTGCCAAAAGTCTAGGGAGGCGGTGGCGGTGGTGGGGTTGTGGGGATAGCTCAAAACCATCAACCGGGACTGGGCGAGGATCTCCGGTGGAATGTCCTCAAAGCGAGGCAAAAACTGATGTTCCTCCCGCAGGGGCATGGGGTAGATCTGGCCGCTGGCTAGATACACGCCGCCCGCATGGGAGGGATAGCCCGGATCCATTAAGAGCGCATAGTCTCCGGGGTTGAGCACGGCCAGGGGCAGGTGGGCGGTGCCTTCCTGGGAACCAATGAGGAGCAGCACCTCGGTATTGGGGTCAACGGGTACGCCAAACTTAGCGGTGTACCACTGGGCGGCGGCTTCGCGCAAGGCCTGGGTGCCAGAGAACAGGCAATAGCCGTGGGTGCTTGGATCCTCTAGGGCGGCAGCGATGGGCGCTAGGATGTGAGGAGCCACGGGCAAATCTGAGGATCCCAGGGATAGGTCAATGATGGGCTGACCCGCTGCCCTGGCCTTGGCCTTGGCCCGATCCATGTCAGCAAACACATTGGTTTGGAGGAACTGCATCCGTTGGGCGAGGGGCAAGGGGACATCCACAGAGGTACCGATCCAGAGATAGAGAACGTTAGCCATGATATAGCAAAGGTCAGAGCCGATTGAAATCGGAAATAATCAAGGCGTCGGGTTTTCTGATTCGGTGAATCTCTCGTTACCCTGGTCATGGGGGGCTAGGCCGAACCCAACCACACCGCTCCCGTCCATTCTCCCGCTGACTTTTCCTGCGCTATGCCTAAATTGCCTCCAGTTGCCCTTGGGGATGCCTACCCAGCGCTGCGTAACTTTCTCAAGCTGACCGCGCTGACCCTAGAGGTGCCACAGGTCGCGCTGACGGTGCAGGTTGGATCTCGCCCCTACAGCACCGGAGCCCTCAGCTATGGCCCGCTGACCCAGGCTGCCCTACGCCAAATGCTGCAACAGCCCCAGCCCGCCCTCGCCCCCATCACCGAAACGCTTTCCCTGGGAACCCTATACCGTCGTGCGGATCCGGCCTCAGGGTTGCCCGCTACGCCACCAGACGACCAGGATGCCGCCCCTCCGAAGGATGCCTCGGATCCAGCAGCGGGGGGGGCTCCAGCGGCTCTAACCCGGGTGTCCCCCTTCCAATCGGCCATGGTGGGCCGTATCCATCCGCCGAAAACCTCCTATTACCTAACCCTCTATATCCCGGGCATTGTGGCGGAATCGTTGGCGGTATCCCAGGTAAAAACCCTGGCCTACCTCACCCAACAACTCTTGCTGTGCCTGCGGCTACCCCCCTTGCCGCCAGAACTGGTGCCGCCGCCCCTGCCCTCTCAACTCGGTACGACTGACAACGCTAGTGATGGGGCCAGCGGCGATTTGCTGGCCGAAATGGTGCAGCCCAGTCAGGATTTTCTGGCTCGCGTGGTGTCCATCAACCTGCCACGTCCCGTGGGGGAAACCCTCATTCACCCTCGCTTGCCCAGCTTGGTTGATCTGGTGGCTCGCCTCCAAGCCTGTCTGTCCTACGACCAACTGGGAAAACTGTTGAAGGAGTATCTACCGCCGTTTTTTCCGCAGCAGGCCGGTCAATTAACGCTGATTTCCGGCAGGCCACCCCAGTCCCTCGTGCTGACCCACTGGGGCCATGATCAGCGGTTTCAGGCCCTCATGCAGCAATGTCCCCTGGTGGCACACCCAACCCCTGAGCCCCGACTAGGGCGTTGTACCCGCTGCCATCCCAGCCCCACCATCGATCCCCATGCTGGCGTATTCTGCATGATTCTGGGGCACTTGGCCCAAACCACTTGCCTGATTCAGATCACACAACTCGACCGTGGCCTCAGCCCCATCCAAACGACACTGCTACAAAAACTGTCGGAGCACATGATCTACGTCATGCAGCGGCTACGGGTGTTGGAGAACTTGCAATCCCAGGCCACCCACGACCCCCTCACCGAATTACTGAATCGTCGGCCCATGGAAAGGGTGCTGAAAAATCTCTGCCAAGCCGATAACCGTCAACAGGCCGTCAGTCTAATTCTGATCGATATCGATCACTTCAAAGTCATTAATGACACCTTTGGCCACCCGGCGGGCGATCAGGTGCTGAAGCACCTCAGCGTTTTGCTGCGGGGCCATGTGCGATCGCAGGATGTGGTCTGTCGCTATGGGGGCGAGGAATTTTGTATGGTGCTGTTTGATGCGCCCCTGAGCGTGGCCATCAGCCGCGCCGAGAAAATCCGCCGCGCCGTCAAATACCTCACCCTCACCCACGAGGGTAGGCCCATTGAACCCTTGACCATCTCCCTGGGGATCTCCTGCTTTCCCGTTCACGGCCAAGATCCTGAAACCTTGCTGCAACGAGCCGATCAAGCCCTCTATTGGGCAAAGTCCCATGGCCGAGATCGCACTGCCACTGCCGATGAAGCTACCACCGGATCCTAGGACAACCTCAATTCGGATTCAAGTTCAGGCGGTTATGCCCTCACCCCAGCCCTACTCCAACGCCGAAAACGAGGTTGCAGTGGAGCCATAAGGCCCAGGCAATCCCCTACCCGGCGTTTTCGCTACCCTCAGCGGCAACGGCTTCCACAACATCGGCGGCCTTCTGGCGTTCTTCGCGCTTTTTGCGCTCGGCGACCAGCATATCTTTCATCACTTCTTGAGCCTGGGCAAACTTTTCGATGTTGCTGCGGTAGAGTTCCAAATCCTTGGACAGCTTGTCCGCTGGGAAGCGAAGCTTGCCCGTGAGTTCTGTGATCAGAGCCTCAAAGGTGTCTTTGTCCTTGAGCAGGTCCTCCCCGGCAACAGCTTCGATCAACGTATAGAGACCGATGCCGAAGGGTCGGCTATATTTGAATTTCTCCTGGGTGGCCACGGTACTGAGGGTGTCGCGCAATCCGCCACTGGGGGCCGCTTCCGCCAGGTTCTCAAACTGGGCCTTGAGGTCGTCAAGGGATTGCCCCGCCACGGCAGCCTGCATCGCTTCAGCGTCGCCTCGGTACTGTTCGGGAGAACTTTCCACCGCACGACAAAGGGCATTGAAGATGGAAGCCTTGTCGCTTTCGGGTTCGTAGCCCTCCATAAACCGATCAAAGGTGGTGACGATACCCAGGGCATAGAGGGGATCGTAGGCAAAGTCGGCGTTGACCGAGAGGAGGTGCATTTCCACCAAAAGCTCGTCCACCACGCGCCGGTAGATGGAATTGATGGGGCGGGTGTGGTGAGCATAAAAGCCCCGCTTGGCGTCAGAAACCGTGCGTACAGGTGCGTTATTCACAGCCGAATGTCAAGAAATACAATAATCCCATTGTCCCGTGTGTCTGTGCCTTTGCCAACCCAAGGAATGACCCCAGCCCCTAGCCCATGCCCTAGATGATCGATGGGTATCCTGAGGACTGCCCCATCGGTGGCCTAGACGGTGGGTATCCCCTCACCTTTCCGCGAGTTGTGTAGGGTGGAGGGTCTAGGACGGCGGCGTAAAATAGGAAATACATCTCTGCGTTACAGCTATGGCCGATTCCGTCACCATCGAAGATATTTATGAGCTATTTCGCCGCTCCCAGGCGGAGGCGGATGAGCGCTTCCGTCGCTCCCAGGCGGAGGCAGATCGGCGGGCCGCAGAGGCAGATCGGCGGGCCGCAGAGGCAGATCGGCGGTTGAATCGGCTGGAGCAAATTGCGGCCAACACCAGTCGTGAGGTGGCGGGGCTGACAACCCGATGGGGCCAGTTTGTGGAAAACCTAGTGGAGCCTGCGGTGGTGCGGTTGTTTCGGGAGCGGGGCATTGAGGTGCAGGAAACCTCTCGTCGGCTCAAGTCTCAGCGCCCTGGAGCCGCCATGGAGATTGATATCCTGGCCGTCAATGGGGATGTGGCGGTGGCGATTGAAGTCAAATCCCGCCTGTCTCGTCAGGATGTGGAGGATTTTTTGACCCGCTTGCCCCGGTTTAAGCAGGCGTTTACGCAGTATGCGGCTTACCACATCCACGGTGCGGTGGCGGGGATTGAAATTGATGAGGGGGTAGATCGCTATGCCTATCAACGCGGGTTGTTTGTGATTAAGCAAACTGGGGACACGGTCACGCTGGCCAATGACCTCAGGTTTCAGCCGACGGCGTGGTAGTCATTGCCGATTGGGGAAGGTTCGGTTCCGATCAAAATCCAGCCCCGGTCACAGGGTTAGCAGATCACACCCTTGCTGCACTCACCTGAGCTTGGCCCCCACCCTCAATCTAGACGCGAGGTGGTCATACCTACAAATCCCGATGGGTGAAGGGTTTGGCCTTGGGGCCGCTGTAGGTGGTGGAGACATGGCCATTTCCCACCACTTGGTATTTATAGGTGACCAGCCCCTCTAGCCCCACTGGCCCACGGGGGGGCATTTTTTGGGTGCTAATGCCCACCTCGGCCCCAAACCCATAGCGAAAACCGTCGGCAAAGCGGGTGGAGCAGTTGTGGTAGACCCCGGCAGCATCCACCTCAGCCATGAATTGGGTGGCGGTAGCGGCGTTTTCGGTGACGATGGCGTCGGTGTGGCGAGATCCGTAGGTGTTGATGTGGGTCACGGCGGCGTCTAGATCATCCACTACTTTGAGGGAGAGGATGAGGTCACTGTATTCCGTGGCCCAGTCTTCCTCGGTGGCGGGCACCAGATCAGGCAGAATGTGGCGAGATCGGTCGTCTCCCCGCAGTTCCACCCCGGCCTGTTGCAGCGCCTTAGCCAAGGGGGGCAGGGCGGTGGTGGCCATGGCCTGGTGAATCAGCAGGGTTTCGATGGCGTTGCAGGCCGAGGGGTAGGCGGCTTTGGCATCCACGGCAATGGCGACGGCTTTGGCCAGGTCAGCTTCGGCATCGATATAGAGGTGACAAATGCCGTCCGCATGGCCCAACACAGGAATGCGGGTGTTGTTTTGCACAAAACGCACAAAGGCGTTGGAACCTCGGGGGATAATCAGGTCAATGTACTCGTCTAGGGCGAGCATGGCCTGGGTTTCTTCGCGGGTGGTGAGCAACTGCACCGCCGCTGGATCGAACCCCGCCGATTCTAGGCCCTGCTTAATCGCCGCCACCAGGGCTGTGCAGGACTGCACCGCTTCCTTGCCACCCTTCAGAATCACCCCATTGCCCGACTTCACCGCCAGGGCCGAAATCTGCATCACCGCATCGGGGCGCGATTCAAAAATTACCCCCAACACCCCTAGGGGGCAGGTCACACGCTTCAGCACCAGCCCCGTATCCAGTTCTCGATGGATTTGCACCGTCCCCACCGGATCGGGCAGCTTGGCCACATCGCGGAGCCCCGTAATGGCCCCCCGCAGTTTCACGGCATCGAGTTTCAGCCGTTCGTAGAGGGGCTTAGCCAGGTGATCCCGCAGGGCAGCCTCACAATCAGCCTGGTTGGCGGCGACAATCGCCGCTTCGTGCTGCTCTAGGGCCGTAGCCATGGCTTCAATGGCCCGATTTTTGTCGGCGGTAGTGGCGGTGGCAAGGCGCTGGGCAGCGCGGCGGGTCGCCTGGGCTAGCGGAACGAGGGAGTGGGGAGTAGGACGGGGGGAAGGCGCGGTGGGGGAAGCAGTCATGGTCAGCGGTAGGCCATTGAGGACTCAGATATTTCAGTGTATCGCCCCCATGGCACCCGTTGGGGTCGGTCGTCCATGGTCTGGCGATCGGGGGGTTTCCGGGGGTTAGGGCTGGGCCAGCCAGTCCATCACCTGATGGCCCAAGCGCACGTGGTTGAGGCGGTCGATTTCCCGCACTCCGGTGGGGCTAGTGACGTTGACCTCGGTCAGGTAGCCGCCGATGATGTCGATGCCGACGAAGTAGAGGCCGTCCCGTTGCAGGGTGGGGGCCAGTTGGCGGCAGATATCGCGTTCTCGGTCGGTGATGTCTACCTGGGCAACTCGACCACCGACGGCCATGTTGCCGCGAAATTCGCTCCCCGTGGGAATGCGATTCACCGCCCCAATGGGGTCACCGTTGAGCAGAATGATGCGCTTGTCGCCCTCTTTTGCCGCAGGCAGGTAGGTTTGAATCATCACGGGTTCTTGGCCCTGGCGGGTGCTAATTTCCACCATGGAGTTGAGGTTGCGATCCCCCGCTTGCAGGAACAAAATCCCCTCCCCCGCCTTGCCGCCCAGGGGCTTCAGTACCGCCGAACCCCAGCGCTCCACGGTTTCGCGAATCACCGCCTTGTTTTGGCTAACGATGGTTTCGGGGATGGCCTCGGTAAATTGCAGGGCGTACATCTTTTCGTTGGCGGCGCGAATGCCCCTGGGCGAGTTGATGACGCGGGTTTTGGTGGGATCAATGTAGTCCAAAATGTAGGTGGCGTAGAGGTAGGGCACCGTCACCGGCGGATCCGTCCGCATGAACACCACGTCCATGTCCTCTAGGGGGCGCTGCTCCACCTCGTCCACTTCGTACCATTGCTCGTCGGCCACCCAATGGCCATCCACCAGGCTGACGGGGGTAAGCTCCACCCGCCGCAACAGCCCGTAGGCCTTGCCACCCACCACGCTGAGGAAGGGTGCTTCGGTGATCCAAACCTGGTGTCCCTTCTCCTGAGCCGCTTCCATCAGGGCAATGCTGGTGTCGTGGCCGGGGTCAAGGCGTTCGATGGGGTCGATAATAAAGGCGATGTTCACAGGGTTGGTTCCTTCGGGATCAAGTTTCTGCTTCTCCAGATCCTATGCCTTAAAATGTCACAGGGACAAATGTTCCAAGCACAGACATTCGCGGCCAAACCGTAGGGGCGAGGTCTCCTCGCCCAACCCTCTTGATGACAAACGACCAAACCATCAACCGTTAGACAACGAACCAACAGGCAACACACCATGACACAGGCGGGACAGGACATCCTCGTGGTGGGCGGGGGCATCATGGGGTTGGCCATTGCCCTCGAACTGCGCCAGCAGGGGGCGACTGTGGCCATCCTCAGCCGCGATTTTGCCGCCGCCGCCAGCCACGCCGCCGCCGGAATGTTGGCCCCCCGCGCCGAGGGCATTCCCCCCGGCCCCCTGCTGGATCTGTGCTTGGCCAGTTTGGAACGCTATCCCGACTGGGTGGCTAAGATCGAATCCCTCACCGGGCAATCCGTCGGCTATTGGCCCAGCGGCATCTTGGCTCCGCAATTTCAATCGCCTGATTCCGTGAATCGTCTATCCCAAGGGAATCAGGCGTCCCAGGACACCCCCCAAGGGCAATGGTTAACCGCCGCAGCCCTCGCCCACTACCAGCCCGGACTGGGTGCTGGGGTGAAGGGGGCCTTTTGGTATCCCGAAGACGGCCAGGTGAACAACCAAGCCCTGGTCAACGCCCTTCGTACCGCCGTCCTAGACCTGGGCGTTACCATTCACGAAGGCGTGGGGGCCACCGCATTGCGGCAATCCCAAGGCCGCATCGAGCGCGTCTGCACCGCCCAAGCGGGCGACTTCCAGGCCGATCACATCGTCCTCGCCGCCGGATCCTGGAGCCACGACCTGCTGCCCGTGCCCGTCTTCCCGAAAAAAGGTGAGATGGCCAGTTTGCGGGTTCCCCCCGCCCTCGGCACCGGGCAACCCCTGCAACGGGTGCTGTTTGGGGAAAACATCTACATCGTGCCCCGCCAGGATGGCCGTATAGTTCTAGGTGCTACCAGTCAAGACGTCGGCTTTACCCCCGGCAACACCGCCGCCGGAGTCCACCAGCTCTTAGCCAACGCCATCGCCCTACTGCCCTGGCTGGCCGACGGCACCCTAGAGCAAACCTGGTGGGGCTACCGACCCGCCACCCCCGACGAAATGCCCCTCCTCGGCCCCGGCCCCGCCGCCAACCTCACCCTCGCCACCGGCCACTACCGCAACGGCATCCTCCTTGCCCCCATCACCGCCCACCTAATTGCCGAAACCCTCGCCGGACGCCCCCCCGACCTCCTCCCCCCCTTCTCCTACCAGCGTTTTAACCGCCCCCCCAATCCCGACGGCTTGGGGACGGAAGAACCTCGCCCCCAAGCTCGACGGCTTGGGGACGGGGAAACCCCGCCCCTACCCGACTCCCGACTCCCGACTCCCGACTCCCTATCCCAATCCACCATGACCCTAACCGCCACGCCCCTCGAATCCGCCGCCGCTGCTATTCCCGCCGATACTCCCCTGGTCATTGCCGGACGATCCTTCGCCTCCCGCCTGATGACCGGATCGGGCAAGTACGACGACTTTGAAACCATGCGCCAGAGCATTGCCGCCAGCGGTTGCGAGATTGTCACCGTGGCGGTGCGGCGGGTGCAGACCAACGCCCCCGGCCACGAAGGACTGGCGGAAGCCCTCGACTGGTCGAAAATTTGGATGCTGCCCAACACCGCCGGATGCCAAACCGCTGAAGAGGCCATCCGGGTGGCGCGGCTGGGGCGAGAAATGGCCAAACTGCTGGGCCAGGAGGACAACAACTTCGTCAAGCTGGAGGTGATCCCCGATGCCAAATACCTGCTGCCCGACCCCATTGGCACCCTAGAAGCGGCGGAACAGCTCGTCAAAGAAGGCTTTGCGGTGCTGCCCTACATCAACGCCGACCCCCTGCTGGCCAAACGCCTAGAAGACGTGGGCTGCGCCACGGTGATGCCCCTCGGTTCCCCGATTGGCTCTGGCCAGGGCATCCGCAACGCCGCCAATATCCAGATCATCATCGAAAACGCTAAGGTGCCCGTGGTGGTGGATGCCGGGATTGGCACCCCTAGCGAAGCCGCCCTAGCCATGGAAATGGGGGCCGATGCCCTGCTAATTAACACCGCCATCGCCAAGGCCCAAAACCCCGTGGCCATGGGTCGGGCCATGGGCCTCGCCACCCAGGCCGGACGACTGGCCTACCACGCCGGACGCATCCCCATCCAAACCACCGCCAGCCCCAGTTCGCCCCTGGCAGGCCGCATCAACGCTTAACTCCTCAGAACCCCGGTTTCTTGAAGAAACCGGGGTTCTTGACTTAACAAAGAAATACCTAATGAATACGGCCAAGCACAACGGTTTGCCCTTAGCCTAGAAGTATCATATGGCCGAAACCCAATGCAAAAAAGCGTCTAGTCTTTGCAACCATGAAATATCTAGACTCCGATACGCTAGAGCGCTACTGGATCGAATACTGTCAACTTCCCTTCGAGATTTATAAGTAAACCCAATACAAGCTAGGAGAGCAGTATGGAAAGCATTAAGCTAAAATCTCACATCGGCAATGATGGCATTCTTCAGGTACAGGTTCCTGACGATTTCAAAAATCAAAACTTTGAAATTTTAATCGTTTTCCAGCCAATTTCTAATACTGAGTCTCAAGAAGACGTGTTATTAGATGGCAAACCTGAATCACGAGGATGGTGTCCTAGTTTCTTTGAGACTACTATTGGCCGTTGGGAAGGAGAACCCCTAGAACGTCCGCCACAGCTTCCCTACGAGGTTCGGGAAGATCTCACCTTTGGTGAGAAGGAGGCATCGTAATGTATCTCATGGATACGAATGTTTGTATTCGCCTACTTAACCGAAACGGTAGTCCAGCATTTATCCAGAAATTCTCAAGCCGATCTCCAACAGACTTCAGGTTATGCTCCGTTGTTAAATATGAACTTTATTATGGTGCTTATAAAAGTTCAAGAAAATCACAAAATCTAGAAAAGATAGAACAGTTTTTTGACCAGTTTCAAAGCCTTGCATTAGATGATGAGTCTGCTAAGCTAGCAGGAAAAATACGCAGTCAGTTAACAACGCAAGGAATACCTATTGGCCCAAATGATGTGCTAATTGCAGCCATTGCACTAGCTAATAACCTAACCCTAATCACTCACAACACTCGTGAATTTGGTCGAGTTGGTGGATTACAACTTGAGGACTGGGAAATATGAACTATCCAATTGTGATCCATCCATGCGATGAAGGGGGCTATGTCGCCGAGATCCCAGCCCTGAAAGGATGCTTGGCCCAGGGGGATACGTTGGCTGAAACCCTAGAAGCGTTAGAAATTGTGACTCAGCTATGGATTGAAACCGCAGAGAAACACGGTCGATCTTTGCCAGACGTAGAAGGTGAGATTCAAAAAGTTCAAGCCCTGGGCCATAGTAGCGCCTACTGAAGACGGACAAAAGATTCTGCACCGGGTGAGGAGATCGCGCCACCACCACATGGGGGCAATTGTAGTATTAGATATTAAGACTCGTTGTTCTCCACCGCATCCAGTTCTTGTAATGAGTGAACCCATTGCAATTGAAGTCGCTGGCAAGTACGGGCTTCGGCTAGTAGGTCGCCCTGGTAGGTGCCATACTTGGCCTGCCCGTTGGCGCGGATCTGGCGAAGAGTCCCCAACAGTTCCGCGTATTGTTGAGACGGATCTAATGCGTTATCAGCGGCAACGGTTAGTGCATGATTGGCATAGCGTTGAGGGCTTTCCTGTTGGTTAGCCATTTGGGCTTCGGCCCATTGCAGCAACCGAGTGGCCAAGTGAAGCTGCTCTTGCCAGGTTAAGCCCTGGGCTTCCTGCATCAAATCTTGAAGGGTCATCACGGTGGTTTTCCTACAGGCGGCGACGTACTTAGATTATGACCTTGCCCAGACCGATCAGGCTCAAGCCCTATCAAAGCCATCCGTGGCGATGCTCGGCCAGGTGGGTAACGGGATGGCTTTGCTAAGATAGCAGCAAGCCTTTCCAGTAGTATCATGTCCTCCACGGATAGGCGATGGGACATCTACAAGGGTACTTAGGCAACTCGCTGTTCTTGTCATCAGAACATTGACTCATTCGTAAGGAGAAGACCTGTTTATGACAGAAATTATTCTGAGGTCAGCCGATGTGCCCAAAGCCGTTACCGTCATTCGTAACGCTATCGATCAGGAAATTTCGCGGCTGGAGGAAGGGACTGAGCAATCCCTAGAACGACTGAAGCAGTTTGAAGATCGGTATCAAGTTTCCTCCTCGGAGTTTGCTGAGCACTTCGCCGCTGAAGATCTAGGGGGGCAAGACCTCGAATATATTGAGTGGATGGGCGAGTATCGTCTGTTTCAACAGCTTATCGAAGACCTCGCCCTACTCAAAAATGTGACCTATGTCGCTGCGTGAGTATCTTGAACAGGTCAAATCAAACTTGCAAACCTTTGAAGACTATGGATTATCCGAACCCATTGATTTTTCTGCCGAAATTCGGCCTGGTTCCCAGGCGGTGTTAAAAGTAACCGTTCAGTTAATTGATACCAGCGAGTTATACCTCCGCGAGTACCTCCTGGAGAAAGGAGCGATACAGCGACTTAGCTATGCCTACCAATACCAAACACGGGACGGAAAGTTGATCTTTCGCTACGACAATGCTGCCCATCGTCCGCCCCTAGGCTTTGAAGACCACAGACATGATACCAATGGCCGTATTGCGCCCGCAGCCCCTCCAAGCATCCAGGCTTTGGTGCAAGAGGTAATTAACTATATGACTCGTTAACAAACCCACATCAAATGATGACCTTGCCCAGACCAATCAGGCTCAAGCCGGAGCAAAGCCATCCGTGATGAATTTGGCTAAGCTGAGAAATCTTGACTTGATCAGTAAGCAGAGTAGGCACAGCCCACCTAACAACGCCCGTATGAGAAAAATGGCGGGCATTGCCGAATATCACCATGAGGAACAATTAATCTTCTTCAACAACACAAGTTCCGGCACATGCCCGTCCACACGTTAAGCAACGGCGAGTTTG
>JAYKHF010000065.1:0-6181 GCA_035285305.1 Leptolyngbya sp.
CCCCCAGCCCCTCTCCCGGTCGGGAGAGGAGAGCTAGAAAAGTGCTCAAAGTCCCTCTCCCACGTTGGGAGAGGGATTTAGGGTGAGGGCCAAATCAGGGCAATAGAGCGAGTTTGTGATCTACTGATCCTAAATCCCGGTCGTTTCCCCTAACTGAAAAGTCGTTTCCCCCCGATTGAAAACCCGAACCCGCTCAGGCTGAGCTTGTCGAAGCCTCAAGGGATCTGGGGGCGATTCAGATTAAGTATCCGCCGAATACTCAAACCTCCCAGACGAGGGATGCTCCGGTAAGCTGAGGGGAGAACCGCAACCGTCCGGTCGTTTACTGCCGATTGAAAAGCCGATCCCGCTTAGGCTGAGCTTGTCGAAGCCTCAAGGGATATGGGGGGCTATTCAGAAACAAACGACCCCGTTTCCCTGGGTTGCCCGAGTCTGTGAATGCTGGAGGTTTGCCGATGCCCAATGCCCTGATGTATCAAGAGGACATGTATGTGGTGCTGATGCCCGGTGAGGCGGAAGGGTTTGCTACGCCGGAGGAACTGCTGGCCCAGCTCACGGATCTGCTGGCGGATCGGCAAGCTGATTTGCCCCGAGATTTGCAAAAATTTAGCACCGTGGCCGAACAGGCCCAGTATTTGCGGGATACGGGCTGCGAACTGGAACTCCGCCCCGGCGAAACCATGCAGTGGTACGTGGTGCGCCTAGAAAAATCCTGAAATTCCAATCGCCTATCCGTAGGGGCGAGGTTTCCTCGCCCCGCCCCCTGCCAACCTTATCGCCTATCCGTGAGGTTTCCTCGCCCCACCCCCTGCCAACCTTAGTCCGAGTCGTGCCACCGGGTGGGGCTCACCCCGTCCGGTTCCCATTGCCAAGCAGCGTCAAAAAAGTTGAGTTCGCACCCCATGGCGTAGCGGTAGGTGCGCTGGGCGAGGTCGTTGTTGGCGGCCTGGGTGTTAACCAGTTCCTCAAGCTGCTGGGCGAGGGGCTCGAATTGATCGCTGCTGTAGGTGTCAATCCAGGCGGTGTAGGGGTGGGGGTGGGCCTGGTGGGCGGCGAGGGATTGGCCCAAAAAGGCATAGAGCCGCATACAGGGGGCCATGGCCACGGCGGTGGTGCCCGGATCGGCACTCCAGGCGGTGTTCAGCAAAAAGTCGGTATATTGTCGGGTGGCATGGCCTGGGGTCACCGCCGCCAAATCTACGCCCCATTCCTGGGCATAGCCGCCGTGCAGGTTCAGTTCTTCGAGTACCCCCGTGGTCAGGCCGTGGAACACCTGAAAAATGTCCCAGGTGGGGGCCTTGGCCGCCGCAAGGCTGTAGGCCCGGGCAAAGGCTTCGAGGAAAAAGGCATCCTGGCCCACATAGTAGGCAAACTTAGCCCGATCTAAGCTGCCATCGCCAAGGCCCTGGACAAAGGGATGAAGGAGGGTCGCTTGGGCCAGATCTTGGTTGGCCTGCCAGAGGGCTTGGGAGAGGGCGGGGTGGGTCATGGGTGGATGCGAACTGGAGGGACAGGGCTGGAGCCATCAAGGCCCATTTTAGGTTAGTACCCCCGGACAGCAGCGGGATGATCCACCGAGAACTTGCCCTGGATAACGGGAAACCATCGGTGGTGATCGGCCCAGGGTTGCCATGACAGGGGTTGTTCCCACAAGGTTTGCAATTAAAGTTTTGCAATTAAAGTTTTGTGATCAGAGCTACATCTCTGGCACGAACTTCGGCAAAATATAATTGTCGCTACAGAACGCAGGGGTATTACCATGATTCCTCCTAACTCCAACCAGCATCGCCGCCAAGTCATCACCGAACTGCGCCACCAGCTCCGCTACGCCAGCATTGAAGAACGGTCTCGCATTCGCCAAGAATTGAACTTTTGGATGCAGCACCACTAGGCTGAGTCCGCTGGCCAGCCATTGATCCTGCCAGCAGCCCATGGCTATACCCCTTGCCCCTTGGGTGAGGGGTTTTAGTTTGGGCCAGAGTCGTGGGCCTCAAGGCTTCGGGTAGGCTGATGATATCCCTGCGAGACATGGCCCTATGTCCATTGCCCTACCCATTGATGATTTTTTTCAGCACGCTGGCCCAATTTTGGATGTCCGCAGTCCGGGGGAATATGCCCAGGGCCACATCCCTGGGGCCGTCAGTTTTCCTCTCTTTACCGATGATGAACGGGCCAAGGTGGGCACCTGCTATAAACAGGTGGGCCGTGATGAAGCGGTGGAGTTAGGGTTTGAGATTGCGGGGCCAAAGTGTGCCACCTTTGTGCGGCAGGCCAAGGCCCTAGCCTCCGACCGTCAGCTACGGGTGCATTGCTGGCGCGGGGGTATGCGCAGCGGCGGCGTGGGCTGGATTTTGGCCACAGCGGGCTTTCAGGTCTACACCCTAGAGGGTGGCTATAAGGCCTATCGTCGCTGGGTGCGCCAGGTGTTGGCCACCCCCAAACCCATGATTATCCTGGGTGGCATGACGGGCACCGCCAAGACGTTGATTTTGCATGAACTGGCCAAGCTCGGGGAACCCATGATTGACCTTGAGGGGTTGGCCAACAACCGGGGCAGCAGCTATGGGGCGCTGATGCTGCCGCCCCAGCCCTCCACCGAGCATTACGAAAACCTGCTGGCGGCGGCATGGGCCGGGTTCAGCGGCGATCACCCCATTTGGCTAGAGGCCGAAAGCCGCCGGGTGGGTACCTGCCGCATCCCCGATGAACTGTTTTTGCAGATGATGGCTGCCCCCACCCTGGAGATCACCCGATCCGTGGAGGAGCGCCTAGACCTGCTGGTCTCCCTCTACGGCGAGGCTGATCCAGAGGATTTAATCATCGCCACCCAGCGCATCCAGCGCCGCCTTGGGGGGCAACAGGCCAGGGCCGCTGTGGACTGCATCCGCGCTGGCGATCTCCGCTCCGCCTGCGCCATCATCCTCAACTACTACGACCGCACCTATCGCCACGACCTCGAACGACGCGGCCAAACCCTACCCACCCTCGACCTCACGGGCCTCTCCCCCGCCGAAAGCGCCCACCGTCTCCGGCAAGCCCTACCGCACCTGCTGCCCCGTCAGGACTAGGGTTCCCTCCGTTCCCCGCCCACCCCATCCCACCGGAGAGGCCAGGACAGGCCGCTATTACGGTTCCGCCATAGTTGGCCCATCCCCCAGCCGAGTTCGCTAGCCTTGAGGCGAAGTCCTGTATGGAGGTCGTTGGTATGACCGATTCTGCGGCAGAGGGTTCCAATCGGGTCTATGCCAAGCCCGCCGAGGGCCATCTCTCCCTGGGGCAAGGGGTACGCCAACTGCTGTTTTGGGGGCCGATGGTCGTCCTGGTGGCCCTGTTGCTGTCCACCTTACCGGCTCGGGGACGAGGAACAGGCTTCGTCACGGGGGGAGTCGTGGCGGTGCTGTGGGCGGCGGCGGTGAGTGGGGTACGGGTGGCGGCGGAATGGGAGCGCGGCGTGATTTTGCAACTGGGCAAGCTCCAGGATGTGCGTGGCCCTGGGGTGTTCTACGTGGTGCCCGTGCTGGAGGCGGTGCAGTTCATCGACACGCGCACCCTGGTGATCAACATTCCGCGTCAAAAGGTGATTACCCGCGACAATGTACCCGCTGAGATCGACAGCGCCCTATTTTTCCGAGTGAAGGATGCCCAAAAGGCGGTGGCCTCCATCCAAGACTTTCGGTTTGCGGTGTCCCAGTATGCCCAGGCGGCGCTACGGGATGTGGTGGGGGGCCTGTCCTTGGATGAGTTGCTCTCAGAGCGGGAGCAAATTCAGCAGCAGATTGGCACCATTGTCGAAACCCAGGCGCGGGAATGGGGCATGCACATCGACGCCATTCGCCTGCAAGACATTGAACTGCCCGAAGACCTGAAGCGGATGATGTCGCGCCAAGCCTCGGCGGAGCGGGAAAAACGCGCCACCATCACCAAGGCCGAAGGGGATCGCCTTGCGGCCCGCAGCCTAGCCCAGGCCGCCGCCATCATGGCCCGCAACCCCATTGCCCTAGAACTGCGTACTCTGCAAAGCATTGATGGCCTGGGGGCCAGCCCCTCGAACACCGTCCTGCTCTTCCCGGTACAGATTGCCCAGGCGATCTCCTCACTTCAGCGGATAGTCCCAGAGGCCACGACCCCAGGGGAACCCACGGCTGGAACGCCCCCTAGCGCCTAGATCTAAGAGCGACCTAAGAGCTACGCCACAGGACAACCGCAGACCCTGGTTGGCTGACCAAAGATTCTGCACCGGGCGCGGCAACCGCGCCCCTACCGCATTCGGGCCACGTAGGGGTCAGGTCTCCTGACCCTTTACGAAGCTGGGTTCTGGCAACTTTTTCCGTCAACCAGCCGCAGACCTGGCAATGAGGTTATGGACGACGCCAAGGCCGAAACGCACCAAGATGGCGGATAATAAAAGGCGATGTGTAACGTTTTGTGAACTATGCCTTTTCCGAATAATCTGACCACCCTAGATGGCGCGGCGCTGTCTCCTGAACGCCTAGAAAATAAGGTGATTTTGTTTGTCAATGTGGCCAGCAAGTGCGGCCTGACGCCCCAATACAGCGGTCTAGTGGAACTGGACAAAGCCTACGGGGAACGTGGTTTGGTGATTGTGGGCGTGCCCTGTAACCAGTTTGGAGCCCAGGAACCGGGCACTCCCGATGAAATCAAGGAATTCACCAAAACCAAGTACGACGTAGACTTCACCCTGCTAGAAAAGCAGGACGTGAACGGCCCTAACCGCAGCCCGCTGTATCAATTCCTCGTGGGCAATGGCCCCGACATTGGCTGGAACTTTGGTAAGTTCTTGGTCGGGCGCGATGGCGAGGTGGTAGCCCGCTTCGAGCCTCAAACCGCCCCCAATGATGCAGCCCTCAAAGCAGCCATCGAAGCGGCTTTAGGCTAGGTGCCGCTGGGTTGAATGGGCCGTTGGGTTGAATGACCATCAGTCAGTAGGGTGGGCATTGCCCACCCTACGACTGGGTTGAAGGTGCCCTTGGGTTGATCGTCAACGCGAACTCAGGGGTATGGGCTGAGTTCGCGCTGAGACCGCTATTCACGATCCAGATAGGGCTTGAGATCCACCTGGAGGCGCTGACGGGCGCGGGCGATGCGAGACTTGACCGTGCCGAGGGAGACATGGGTCATTTCGGCAATCTCTTCGTAGGCCAAGCCCTGAATTTCCCGCAGCACAATGGCTGTCCGAAAGACCTCGGGAAGATCCGCAATGGCCTGATGAAGCTGGGTATAGAACTCTTGGGTCATCAGGGTGTCCACCGGGCCAGGATCGTTGGTCGGCACATCCCACTCCAGGGCTCCTCCATCCTCCAGGGTGAGGGGGGCATCTAGGGATAGGGTGCCACGGGATCGTTTGCGGCGTCGGAGTTCGTCGTAGAACAGATTGGTGGTAATGCGACCGAGCCAGCCCTTGAATTTGGCGGGTTCATTTAACCGGCGCAGGTTGCGATAAACCCGAATCCAGACCTCCTGGGAGAGGTCAGATCGGTCGGCCCAGTCGGGCGCTAGGTGATAGAGCAGTTTATCAACATGGCCCTGGTAGCGTCGCAGCAGTTCAGCAAAGGCGACTCGGTCAGGGCGGAGGCGCTGCTGACAAAGGGCCACCAGTTCCGAGTTTGTGAGTTCGCTGGGGCTAACTGCTGGCTTGGAAGTTCTGAGGGGGACAGACCAAGTAGAAAACATAGGATGACTGATTCGTTCTACAATGACGCCGTTCTACCGTGGCGCTACGATCACCGTTCACGACCAGTAGGGCTCGATTGGGTCTAAACCCGCTCCAGCAACCACTGGAACTCCTCATCATTGCCCCTGGGGCTTGTCCGTATTTTGCACGGGGGCGAAAGGCCAAATCTCTTCCCTTGTGCCTGTCCCTTGGTTGGCACAGTCCGCTAGTCGTGCCGTCCGACAGAGCATTGTTCAAGCCATACATCCATTAAAAACCGCCCCAGTCGGTGGATGGCTTGGGACGGTCATGCCGGACATTTGGCCTAGAACCTGCCCTAGAACCTGGTTGGCTGACAAAAGATCCTGCACCGGGCGCGGTTCCCGCGCCCCTACCGCATTTAGGCCATGTAGGGGTCAGGTCTCCTGACCCTTTGAGGAATCTGGGTTCTGGTAAGTTTTGTCAGTCAATCAGCCCTAGAACAGTGTCAAGACATAGATGAGCGTGAAC
>JAYKHF010000066.1:0-4103 GCA_035285305.1 Leptolyngbya sp.
GTGATGTTGATGGGGAAATGGGTGGATCGAGAACAGGATAGGCCGGGACTAGGGCCGCTTCCCTCACGGCGGATTCTCAAAACGCGGGTGGATGCCACCAGTTATGAGGACGCCTGTCACCGCATCCAAGCCTGGGCTGAGGCGCGGCAATCATGCTATGTGGTGGTGGCGAATGTTCACGTGGTCATGACGGCCTACCGGGATCCCCGGTACCAAGCCGTGGTGAACCAAGCGGCCCTCGTGACCCCGGATGGGATGCCCCTGGTGTGGGGGCTCAGACGCTTGGGCATCGCCCATCAACCCAGGGTCTATGGGCCAGACCTGATGCTGGCCTGGTGCGAGCGGGCGGCGCAAACGGGACTGCCGCTTTACCTCTATGGGGGCACCGAGGAAACCCTGCAAAAACTGCGTGAGGCGCTGCAACGGCAGTTTCCAGGGTTGCCCATCGCTGGTAGCTATGCGCCCCCGTTTCGCGCCCTTTCCCCCCAGGAGGATGCGGCGGATGTGGCCCGCATTCAACAATCGGGATCTCGGGTGGTGCTGGTGGGGCTGGGCTGTCCTAAGCAGGAACAGTGGATGTATCGCCAGCTTGGCCAGGTTAATGGGGTCATGATCGGCGTGGGAGCCGCGTTTAACTTCTTCAGCGGCGAGGTATCCCAGGCTCCCCGCTGGATGATGGCCCTGGGGCTAGAGTGGCTCTACCGCCTTAGCCAAGAACCCCGGCGGCTGTGGCGACGCTACGCCATCAATAACCCGCTATTTATCCTTCTGTTCGGCCTCCAACTGCTGCGCCACACCCGGCATCCTCGCCCCCCCCGGCAACCCTAGCACCAAGGTTTTGGGGGGCGGTGCGATTGGCCAGCATCCGGGTCAGTAGATCACAACCTCGCTCTCTTGCCCTGATTTGGCCCTCACCCTCCTAGCATCTAGAATCCCGCTGGCCTGAGCCATGGGAATGTCAAAATAGAAAGTCCTATTCTGAGATTGAGTATCGCCGTGGCTGCCCCCTCCTCCGCCGAAATGCCCACCCTGCTGTTGGTCGATGGCCATTCCCTGGCCTTTCGCGCCTTCTATGCCTTTGCCAAAAATGCCGAGGGCGGTCTGCGCACCTCCACGGGCGTACCCACCAGCGTCTGCTACGGCTTTTTGAAATCCTTGCTGGACATGATGGAGGTGGAGAAGCCCCAGTATGCCGCCGTGGCCTTTGATTTGGCCCAGCCCACCTTCCGCCACGAGGCCGACACCGGGTACAAGGATGGCCGACCCGAAACGCCGGAGGGCTTCATTGAGGATGTCAACAATCTGCAAGCACTGCTGCGAGATTTTGGCCTGAATCTCTACACTGCACCGGGCTTTGAGGCCGACGATGTGATTGGCACCCTGGCTTACCAGGGCAAGGCAGCGGGTCTGCGGGTGAAAATTCTCAGCGGCGATCAGGACTTATTTCAGCTCATCGACCCGGAGGAACAAATCACCGTGCTGCACCTGGGCAACGCCTTTGCCAAGGGCGCGAAGCATGGGCTGGCCCAGGAGTTCAAAGCCGACGAGGTGAAGGCCAAGCTGGATATTTTGCCGTCCCAGGTGGTGGACTACAAGGCCCTCTGTGGGGATTCCTCGGACAACATTCCTGGGGTTAAGGGCATTGGGGCCAAAACGGCGGCCAAACTGCTGGCGGAATTTGGCGATTTAGACACCATCTACGCCAATATCGACACCATTAAGGGGGCCACCCAGAAAAAGCTCCTGGAGGGCAAAGAATCGGCCTACCATTCGCGGTTTATGGCCACCATCGTCACCGATGTCGATTTGGGGGCGGATCTAGACACCTGCAAACTCACCGGCTTTGACCCCGATGTGGTGGTTCCGGCGTTGAAAAAGCTGGAATTTCAGAATTTCATTAATCGCCTGGGCAAGTTGCAGATGGCCTTTGGGGGAGAGGCGGGGAGTCGGGAGTTGGGAGTCGGGAGTCGGGAGTCGGGAGTTGGGAGTCGGGAGTCGGGAGGGGAGGCGCTTGGGGCGGATGTAGCGTTCTTTTCGGCGGCGGAAACGGACGAGGCCCAGGCGGTGCAGGCGGTGGCGATTCGGCCCCAAATTATCACCACCGAAGCCCAGCTCTATGAGTTGCTGGATATTCTGTCGGCCCAAAGCAATCTTGAAAACCCCGTTGCTTGGGACACAGAAACCACATCGTTGGAACCGAGGGATGCCCAGTTGGTAGGGATTGGCTGCTGTTGGGGCAGCGGGCGGGATGAAATGGCCTACATTCCCGTGGGGCATACTGAGGGCGATCAATTACCCCTAGAAACCGTCCGAGAAGCCCTGCGTCCGATTTTAGAACGTGCCGAATTCCCGAAGGTGCTCCAAAATGCCAAGTACGACCGTTTAGTGCTGCAAAATCAGGGCATCTCACTGGCGGGAGTGACCTTTGACACGATGCTGGCCAGCTATGTCTTAAACCCAGAATCGAGTCACAACTTAACGGATCTCAGCCTGCGCTACCTTAACCTAGTGGCCCAGAGTTATGGGGATCTCGTACCCAAGGGAAAAACCATTGCAGATATCGCTATCCCTGCGGTTGCGGACTACTGTGGGGCCGATGTCCACACCACCTACTTGCTAGCCCCTAAACTCCGGGCAGAACTGGCGGAAGATCCTCAACTCTACGGGTTATTTTCAGGGATTGAACTTCCCCTAGAACCCGTCCTGGCGGCGATGGAAACCATTGGTGTACGGGTGGATGCCGAGTATCTATCCACATTTTCTAAAAAGCTAGAAACCGACCTGAATCAGATCGAAAAGAACGCCTACGAAGCCGCCGGAGAAACCTTTAATCTCGCCTCTCCGAAACAACTGAGTGAGCTCTTCTTTGAAAAGTTAGGGCTAGACCGGAAAAAATCTCGCCGCAATAAATCCGGCGGCTATTCCACCGACGCCGCGACCTTGGAAAAACTCCAGGGCGACCATGCTGTGGTGGATTTGGTGGTAGAACACCGCACCCTATCAAAGCTCAAATCCACCTATGTCGATGCGCTACCGGCGCTGATTCGGCCTGATACCCACCGGGTACATACTGACTTTAACCAAGCGGTAACGGCCACGGGACGGCTGTCATCCTCGAATCCTAATCTACAAAATATTCCCATTCGGACGGCCTTTAGTCGGCAAATTCGGGCGGCGTTTCTTCCCGCCCAGGGGTGGCTATTGGCGGCGGCGGATTATTCCCAAATCGAGCTACGGATTCTGGCCCACCTCAGCGACGAGCCTGTCCTGGTCGAAGCCTATAACCAGAATGACGATGTTCACGCCCTCACCGCCAAATTGTTGCTGGAAAAAGACGATATTTCCACCGAAGAACGCCGCCTCGGAAAAATCATTAACTTTGGGGTGATCTACGGCATGGGCGCGTCCCGTTTTGCCCGCGAGGCTGGGGTGAGTCGCACTGAGGCCAAAACCTTTATCGACCGCTATTACGAACGCTATCCCCAGGTGTTTGAATACCTGCAACAGATGCAGCGAGAAGCCATCGCTAAGGGCTATGTGAAAACGATTTTTGGGCGGCGGCGCTACTTCAATTTCACGGATGGTAAACTGCGGTCTCTCCATGGCACCGACCCCGCCACCATCGACCTTGGCAAACTGCGCACCAACGGCTACGAGGCCGGACTGCTCCGCGCCGCCGCCAATGCCCCCATCCAGGGCAGCAGTGCCGACATCATCAAAATTGCGATGATTCGCCTGCACGAACTCCTCAAGCACTACCAGGCCAATTTGCTGCTGCAAGTTCACGACGAATTGGTGTTTGAAATCCCCCCCGAGGAATGGGACGACCTGCAACCCCAAATTGCCGCTGTGATGGAATCCGCCGTTTCCCTCAAGGTGCCCCTCAAGGTGGAGGCTCACGCTGGCCCCAACTGGATGGAGGCCAAGTAGACTCAGTAGATCACAAAGATGTCTCTTCGTATGGGCTTGGCCCTCACCCCCAGCCCCTCTCCCGGTCGGGAGAGGAGAGCTAGAAAAGTGCTCAAAGTCCCTCTCCCACGTTGGGAGAGGGATTTAGGGTGAGGGCCAAATCAGGGCAATAGAGCGAGTTTGTGATCTACTGA